>VXWX01000094.1 GCA_009835735.1 Acidimicrobiaceae bacterium
GCCGGTTCCGGCTCAGGTGCAGCCTCGGGCTCTTCAGCCGGTTCCGGCTCAGGTGCAGCCTCGGGCGCGGCCTCCGCCGTCTCGGCCGGTGCGGCATCCTCGTCATCGTCGCCGCAGGCGGCCGCCAAGATGCCGAACGTGGCCACAATCGCCACCGCACGCCAGAGCCACCGTGGCCGCGTGCGTGTCAGATTCGTGGTTCCTCCCATTTGCCCTCCCTTGATTACGCGGGACCGTACGCACCGCGATTTGGTCGAATCTAGATTCCGCGGATCGAGCCCGCCAGTGCCGGCTATGGGCGAAGACATACCAATTGAGTTATGGGTCCTGGGACACCGCGTCGGCGGATGCGTGCCTAGTCGCAAGGGATCTGCGCTTGCCCTCGGTCATATGACCACTGGATTGAGGCGGTTCTCGATGCAGCGGACCAGACTGAGTGCCGTCATGGCCGAGGACTTCGGATTCTCGTCGAGAGGCTTGTTCCGCAGGATGACGGAAAGTTCACCGAAACGGCCCTCGGCGCGGATTTCGTGCCGGTTGACCTCTGCATCTGGATCCGCGATCAGCGTGACCCGGGTCGCCTCCGGTCCCATGCCGGCCAATGCCGTCGTGAGGGCCGCGTTGGCGTTCTGGGGGAACCTTGATGCGGCTTCGTCGGCTGTTCCGCTGAAGAACGCTTCGGCGTGAGCGAGTGCGTGAAGATCGCACAGGTTCTCCGCTGGGGTTCCCAGCCACGCCTGCGGGGGTTTGATGATGCGGTGCTCGACGGCGTCGATTCCCATTGCGCTGGCCGCGGCCAGGGCATCCACGCCTCCGAGTGCGCCGGGCGGAATGTGGATCTGGGCACCGTTCCGGACGGCCAGCTCCCGCAGGTCGTCGAGAACGCCGGGGTCTGCGAGGGCTGAGACCGATGTGATCACGAAGTCGAGCCCCGCTCCTAGGGCGGCCCGGCCCCAGGGGACGACGGTGTGGCGACCGGCCGCTTCGACGACCATCGCCACCTCGGTCTGACCGAGCTCTCGCGGGCTCGTGAGCAGGTGCGCTTCCCGCGGACGGTCTGGGCGCGGCTTCGTCGGATCCCGCACCGCAACCGCCACGATCTCCACCGGGGTGCCGCGGTCGCGGAGCAGCCGGGCTGTCGCTCGGGCGATCGCGCCCCAGCCGACGAATGCCAGCCGCAAGCTGGTCGGTTCGCTGCTCACAGCAGATTCTCCGACGGGTGCTACAGCTTCACCCAGCCTTCGGGGGGTTCCTTGCCCGGATGCAGCGTCCCGCACTGGGGGCATGTTCGCAGTTCCTCGTGCTGGTAGAAGCGCTCGAACAGCGGGGGCAGGTCGCGCACGATGCTGGTCAGGATCACCTCGACGCGGTGCACCAGTGCTTGGCACTCGAAGCAGTACCACTCGAAGGCGTCCTTCTCCCCCTCGGGACGTTTCGGCTCGATGACGAGCCCGATCGACCCGGCCTGGGGGCGCTGGGGGGAATGGCGAACGTGGGCCGGCAGCAGGAAGATCTCGCCCTCGCTGATGGGGACGTCGCGGTGGACACCATCGTCGATGACCTTCAGCACCATGTCACCCTCCATTTGGTAGAAGAACTCCTCGACGGGGTCGTCGTGGAAGTCGGTGCGCCGGTTGGGTCCGCCCACGACGGTGACCATGAGGTCGGCGTCCTCCCAGATCTGCTGGTTGCCGACCGGTGGCTTGAGCAGGTCGCGGTGCTCTTCGATCCAGTTCTGGAAGTTGAATGTTGTGAGCCGGGTCATGACCTCTTTCCTTACTGGATCACACCCGCAGTCCGCATTGGTCGAAGGCCTCGCGGGTGGCTGCCTTCTCGTCGTCGGTCAGCTCCAGGAGCGGTGGGCGGACACGGCCCCCGACCTGCCCGAGCAGGTCCTGCCAGTACTTCTGGTGAGCGTGGGGCTTCTCGGCCGGCCTGGTCCGCTTCAGCGCGTCGCGCACCGGGTTGAGGCTCTCGCTGATGCGGCGGGCTCCGGCGGCGTCCCCGGCGAAGGCGGCCTGGGTGTAGTCGTGCATTCGCCGGTCGGCGGCCGTCTGGAGCAGGAAGGGAGGCGACGAGCACAGGTAGAGCTTCCAGTCGAGTTCGAGGATGTTGTCGAGCCACTCATCCTCCGAGGCGGTGCTCACCTGGATGCGGTCCGAGGCCAGCGCAGTGAGCTCGGCGTACATCGGGCGGGGAACGCTGTACTTGATGGCCACCACGTTGTCGAGGTCGGCCAGCCGGTTGCACAGCTGCGGAGACATCAGGTAGCCGCTGTCGGGATGGCTCCACAGCGCCATGCCGATGTCCACTGCCTGAGAGATCGTCTTGTAGTAGCGGTACACGGTCTCGTCGTGCTCATGCACGAAGTGCAGCGTCGGAGCGTGCACCACGATGTAGTCCGCTCCGGCACCCTGCGCGTGGCGAGCCAGATCGAGGACCACGTCGAGGTTCTGGTCCGAGCACGACATGATCGTCTGCGCCCCCGGACCGACGGCCTCCACGGCCAACTCCAGGCACCGCTTGCGCTCGCCGGGGCTCATCGAGAAGAACTCGCCCTGCTTGCCGCACACGAACAGCCCTGCGATGCCCAGGTCCTCGGTCCAGTGGCGGACGTTCTCGCCGAACCCGTCCTCATCCAGTTGCCCGTCCTCGGTGAACGGCGTGAGCGCGGCCGCCCATATCCCCTTCATGTTGGCGTGGGCGTAGGCCTTGGCGTCACCTCTGGCGTAGTGCATGGCGCGGGGCTGCCCCTTGGCTAGACGATTGAGATGCTGTGGGAGACGTTCTTGACGACCATGTAGTTGTGCAGTCCCTCTACCCCGCCCTCGCGGCCGTAGCCGCTGGACTTGACGCCACCGAAGGGCGTCTCGGGCACGGAGGCCTCCAGCGTGTTGATCGAGAGGTTCCCGGTCTCGACCCGCTCCACCATCCGGTCGATGTAGTCGGCGCGGTTGGTGAACCCGTAGGCCGCCAGCCCGAATGGCACCGAGTTGGCCCGTTCGATGGCCTCGTCGAGCGAACCCACCCGGTTGACGATGGCCAGGGGGCCGAAGGGCTCGACCTGCATCACCCGGGCATCGTCGGGAACGTCGGCCAGCACGGTGGGCTCGAAGAAGTAGCCCGACGTTCCGATCCGCGATCCGCCCGTGGTGACCTCGGCGCCCTTGTCGCGGGCGTCCGCCACGAAGCCGGCCACCGCCGCCAGCCGGCGGTCGTTGGCCAGCGGGCCCATCTCGACGCCGGGGTCCATGGGGTCGCCGACCACCGTGGCCGCGGCCCGTTCGGTGAAGGTGCCCAGGAACTCCCGGTAGATGCTGTCATGGACGAAGAAGCGCGTCGGTGACGTGCAGACCTGCCCGGCGTTGCGCATCTTGCGCACCGCGGAGGTGACCGCGGCCGCCCTGACGTCGACGTCCTCGCACACGATGACCGGGGCGTGGCCGCCTAGCTCCATGAGCACCGGCGTCATGTGGTCCGAGGCCAGCCCGGTGAGGTGGCGGCCCACCGCAGTCGAGCCGGTGAAGGCGACCAGCCGAATCGTCTCATGGGGGATCAGATACTCGGAGATCTCAGACGGCACGCCGCAGACCAGGTTCAGCACACCGGGCGGCAGTCCCGCGTCGTGGAAGGCCCGCACGATGTGCATGGCACCCGCCGGGGTCTCCTCCGCCGGCTTGAGGATGACCGAGCATCCCGCCGCCACCGCGCCGGCCACCTTGCGGGCGGGCTGGCTCATCGGGAAGTTCCACGGCGCGAACGCGGCCACCGGGCCGATGGGCTGCTGATGGACGATGTAGTTGATGCCCGGTGCGCTGGGGATGACCCGACCGTAGGTGCGCACCGCCTCGCCGGCGTCCCATTCGAAGAACTCGCAACCCCGGATGACTTCGAGCTTGGCCTGGGGGTACGGCTTGCCCAGCTCGAGTGTGATGTCGTGCGCTATCTCGGCCTGGCGTTCCCGCATGAGCGCCGCAGCCGTGCGCAGGACCTCGGCCCGGTCCTTGGGCGCAGTCTGGCTCCAGACCTTGAACCCCTTGGAGGCTGCCTCCAAGGCGTCATCGAGATCCTGCCGGCCGGCGCGGGCCAACCGGCCGATGACCTGCTCGTTCGCTGGGTTGACCACCGGCAGATCGTCGGCGGTCGTTCGCCAGGAACCCCCTATGTAGAGCCCGACATCTGGGTAGTCAGTCATCGCAGCCATGGCCTGAATCTAAGTCACCACCTCTACGCGCACGAATGCCGAGTTCCCCGGATGACATACCCGGGACGGTAAGGCCGCGTCACTCCGGTCAGGCCCCGGATCGGGCGCGGGCCGCATCCCGCAGCGCACTGATGAGCGCATGGGCGCTGGCGGGCAGTTCGGCACCTGATCGGGTGATGATTCCAACCGGGACTGAAGTTCCCTCGATGCTGACCTGGAGCGCCACCAGCGTGTCTCGCTCGAGTTCGTCGGCGAATATTCCCGCCGGCACGACAGCCAGATGCTCGCCCCTCAACACGAGCGCTCTCAGGGGCACGGGAGCGACACACTCGATGACCTCGCCGGGTACTCGGCCGCAGCCGCGGATGAACGCCGCCTCGATCTGCCGGCGCAGCGATGTGTCTGTGGGAGGCAGGATCCAGGCGTCGTCCACCAGCTCGGCCAGGCTGCCGCGGTGTCCGGAACGCGTGTGGCTCGGAGTGCAGACCACGTGCACCTCGTCGTCGTACAGCGGCTCTATCTCCACGCCTCGCATCAAGGCCAAGGGGGTCACCCGCCCTACCACGAAGTCGACTTGGCCGGACAGAAGATCCTCGTGGAGTCGGTCCGGGGTTCCCTCAGAGACCGCCACACGCACAGCCGGAGACCGGCGGGAGATCTCGAACACCGCATTGGGCAGGATGTCGGCCGTCCCGGCTAGAAGCGTCCCCACCCGAACCTCCCCGCTGCTGCCGCTAACGATCTCTTCGGCATGGCGGAGCAGCGAACCCATCTCAGATGTGACGAGCTGCATGTGAGTGATGAGAGGCGCACCAGCCGCAGTGACTGTCATCCCCTTGGGGCCCCGGGCGAACAGTTGGACGCCGAGGATCCGTTCGAGCTCGGCCAATGTACGCGACATGGCCGGCTGGGTGAGATGCAGCACTGCGCTGGCCTCGCGGATCGACCCACGGTGGGCGATGGTCGCGGCCACCACCAGGTGCCGGAGCCTGATCTGCCGCGACAGCAGTTCAGCAGGCCGCATGCCATAACAGTACCGCTATGTAGCAAGAAGCTTCCCGCGCAGACTTGAGACTGTCCGGGGAGCGCCTGCTTCAGTCCCGTCCGGCCTCGATGATCTTGGCGGCCAGCAGTTCCGGGTCGGAGAACAGCGCCTCGTGGCCGCCGGGCATCTGCACGATGCGGGCCAGGCCCAGCCGGGCGCTGAAGCGGGGATGCCATGCGTACTCGCCGTGGGGCATGGCGATGTCCTCGGTGCAGTTGATGTAGGACTTCCCGATGGGCAGGTCCCAGAATCGCTTCAGGCTCAGCTTGTCCGACAGCGTCTTGCGGGGGTGGGGGCTGGTCAGCCCGTAGGTCCGCTGGGCCTCGGCGATGTCCATGTCGTTGCAGAAGACCTCGCGCCACACGATGAAGGGCAGGACACACGCCCCATCGCCGCGCTCGGCGGCGCTGCCGTCCATCATGTCCTTGTAGTGGGGCGGGCTGACGTCGTCGATCGACTCGCCGTCGAGCAGCACGAAGGCGTTCCAGTAGACGAGCCGCTTGATCCTCTCGCCGATCGCCTCGGCGACGGCGGAGATGATCGTGCCGCCGTAGCTGTGTCCTACGAGGACTATGTCGCTCAGGTCGTTCTGCTCGATGTATGCGACCGCCGACGCGGTGGCTACGTCGTGGCCGATCGTGCGGTCGATGTCGTCCCCGTGGCCGTTGCCGGCCAGTGTCGGGGTGTGGACGGTGTGGCCCTCGGCCCGGATGCGGTCGGCTACGTCGGCCCACCCAGATCCGTCGTGCCATGCCCCGTGGATAAGGACGTAAGTGTCGGCCATGGCGAGTTCCCCCTGTGTGGCTGTCTGTCGGTGCCCCCGGCTGTGAGGAACAGAGGCGGTGGGGACAATGATCAAGCCCAGAGTCGCTCAGCGCCATTGCGATTCACGTCAGCTGACTTATCACTTCCGGTATGACGGCGATCCGAATGCTGCCGCTCAACTCCGGATCCGGATGGTCGACAACTCGATGCTGCAGGACAGCACCAGGTCTTCGATGGGTGGATCTGGGACCACCGAGAACACGCTGGTGGAGCCCGGCTCGACGGCAACGGTCGTGGTGCCCGTACCGAGGGCCTCGGAGCCGAACCCGTTGAAGATCACCCCGATCTCGACGTCGAGGGATGCGGTGGCGTCGGTGCGGACCTCGCCGTCCCAGCCGTCCTCGGTGCATACCCCGAGATTGACGAGTTCGGTCAGCTCCCGCAGCGAGTCTTCATCGGTCGAAGCGGGATCGGTCTGCGGCCCTGTTTCGGGAAGGCGCAGGCAGGCAGTCGCAACGAGGCTCAGCACGACTGCGAGCGCTAGCACCGACGCCGCCGAGCGCTCATGCATGAGATGGAGCCTGCGAGGCGGCGCCGGTGATGAGCCCGACCAGCCGGGCCACACTCATCGATTGATCGACGGGTTCGACTGCTGCGACCCGACCCCGCCGAAGCACCACCACCCTGTCGCAGATCTCGAGGACCTGGGGCATGTCGTGGGTGATCAGCAACACCGCCGCGCCTGCCTCGGTGAGTTCCCGGATCAACCGAAGAACCTGGGCGGACTGTTCCACCCCCAGCGCCGCGGTCGGCTCATCCAGCAGCACGATCGACTGAGCCCAGCGGCCGGCTCGAGCCACCTCGACCGACTGGCGCTGCCCACCCGACAGCGACGCCACCGGTGTGCGGAGGTTGGGTATCCGCACGCGGAGCTTCCGCAACTCGTCGGCGGTCTCGGACCGCATTTGCCGCTTGTCGATCCAGCCGACGCCGCGACCGGGCAAGTTGGAGACGACGGGTTCGCGACCCAGGAACAGGTTCTCGGAGGCATCGAATATGCCCACAACGCCCGTCCCTTGATGAACCGCCTCGATGCCGAGTTCCTGGGCGTCGAGGGGTGAATGCAACTCGACCTCGCGCCCATGGACTATGACAGAGCCCTCATCGAGGGAATGCACCCCGGTCAATGCCTTGACCAGAGTGCTCTTCCCTGCGCCGTTGTCTCCCAGCACCGCCACCACCTCTCCGGGATGCACGCTCAACGAGACGTTGTCGAGAGCGACGACGGGGCCGAATCGCTTGGTGGCGCCATGAACTTCCAGTACCGGTTCACCGACGGGTTCCATCCGGGCTGAACGAGGTCCGACGGCCGCCGGTGCTTCGCCGTCCCCGTTGACGTCACCGCGGTCCGGTTGGAAGCGCTGGCGTCTGGCCGCCCGCACGATGGCGACCTGGAAGGCGGCCGAGGAGACGAGGACCGCGCCTTCGACCACCCGCGACCAATCGGTGTCCACGCGGTACTGGATCAGGCCATTGCCGAGCACGGTGAGGAACAGAACGCCGGTGATGACGTTGGCCGCCGAGCCGTGCCCGCCCATGAACGCCACGCCGGCGAGCAGCACAGCCGTGAGCACCTCCAGCTCGAGGTTCTGTCCGGTGACCGCCGGTGCGCTGTCCAGACGGGACAGCTGGATGAGCCCGCCGATCCCGGCGCCGACCGACACCAGTACGTAGAGGCTGAGCCGGGACCGGGTCACGTTTATCCCTACGGCGATGGCCGCTTCCTCCCCGGCGCCGCAGGCGTGTGCGTGGCGCCCCCATCGCGTGCGGTACCACAGCACCAGCAGGACACCGGACCAGATCGCAGCCACAAGCACAGGTGTCGGGATGTCGAACAGGACGGTCCGGGACCGGCCGAGATAGGAGAACCCGCGTCCGAAGTCGTGGCTTATCTCCGATCCGGTGATCACGTAGGCCACGCCTCGCAGCAGGAACAGCATGCCGATGGTGACAACGACCGGCGAGAGGTGCCAGCGAGCGCAGAGCGTGCCGTTGAATGCCCCGACGAACCCGAGGATCACCATGACGGCCGCGCAGGCAAGCAGCGGATGCCACCCGAAGTCGGCCATGAAGTGCCCGCCCACGACAACCGCCAGCCCGAGGGCGCTGCCTACCGAGAAGTCAACCCCGCCGGTCTGCAGCAGCATGCCGAGCGGAACCGCGACGATGATCGACACCGCGCTGGTGAGCAGCATCGTCTGGATGTTGGTGACGGTGAGGAAGGTGTCGCGGGTCAGGGCCAGGAACGCGCCCAGCACCACCAGCGCGGCGATAAGGCCGTAGCGGATGGCGATGTCGGTCAGTCCCCGTTGCCGGATCCACCTCACCGGATCGGCCACGGCCGCGGCGCTCACGTGGCCCTCCGATCACCCCGGCCCAGCATGGCCATCATCAGCCTGTGCCGACGAAGAGCCTGCGGTAGATGTCGGCCGCCCGCACAAGCTCGCTGATCTCGATCCACTCGACCGCCTTGTGGGCCTGATCGATCGAACCGGGACCGAACACCACGAGTTCGGCGGCGACATCGCTGTAGAACAGGGCGTTGCTTCCGAACGCCGCCACGGCGGGCGCGGCGCCGCCCACTTCGCTGATTCGCTGCACCAGCGCGGTATCCGGCTCGCGGTAGAACGCCTCGGCCGCGAGGCCCCTCACCAACTCGACCTCGGCCGGTGCCGCGGCGGCGACCACCAGGTCACCCAACGCCGCGAACACCGACTCGACCCGCTCCCCGGGTGCAGTTCGGCGGTTGATGCGCATCTCGCAGCGGTCCGGGACGATGTTCGGCGCGATCCCGCCGTTGATCCCGACGGTGGTCACGGAACCGGCCCCGACCGGTGTCGTCCACTGCGAAGCAGCCAGGCGCGCGTGCTCCTCGTCTATGACGGCCACGATCCGGGCCGCCGCGCTCACTGCGTTGATGCCGGTGCTCACCTGCGCCGAGTGGACCGCCTCGCCGTGGACGATCACCTCGAGGTCGCACCCGCCCTTGTGGCCGTGCACGGGGGCACACAGGGTGGGCTCCGCGACGATGAGTTGATCGACCGACAGGCCGTTCTCCAACAGCCAGTCCCGGTACCGCATGGCGCCGGGGAAGCCGCCCGCCTCCTCGCCCACAGTGCCCACCACCTGAACGGTGGGGACGGGGCGCCGGCCCTCGGAGCGCAGCTCGTCCAGGACGTCCAGCACTACGGCCAGGCTGGCCTTGGTGTCGACCGCCCCTCGCCCGAAGACCCGGGTCCCCTCGACCGCGCCGTCGAAGGGGTCCCTGGCCATGTGCTCGACCCCGACGGTGTCGAGGTGGACATCGATTGCCATGGTGCGATCCGACGAGCCGGCGAAGGTGGCGTACACGTTGCATCGCCCGTCGGTGACGTGATCGACGACCACCTCGGCGCCCAGGGCATCGGCCCGCTCGGCGAACCATCCGGATATGTGCCGCTCGGCGTCGTCACCGGAGCGAGGGCTCGCGTGGTGGGGATTCACGCTCGGGATCCTCACGAGCGCGCCCAGGGAGGCGGCCAGGCGGTCGGGCGAGGTCGGGCCGTGTGCGCTCATGGGTGCTTGTGCCCGCCTTATGGGGCGGCGGAGTGTTGGGGCTGGCGGGCCAGCCAGTTCTCCACGGCCGATCGAAACCCCGCCGGGTCCGACAGGAACGGGAAGTGGCCGCCGCCGTCGAACACCACGAGCTCGGCATTGGGGATGCCGTCTCGCAGCTCCTCGTGAGCCTCCATCCCGGTGAGGAAGTCCCTCGCGCCGGCGAGCACGAGCGTCGGCGCTTCGATGCTGGTGAGCGAGTCCGAGACGTCGTAGCCGCCTAGCAACGCCGCGCCCCGGTTCCAGGCGTCGGCCCTGTAGATGGTCCTGCCGGTGACGCGGGCCGCGGCCTCCTCTCCGAGTTCGGGGGCATAGAGCGGGAAGGCCGCCGACCAGGAGCGGGCCCACTGCTCATCGGACGCCATGGGCCCCTGGAACAGCGATGCGAACGCCTCCACCGCCGCCGCGGGAGCATCCTCGGGGATGTTCGGGGGTCGCTTCACGTGCGCCGCGGTGCTGGCCAGTATCAGGCCGCCGAGGCGGTCGGGATGGCTTAGCGCGTACCTGAGCGCGAGAAAGCCGCCGTAGGAGTGGCCGAACAGGAACATCCGCTCCACGCCGGCCGCCGCCCGGATGCTGTCGATGTCGTCGACCATCGTCTCCAGGGTCACCGAAGTCCAGTCGTCGGGGGCCGCGGACCGGCCGTTTCCCCGGTGGTCGAACAGCACCACCCGGGCGAAGGCCGCCCAACTCTCGATCATCGGGCGGAGGTACTGGTGATCCAGACCGGTGCCGCCGTGCAGGACCACGACGGTGGGCCCCGATCCCGTCACCTCGTACACGAGCCCATTGTGGGTCAGAGGTTCCATCGACGGCCTCCTCCTCTCGGGTGCTCCCTACCCCTTCGACATCGGCCAGCTTCGGGGCTGGTCGAGACTGGGCCGGCGCCGCTCCAAGTCGCCGATCAGGTGCTTGAGCGTCGCTTTGAGCTGGACCGGGTCGACCGAGGTTCTCTCGAGCGTCTCCACCAATGCCTCCTGCGACACGTCCATCAGCCGACGGCTCACTGCCCAACCGTCATCGGTGATCTCGAAGATCCGCTGGCGCTTGTCGCCCGTTCCGACACTGCGGGTGAGCAGGCCGCGGTTCTCTAGCCGGGTGCAGGCTCTCGATGCGGTCGGCTGCACGACGTAGGCCAGCGTCTGGATCCTCTGCAGGGGCATCGGCCCGAAGTCGGCCAGGGAATTGATGATCCGGCACTCGGTGATGTCGAGGCCCACGTCGGCCAGCCCTGCGTGGAAGGTCTCGGAGAGCAGCTGGTAGGAGCGGTGGAGAAGGAAGGGCAGGTAGCTCTCAAGGAACCCCTCGTCCGCTTCCCTCCCCTCGTCGAGATGGCCGGGGCCGGTGTTCGTGTCTGTCACACCAGTCTGAGTACCACAGATTGATCGGCGATCATCCACTGTAAGCGGAGAACACCCGGTCGAACCATGCCTGGGCGGTGTCGGTGTCATCGATGGAGATGGCCACATGGCGGGTCTGGAACGTCGAGTTGGCCTCGTCGCCGGTGATGGCGGCGTGGCTGACACGCACGACTGCGAATCCGACCGCTTCGAGGTCGAGCGCGGCCGACATCGTGTACATGCCGCCCGTTCCACCGCCGGTGGCGATGAGCTCGATGGCCGGGCGCTCGCCGTCGACTCCGGCGATGAACACGTTGCCGGTGTCGAAGCCATCGGTCTGCTCGAACGCCGAGTAGCTGCCCAGCGCCGAGCTCTCGGTGATGCCGATCACCATGTTGATCCCGGGATCGGCCTGCAACGTCTCCAGGGTGACGTCCAGCGACGAGATCGGGTCGAGGGCGCAGAAGCTCGTGACCGGATCGATACCGGTGTGGGCGGTTATCCGCTCGATCGGTATCGACGTGCGCAACTGGATCCCCGGGGGTGCGGGCGGGCACTCGTGGACGAGCCACGAGAAGTCCTCTGGCGCTCCCTGGTAGGTGTTGTCGATCCACTCGATCGCCCGATCCGCGATGATCGTCCCCGGGACCTCGTCGGCGAGAAGGATGCGGCCGTCGGCATCGGGATGGTCCCAGAGGTAGGTCACGAACGGGATTCCGGCCGCTTGAGCGGCGGCTATGTGAGCGTCGTACCCGCCCGGGCACATGCTCAGTACCACAATCGCGTCCACGCCGGTGGAGATCATGTTGTCGATGTTGGCGAGTTGCGTGTCGCAGTCACCCATTGCCGATCCCTCGACAATCTCGTAACCGAGTCGCTCTGCCTCGGCGAACGCCGGCGCCAACACGTTCTGATAGATCGGCACGTTCTCGAAGCCGTACGCGAAGCCGATCACCCCACCGGTTTCCGGATCTTCAGCCGGCTCAGGCTCAGGGGCCGGGTCCGGCTCGGGTTCCTCTGCGGGCTCCGGCTCTTCGACCGGTTCCGGTTCCTCTACTGGCTCGGGCTCTTCGGCCGGTTCGGGCTCAGCCGTCGGCTCCGGCTCCTCAGCCGGTTCCGGATCTACTGGTGCGGGGGCGGCCTCGGTCGCCGGCGCCTCAGCGGCTCCATCGTCGTCGTCGGCACACGCCGCCGCGATGAGCCCGAAGACGAGCAGCAGACCGATCCACAGCGTTCCTGTTCGAAAGCCTCTCATGGGGACCCCCCTCCCCTCGGCCGGCTCTCATCCCGAGCCGACATTTATATTACTGTGCATATATTATGAGGGCCATATAGACCTTGTCAAGGGCATGACTCCGGAATTGCCGCCAGAATCATCCGGAGTGGAAGTCATGCCCGGAACGACCTGACCCATGAGAGTGGCGTTCGATCATCTCTCGCGAGAAGAGCTGGACTGGCAGCTCTCTCCTAGCAAGTCAGCCAGAGACGCGGTCGGCGTTCTCCAACGACTCGAGACCGAGACGGAGGAACTCGCCACTGCACCCGGGGTCCGCTGCACGCTCGACATCGCCTACGGAACCGGGCCGCGTCAGAAGCTGGATCTGTACCGGCCGCACGGCGCATCCGACCCCGTCGGTTGCCTCGTGTTCATCCACGGCGGCTTCTGGCAGCGGGGCAGCAAGATGTGGTCGGGCTTTCCTGCCCGCTGCCTCACCGGCAGTAACTGGGCCCTCGTCGGAGTCGGCTACACGCTGGCTCCCGAGGCAAGCCTTGCCCAGATCGTTGACGAGACGGCGCTCGCTCTCTCGACGCTCGCACGGAGGGCAGGCGAGTTCGGCCTCGATCGCGACCGGATCGTGCTGGCCGGACATTCGGCTGGCGCCCATCTCACCGCCGCGATTCTCTCGGGCATGGGAGGCGAGGATGCCGCGCAGCTGCCGGCGCGGGCTGTGCTCATCAGCGGCGTGTACGACCTCGCCCCCATCGCCGCGTCGTATGTGAACGACGCCGTGGGCCTCGTCGCCGCAGACGTACCCGGACTCTCACCGCTCTACCGTCGACCGCTCAAGGATGTGCCGGTTCACCTGCTGATCGGATCCGAGGAATCGGACGCGTT
This sequence comes from Acidimicrobiaceae bacterium, assembly GCA_009835735.1. Lineage (GTDB taxonomy): Bacteria > Actinomycetota > Acidimicrobiia > Acidimicrobiales > Aldehydirespiratoraceae > Aldehydirespirator. Next base: position 13,125 of record VXWX01000094.1, read on the forward strand.
CCATGCGCAGACCAACGCTCTGCGCACCGCGTGGATGGAGCATCTGTCGCAGATCTCGCTCCAGGTCGTGCCTGGTTGCGACCACTTCGACATCCTCGATGAGCTGCGCGCCCCCGACTCCCCCACCGGCCGGTTCATCCTGGAGGCCGGCGGCTAGGCGGCGCTCAGAACGACGTGCGGATGGCCCACAGGTCGGGGAACGCGGGGCGCATGATGGTGGTGCGCAGGTAGGCGGCCCCGTCTGATCCGCCCGTGCCGTGCTTGGTGCCGATCGTGCGCTGCACCATCATCACATGGCGGTAGCGCCACTCCATGAAGCCCTCGTCGAAGTCGGTCAGCAGCTCGCAGACCTCCATGAGCGCAGGATCGGTTCGGTAGATCTCTACCAGAGCGGCCTGAACCTGTTCTGAGGGCTCGTGCGGGAGCGTCACGTCGCGGTCGGTCACCGACTCACCGATGTCGTACCCGCTGCGGCCGAGGCACCGGACGAAGGCGTCCCAGACTGTCGGCTCCTGCAACCGGCGCTCCAGCCGCCGGCGGGCATCCGGATCGTGGTCGACGAGGTCGAGCAGGGAGGCGTCGAATTGGCCGAGCAGCAGTTCGAGCTCGCGGAACTGGGACGACTGGAAGCCGCTGGCGCTCTCCAGGAACGGCCGGAAGGAGGCGAACTCGAGCGGGGTCATGGTCTCGAGCACATCGAGCTGGGCGACGAGGGTCTTGAGGATCTTGAGCACCCGCTTCAGCTGGTGGGTTCCCCTGGACGGCTCGTCGGCGTCGAGATGGCGGCAGAGCTCGTCGAGCTCGTGGAGGACCTGCTTGAACCACAGCTCATAGACCTGGTGGATGACGATGAACAGCGTCTCGTCGTGTTCGGGCTCGCCGGTGTCGGGGTCGGTCGAGCGGCACTGCTGCAACGACAGCAACTGGGGAATCCGCAGGTAGGAGTCGTAGGTGAGTTCGTCGCTCATGGAAGTTCTCCCATCACACCGACAGGACGTCGGGCCTGGCCAGCGGGTCGGGTTCGGGCAGAGGCTCCAGTCTGGCGACGAGCCCGGCCGCCCGATCCATGTCGACCTCGGCCAGCGATGCCCGCCCGGCGGTTAGCTCGCCCAGGATCTCGCCCTGGCGGGCGGCCCGGGCCGCGGCCTCGGCGTAGGGCATCGTCGAGAACATCACCATGTTGTAGCGCGGGCTCAGGCGGTCGGGGTGGCGGCGCTGTAGCTCCAGGGCCAGCTCGCGCCGGATCAGGTAGCCGGGGTCGACCACACCGGCCCGCATCTCCACGTAGTTGTCGAGCGCCATGTCGGCGATGGCGTCGGCGTTGGGCTTGCGCTCGGCCTCGAAGGCGGCGAAGGCGGCCGCGACGTCGTCGGGGCGGTCCCGCAGATGCCGGTCGAGGGCCCGGGCCGACTCCATGGCCAGGTTCATGCCCTGCCCGTGGAAGGGCACGATGGCGTGGGCGGCGTCACCTAGGAGCACCGCTTGGTCGTCCGCCGACCAGCCGCGGCATCGCATGGTGGCCAGCCGGCCGGCGGGGTTCTCGAAGAACTGCTCGACGAGGTCGGGAACCAGGGGCACGAAGTCACCGAACTCCTCCTTGAAGAACAGCGACACCGCTTCGGAGTCCGACAGCGATGCGAAGCTTCGCTCGCCCTCGTTGGGCGCGAACAGGGTGGCGGTGAAGTCGCCTTCGGGGTTGGGCAGCGCTATGAGCATGAATTCGCCTCGCGGCCAGATGTGAAGCCCGTGGGGGTCGAGGCGGAACCTGCCCCCGTCGGCCGGAGGGATCTCCAGTTCCTTGTACCCGTGGTCGAGCCAGTCGACCTCCGCCATGCCCCCGTTGGCGGCAGTGATCGCCCTGCGGAGCTCCGATCCGGCCCCGTCGGCCGCGAACACGGTGCCGAACGGGACGGTGCGCATGCCGCCGGGCGTGGCCACGGCGAGTGTGCCCGAGTCGAAGTCGATCGCGCGCACGGAGCTCTCGAAGTCGATGCTCACCCGGCCGGTGGCCTCGGCCGCGTCGAGAAGGATGGCGTTCAGGTCGCGTCTCGACACCGAGTGGATCACTTCGTGGGGGCGTGTGCCGTAGGGCTGGAGGACGGGTTCGGTCGAGTCCCCGGCATGGATCATCCGGCCCCGCATGGGGATCGTGATGGCGTCGACCCGGTCGATCACACCGACGTCCACCAGCGGCACGATTCCCCGGGTGGCCAGGGCGAGGTTGATGGACCGGCCCGCACCGATGTCGACGCGTCGAATGTCGGGACGAGACTCGTAAACGGTCAGGTCGCACCCCTGCCGGGCCAGATAGACGGCCATCAACGCGCCGGCCGGTCCCGCTCCGACCACGACGATCGGACCTCGGTCGCCGAGGGCGCTCCCCACGAGTTCGACGGTAGTGGACACCGGCCGCGCCAGCTAGAGGGGTTGGCGTGAGTCCGGCGAGGTTCTTGCTGGCACGTCTAGGGCGCGGCACCGGCGCGGCTCGGGCAGAATGGCGCCGATGACCGAGACGAGCGAGCTGACCCTGCTGGATCCCTACGCCTACGTAGAAGGGTGTCCCCACGCCCGCCTAGCCGAGCTGCGGGAGGCCGGCACCACCAGCTGGCAGCCGGGGACGTTCGATCCCAGCACTTCGCAGCCGGAGATCCTGGGGGCGTGGTTCGTGCACCGCTACGAGGAGGTCAAGGCGGTGCTGCGGGATCCGGCGATGTTCTCGTCGCAGCGCCGCACCGCGCTGCTGGTCGACCCCGATCCAGCTCGGGTCGAGGCCATGTCGAACATGTTGATCAACATGGACCCGCCCAAGCACAGCCAGTACCGCAGGCTGGTGGCGGCCATCTTCACGCCCCGGCGAGTGGAGGCGCTACGTCCCCGGGTGGAGGCGATCGCCAAGGGGGTCATCGACAGGATCGCGCCCAACGGCACCGCCGACGGCATCAACGACATCGCGGCCCAGTTGCCGATGCGGGTCATCGCGGAGCTGCTGGGCGTTCCCGAGCGCAGCGAGCAGATCTTCGACATCTCCAACCGGATGGTCGGCGCGGTTGGCGGAGGTCCGGACACACGGCTCGAGCAGTCGTTGGAGGCCGCCCTGGAGATCCACCTGCTCGGCCAGGAGATCGCCCGAGAGAAGCGGGGCTCCGACGATGGCACGGTGATGTCGGCCTACGTCAACGGCACCCTCGAGGGCGTGGAGGGGGATCAGCGGGGCGCCACCGACGAGGAGGCCGGCTGGTTCCTGATGCTGATGTCGGTCGGCGGCAACGAGACGGTGCGCACCGCCACCGCTCAGGCCATCCGCATCCTGGCGGAGTGGCCGGAGCAGCGTGATCTGCTGGTGTCGGACCTGGACCGCCACATTCCGGGCGCGGTGGAGGAGATCCTCAGGTACCGGCCACCCCTGCGGAACATCCGCCGCACCGCCAACGCCGGCACCGAGATCGACGACCAGCCGATCGACGAGGGCGGCAAGGTGGTGTGCAGCTTCACCGCCGCGCTGCGCGACCCCCGGGTGTTCGACGAGCCCGACGTGTTCGACATCACCCGCGAGCAGCCCCGCACCCAGCTCGCGTTCGGCTTCGGCGAGCACTACTGCCTGGGCGCCAACCTGGCGCGACTCCAGCTCCAGGTGATCCTGCGCGAGATCTACAGCCGCATCCCCGACATCCACCCCTCCGGCGAGGTAGTGCACCAGCCCACCGCCCTGTTCGCCGGCCTGTTGAGCATGCCGGTGGCGTTCACCCCCGAAGCCTGATCACCCTCGCGCCGGGGTTCAGTCGCCCTGGAGGTGCTCGAACGCGTCGGCTACGTCGTGCACCGATTCGGGCATGTAGCCGGCGTCGGAGGGGTACAGGATGGCGATGTCGAGGCCGGCCTCTTTCAGCGCGGCGGCTTCGGCCACGGGGCCGTCGAGTGGCTCCGACGGTTGGTAGAAGATGTGGGTTGAGCTGACGATCTCGGCGGGGTCCCGGCCGATCGCGTCGCAGCACTCAGCCAGCCGGTCCAGCCCGGCCCGCAGGTCCTCGGGTCCGCCGCCGGGGAGGTTCCAGTGGTCGGCGTGCCGAGCGACCAGTGGCAGCGTCCGCTTGGGGCCGGAGCCGCCGATGACGATGGGCGGCGCCGGCTGCTGCGGCCCCTTGGGCTCGTTGCGGGCGCCGGTAAGGGTGTAGAAGCGCCCGGCGAAGTCGGTGGTGGGCTCGCACAGCAGCGACCGCACGCATTGCAGGTACTCCGAGAAGCGATCTTGGAGATCCTTGACGGAGCCCAGATCGATGCCGTAGGCGCCGGCCTCGGTCTGGTTCCAGCCGCAGCCCAGCCCGAGTTCGAGCCGTCCGCCGGAGACGATGTCGAGGGTGGAGGCCATGGCGGCGAACAGGCCGGGGTTGCGGTAGGGGGCGGCGTTGACCATGGAGCCGACGCGGATCCTGGTGGTGGCCTGCGCCAGCGCGCTGAGGGTCACCCAGCTCTCCAGGCAGGGGCCGTCGCCACCGTAGATGGGATAGAGGTGGTCGAAGGTCCAAGCGGAGTCGTAGCGGGGGTCGGCGTCGAGCTCCTGCCACGTGGCCAGCATGTGGGCCCACCCAATGTGCTCCGGCTTGGTCTTGAACGCGAGCCTCATTCGTCGCCTATTGGACCCGGTCCGGGTTCGCCGAGCAACTCGGCGAACAGTTGCGCTGCCGGGACGTCTGACCAGCCTCTGCTGATGGCGGCGATTGCCACTAGGTCCAGCACCTTGTCGGGCTCCATCCAGCTCGACGCCGTCCACAGCAGCAGTCGGGCGGCCTCCAACTCGTCGGGGCTGTTGATGCCGGGGTCGCGGTACAGCGAGTCATCTGGCCAGCCCAGCGCGATCAGCAGCTCGGCCCGGCGCACCACCTGTAGCGCCGAGAGCTCGGTGTGCACCGCCCGAAGCCCCGGAGGACCGTCGGCGGGCCACCCCCGCCATACTCGCCGTGGTCTCGGCGTCGGTGCCTGTGCGGTGGATTCGGCGGCCTGGTCCGCGATGGACCCCATGGCTTTCCGTGCCCTGAGTCGCTCGCGGGCCAGCCGGGCCATCTCCGCGGGGTCGGGTTGCGACAATTCTTCGTGTTCGTTCACGGCATTGCTCCCTGCTCGTACGCGTCTGGGTTAGGCGGCCGCGTGTGAAATGCAGGGTCTCGATGTCCGATCTAATTCGCGAGGATGAATCCAATGTCTAAGCGCCGCCGCTGGCGACCCTAACGGCGGGGTACGACAAGCCCGCGGACCTTGCCCTCGACTCGACCTGATCGAGTTTGCGGATCGGTCTCGGCCTGCCCTTAGGGTTCACCGCCGGACCAATCGGCGTAGCCCGAAGCTCCGTCGGTCTTGGTGACACGGTCTCCCACGCGGATCGCTCCGGGCTTCACGACCCGGGTGTTGACGCCTCGGAGCCTGAGCTGCATGCCGGTGTCGGAGTTGACCCAGCGCATGGCGTCGAGGCCGAACCTCTGGACGAACTTCCCGCACCCGGTGTGGGGCACGCCGGTGACCTCGAGCTGTGCCTCGCCGACGGCCAGCCTGGTGCCCTCGGGCAGGTTGGCGTGGCTGAGGTCGAGATCGGCGTAGAGCTGGTCACCGGCTTGCGACCAGCGGTC
>VXWX01000163.1 GCA_009835735.1 Acidimicrobiaceae bacterium
TCCGGGTGTGGCGGGCCGAGCATCCCGATCGGCGCTTCATGCGGATCGTGATGGGCAACACCATGCCGACCGAGTTCGGCAACCACATGAATGCCGACTTGCTCGGCGAGGCGCTCGAGGCCTGGGAGCGTCAGGCCGTACCGGGCGGATTGATGCACGTCGACGATGTGGGAGTTGCGCTGGCCGAGGCCCTTGCGGTAGCGCTGGATCACCCCGACATCGATTTTCCGGAACTCAAGCTGGACGCCCGAACTGCCTGAGCCCGGACACGGCCATTGTCAAGCGGTGGCCAGGGGGCGGTCCGGATCGGACCCCCAGGCGGACCACGACCCCACGAACAGCCGGCCGTCACCCAGCCCTGCATGACGGAGGGCGAGCAGGTCGTGACAGGCCGATACCCCGCTGCCGCAGTAGGCGATCACCGGACGGTCTGCCGCTCCGACCTCGGTGTAGCGGGCTCGCAGGTCGTCGGCAGGCCGGAACCGGCCGTCGTGGAGGTTGTCGCCGACCTGCATGCTCACCGCGCCCGGGATGTGGCCGAAGCGGGGATCGATGGCGTTGGGCTCGCCCCGGTATCTCTCGACGGAGCGGGCGTCGATCACCAGGCGGTTCGGGTCGGTACGGGCCGCGTCAACCTCTGCGATAGTGGCGAAGCGCTCCGCAGGCCAGGGCCGGGCGGTGAACGTCTCCGGCTGCCACGAGGGTGCCGCAATCTGCAGGGCGCCGGACCAGGCGTCGAGCCCGCCGTCGAGCACGGCCGCGTCACCGCCCACGCAGTCGAGCATCCACCACAGCCGCGATGCGATGACGCCTCCGACGTCGTCGTAGGCCACCACGGCGGTGTCGTCGCCGATGCCGAGCCTGCCCATGGCGGCGGCGAAATCCTCGGGTGATGGCAGTGGATGGCGGCCGCTGCCGGTTGTGGGCGGGCCCGAGAGATCGGTGTCGAGGTCGACGAAGCGCGCCCCACCGATGTGCTCGCGGTTGTAGGCCTGCCGGCCCGAGCGGCCGTCCAGGTACCACCTGACGTCGGCGATCACCACGGCGTCGGCGTGGGCCGCCAGCCATTCGGCGTCGACCAGCGGTCCGAACCCGCCCATCACTGCCTCCCAGCAGTCATGCCGGCCGCCGCGGCCACATCGCGGACCATGCCGGACACCGCATCGGGATGGGTTCTCATCAACCGGTGGCGGCCCTCGTCGACGGTGCGGAGGCGCACATCGGGCAACTTGCGCTCCATGTACTCGTTGGCGCCCACAAAGGCCTTGTCGTTGCTGCCCACCAGCAGGCCCACGGGCACCGCAATCTCGGCCAGACGGTCGATCACCATGGAATCGGTGTGGAGGCTGGTCGTGGTGGCGATCCGGGGGATGGTGAGACGCGGGGCGCTGAGGTGAACCCGATCGTTCCAGTCCTTCATGGCGGCCGCGTCGCGGAAACCGGGACCGGCCGCCACCAGCACCAGCCCCCGGATGACTCCAGGCCTCGTCAGGCAGTGGGTCAGCCCTAGGTAGCCGCCCAGCGAGTGCCCGACGTAGACGGCCGGGCCGGTCCGGGCCAGCACTGCGTCGATGGATGTCAGCACGGCCTCGCGCTCGTAAGGGGCTTGCTCGGATGGAGCGGGGGAGCGCCCGTGGCCGGGCAGGTCGATCGTCGTGCAGGCAAAGTCCGCGCCCAGTGCATCCACTGTCCCTGTCCACACGGAGCCGCTGTCGCCCATGCCGTGCACGAGCACGACCGCGGGCCCGGTGCCGGTGGTGGTGGTGTGCAGTTCGGTGATCACGAGCCGCCCAGCCGCTCGGCCGCGATGTCGGGCTCCACGTACATGATGCGGGCAATGGGCACTGCGGCCCGGGTGTTCTCTTCGACCCGGTTGATGGCTTCGACGAGGTCGGCGGTGGTGTAGCCGGGATCGAACGACACCTTGGCCGCCACCAGCAACTCCTCGGGGCCGATGTGCTGGGTGCGCAGGTGGATCAGGCCTACTACGCCCTCGGTCGATGCGATGGACTTGCGTATGGCGTCGTCGTCCGCCCTGGTGGCCGACTCACCCAGCAGCAGGCTGCGCATCTCCACCGCCAGCACCACCGCGATCAGTCCCAGCAGCACGCCGATCGACAGGGTGCCGATGCCGTCCCACACCGGCGCGTCGAACACGGTGGCAATCGCCAGAGCCCCGAGGGCCAGGACCAGCCCCAGGAGGGCGCCCAGGTCCTCGAGCAGCACCACCGGCAGCTCCGGCGTGCGTGACCGCCTGATGAAGTTCATCCAGGACGCCGAACCCCGGACCCGGTTGGACTCGACCACCGCGGTGCGCATCGAGAAGCTCTCCAGCACGATGCCCACGCTGAGCACCACGAAGGCCCACACCGGCGAGTCGATCTCGTGGGGGTGGCGGATCTTGTCGATTCCCTCGTACAGGGCGTACAGAGACCCGACCGAGAACAGCACCAGAGCCACGACGAACGACCAGAAGTAGCGCTCGCGCCCGTAGCCGAAGGAATGCTGGGTGGTTGCGTCGCGCCGGGCCAGACGGCCTCCGAGCAGCAGCAGGGCCTGATTGCTGGTGTCGGCCACGCTATGGATGGCTTCGGCCAGCATCGACGACGCCCCGGTGAAGACGAAGGCCACGAACTTGGCGATGGCGAGCCCGAGGTTGGCGAAGAGGGCGGCGAGGATCGCCTTCGTTCCGCCGCTGGCCGCCATGGGCGGCAAGGTTAGCTGCGATGCCCGGGATCGCTGCCGCCCGCAGCGGCGCAAGAAGTGGGCGCAACGGAGTCGGCCGCCGGATCGTGCGGCGCTAGCGTCCCGGCGGATGGCAACCGTCTTCTCAACTCCCGACGAGCTGTTGGCTGCCGTCGGCCAGGATCTCGGCCACAGCGATTGGGTGAGCGTCGACCAGGCCCGGATCGATATGTTCGCCGAGGCGACCGGCGATCACCAGTGGATCCATGTCGATCCCGAAGCGGCCGCCGCGGGTCCGTTCGGAACCACCATCGCGCACGGCTATCTGACGCTGGCTCTCACCAATCTGCTGCTGCCCGAAATCGTGCGGGTCGAGGGGATCTCCATGGGTATCAACTACGGGGTCAACCGGGTGCGCTTCCCGCAGCCGGTCCTGGTGGGGTCGCGGCTGCGGGCCTCAGCGAGCCTGACGTCCGCTGAGGAGTTGCCCGGCGGCTCGGGAGTGCAGACGGTGATCACCGTCACCGTTGAGATCGAGGGCCAGACCAAGCCGGCCTGCGTCGTCGAGTCGGTCAGCCGGTTCCTCCGCTGAGCGCCCGGAGTCTCGCTGTGATGCGTTGCCTTGTTGGATGGCGCGTGAGTCGCCGGGTCGCGGCTGCCGTCCTGGCCGCTCTGGTTGCCTGGCCGGCGGTCGCGGTTGCACAGGACACGGACACTGGAGTCGAGCCAGAACCCGCCGCCGGCACGGAAGCTGAGACCCCTTCCGCCCGGGTTGCGTGCGACGACGCTCCGGCGGTGTTCGAACTGCTTTGCGCCGGCTACCGGATGCTCAAGGAGGACTACGTCGACGAACTGGTCGACGAGGACCTGGCCGCAGCCGCGGCCGAGGGCGTGCGGGAGGCCGGGCTGGCCCCGCGGGGCACCGAAGCCGCCCCGCCGTGTGCGCTGCCCTCGCCCGCGTTCGAGCAGACCTGCGCAGAGATCGACACCGTGGGCGACACTGCGGCCGCGGTCTGGGCTGCCTCCAGTGCGATGTTCGCCTCGCTGGGTGATCCCAACACCTTCCTGATGTCGCCGTCGGAGTATGGGCTGATGCGGGCGCGTCTGAACACGGGCCTGCCGTACTCGGGCATCGGCCTGAGGCTGGGCCTGCTGAACGGCACGGTTGCCTGCAGCGTGCTGTCCGAGACGTGCCGGCTGGTTGTGTCCGAGGTGTTCCCCGGCAGTCCAGCCGAGCAGGCCGGCTTGAAGCCCGACGACGTCCTCTTGCTCATTGCCGGTCTGGCTCCGTCTGGTTCGGGATGCGGATTGCAGAACCTGCCCGCATTCGAGTTGGGCAGCCCCGTGACGGTCATCGTCAACCGGGACGGCCGCAGGAGAGCATTCCGGATGGAGGCTGCACCGGTGTTCGTCCCTGCGGTCGCCAGCAGGACGGTGGCGGGCACAATCGGATATCTGCGTCTCGAATCCTTCGGTGCAGGAGCTGATGAGCGTGTCGGTGTGGAACTCGAGACCCTGCTCGACTCTGGTGTGGAATCCGTAGTCGTCGACCTGCGGGGCAATCCCGGGGGCTACCTGCAGACCGTCATCAACATCGCAGGGATGTTCCTGGATGACCGCTTGGTCGTGATCCGGGAGGAATCCAGGCTCGACACCCTCCGTCATCTGGTCAGTGGGCACGGAAGTCTGCCGAACCCGGCACTGTTGCCCGTAGCGGTGGCGGTAGACGGGTCGTCGGCATCGGCGTCCGAGGTCCTGACGCTGGCCCTGCGCGATCACGGTCGCGCCACCGTGGTGGGAACGACCACCTACGGAAAGAACACCGGCCAGATCACGCGGGCCGTGGAGTCGCGCAACGGCACCCTCCTGGGCGGTGCCCGGGTCACGGTGTTCAGGTGGTTCGGACCGGGTGGCGCCAGCGCCGAAGGAGGCATCGAGCCCGATGTGGCGCTGGAATTCTCGGGCTGCTGGCATCCGATCGGTCTCACCCGCCTGGTGGCGGCCGCGGCCGGGTTGCCCGGTGCCCTTCCGGCCGATGTCCAGCTGGATGGCGAGATGTTCGACGCGGAGGCCGCGCTGGCGGTGGCCGCGCTGGCCGAGGACGGTGTGCTGGCCGGAACCGAGTGCGGACCGGGCCTCTTCTGCCCCGGCGATCCGATCCCCAGATGGCTGACTGCAGTGTGGCTGGTGCGTACCGTCGACGGCCAGGATCCAGAGCCGATCAGCACGTCGCGGTTCGCCGACGTTGACGCCGGCCAGTGGTGGGCCGCGTACGTGGAGCGGCTGGCGGAGCTCGGGATCACCAACGGATGCGGCACGGAACCGGCCCGGTACTGTCCCGACGATCCCGTCACCCGTGCTCAGGCGGCGAGCCTCCTGGAGAGGGCGTACCGCCTGGATCCAGCTCTGCCGGTGGGGTTCACCGACACGCACGGCAACTACCACGCGTCCGCCATCGATGCTCTGCACGCTGCGGGGATCACCAAGGGCTGTTCGGCCGAGGTGCTGGAGTTCTGCCCGGAGCGGGCTACGACGCGGATCGAGATGGCCCTCTTCCTCGAGCGGGCCCGCACCCGCCCGAGCTAGCGGCAGGCGAGCCCGTCTGCTCGCTCGGCCTCTTAGCCTGTGAAGTGATGGCGAAGCGCAAGCGGCGGGTCCCCGCCGGTGTGGGGGTGAGCAGTATCCCGGCATCTCATCCGCCGGTGCGGCCGGGGCTCGTGAGCTCCCAGCGCCGCGTTCCGGCCGGCATCGAACGCCCGCCCTACGCATCGCTGCCCGGTGGGGAGCCCCATCCTCCGGTGTCGTCGCTGGCCCGCACTCCAGGTGAGCTGGAGGCCATGCGCCGAACCGGGGCACTCGCAGCCGACGTGTTGATCGCGGCCTGCGAGCAGGTTCGGGCTGGGATGACGACCGACGCCATCGACCGGTTCGTGCACGACGCCGCGGTGGCCGCGGGCGCCTACCCGAGCCCGCTCGGCTACCGGGGCTATCCGAAGTCGGTGTGCACCTCAGTCAACGAGGTGATCTGCCACGGAATACCCGACTCGCGCCGTCTGGCCGCCGGCGACATCATCAACATCGACGTCACCGTGTACCGGGAGGGGGTCCACGGCGACACCTCGGTGACACTGATGCTCGGCGAGGTGGACGAGCACTCACGGCGCCTGGTGGCCGAGACCCGCGTCGCGCTGTACGAGGGGATCGGGGCTGTACGGGCCGGCGCGGTCGTGTCCGACATCGGCCGAGCCATCCAGAATCACGCCTGGAGGCACAGCCTCGGCGTGGTGCGGGAATTCATCGGCCACGGTGTGGGCACGGAGTTCCACTCCGGTCTCCAGGTGCCCCACTACTACGACCGCCGGCACTCGACGGCCCTCACCGAGGGGATGACCTTCACCATCGAGCCGATGCTCACGTTGGGCTCTCCCGAGGCAGCGATGTGGAACGACGGGTGGACCGCGGTCACCGTTGACGGCCGTCGCACCGCCCAGTTCGAGCACACTCTGGCCTGCACGCCCGACGGCGCCGAGATCCTGACTCGCACCGCCGCGGGCGAGTGCGCCCACGACCTGTTCACCGAGCCAGTCGGCTAGTCCTAGCGACCGAGGCTTTCTACTCTGCTGACCTTGCGATCACGAAGGCCGGGTCGGTGAGAAGGGATGGCCCGCGGTGCTCTAGCTGGTCGGAGCGCACACTGGCGGCGTGGGCGAGTACCGTCAGGAGCGCTACGACGAGCAGCACCGCGAGCCATCCCAAGGGGCCGAGACTCACATCCGGGCCGGCCGATACGGTCCGTCGGGTTGCCGGTCCGCAGGACGGGGAGGACGTGCCACCTTCGTCGGTGTCGACCGGATCCCCGCCTTGTGGCGCGACGAGCGATCCGGATTCAGTCTGGCCGTGGGGGAAGGTGAGTTCGTGGGCGGCGATGGAGCCGTAGGGGAGGAGGGGTTCGACGCGAAGCCGGACCTCTTCTTGCGCCTCGGTCGGCGCCAGGTCGCCGGTTACGAGGGAGGTCACGGATCGGCGATCGTCAGATGCCGCGGTGGTTGCGGCGGTACCGCGGAACGGCCAGCGCGGCCGCAGCGGTCGCGGCCGCGGCTAGGACGAACCAACTCGTGGCCCAATAGCGCCGGTGGCGCATGGTGTCGCTGCTGGTGGAGTCGGACATGGCATCTCCTCTTGGTTCCTCTTGTTGGCCGGTTCCCGAATTCGCTTTCGGTTGCCGGCGATTGACTTCGACAGACTGAGCTTGGCACTGTCTTGAAGCGTGATGTCTGCCAATGTCTGCCAGATTCGGCCCAGTCGTGGCAGAAACCTGCCAACCTGCTGGCAGAGTCCTGCTAGGCCCCGAAGGACCCATCAACCTCCGCGACCGTGACCGGCGTCTAATGCTCCCCGAAGGGTTGAGTTCGGTATTGTTGGAATCGTGGGCGGTGAACTAGGCGAAGGCCTTGCGCTCGCGCGAGTCCGTCTTGCTTGCGGTCGCATGGTGGGCGGGGCCGACGCCATGTTGGAGGCATACCGGTTCGGGGTGCCAGAGGGCCCTCACCGCGAGCCTTGGACAGCCGAGTACCACCGGGAAGCTGTGCGGGTCTACAACGAGTCTCTGCCTTCGTCGTATCAGCGCGATGTCGCCAAGCTGTTCCGTGACAGCTTGACTGCCATGGCAGGATGCTCGATTCCCGCTGACCTGGCCGCAGACTGGGCGATCGTCACCGCCTACATGCGCGAGGCCGCTACCTCTATTGAGGACTGGCTGGTGTCCGGCGAGTCGGCCTCAGGCCGTCCAGGGCCGGCAGGGGCGCCGGAACTGACGCCCCACAATCCGAGGGTTGTCCACTGGGATGTCTTGGCTGGGCTCACCACACAGGCCGGTACTCGCAGGATGAAGAACGCCTGCGTCGCGGTGAAGCAGTATTTTGATGCCGAGGTGCCTCCATCCCTGGAGGCCTCGGAGCGGCGGATGCTGGAGAGGCTCATATCGGGCGCGGCGATCGCGGACGTGGCATCCGAGATGGGCTATTCGGAGCGGTCGATGTACCGGGAATTGTCCAAGCTCTGGAAGAAGCTCGGAGTGTCGGGCCGAGTCGCCGGGCTGCGCAAGGCGATAGCTGAGGGCCTCCTCGACTGAGCGGTCCCCGTTGCGGGGCGCTTATTCGCTGTGTGTCGAGACGGCGACGGTGGACATCTCAGCGGACTGGCTCACGACCTCCACCATCTCCTGATAGTCGCTGGACCCAACCCAACTCCGCATGGATTCGGCGTCAGGGAACTGCACTATGAGAAGATTCTTGGGTTTCCAGCCGCCCGCGATCACTTCTACCTGATCGCCGCACACCAGCAACCGGCCTCCGTGTCGCTCGGCGGTGTGGGCTGCAGGACTCCACTGCTTGGCCGTCTCGACGTAGGCGTCTCGGTCTGTGACCTTCGCGTCGATTATCAGAAACATGAGTGCTCTCCTCTAGTGTGCGATTGGGACTGGGAAGTGGCCGATCCGCTGCATGAACGCCGTCGTGATCGCCGCGCACGCCTCGGGGTCCTCGAGTGGCAGCAGGTGGGTGAGGTCGGGCAAGTAATCGTAGTCCAACTCGGTGAGCGTGCTCAGATCAGTTGACGGCAGGAACGAGAAGGGCGCGGTCGGGTCGGCGCCGACCACCTTGATCGGGATCGTGATGTCATCGAGGACTTCGAGGGCCTGCATCGAGTGTCCAAAGTACCACTCGAACAGTTGCGCCTCGTGCTCAGGCGGACACCGCATCTCGTAGCCGCCGTCGGGCGACGGGCGCAGCGTGGTCTCCGCGAACAACTCCTGCACCGGCTCGGACACTTGAGAGAACGCGGGCGATTTCTTGAGCATCGATGCGAGTTCCTGGGGCGACTCGAAGTGTCGCGGCCGTCGCCGGGCCATGGCCGCAAGCCCTTGGCACACGGTCTCCATATCGTCCAGATCGGCTCCGGGCGGGAAGATCGGCGGATCGAACAGCAGCAGCCCGGCGAACGTCGGCCACTGGTGCTCGTGCATCAGCGCAGCCATCGTCGCCAGGGAGTGGTATACGCCGATGGTTGGCTTGGTGCCGAACGCGGCCTGCACCGCTTCGAGGACCCGGCGGTTGTCGTCGGCGAGAGTCGGCATGTTGTGCAACCGCAGGTCGCTCGGCTCGTTCCAGCCGTGGCTGCGAAGGTCGTACACCACCACGTCGCAGTCGTCGATCAATAGCGACCAGTACGGCCAATAGAGGTCGGCAGCGAAGCCGCAGCCGTGGCTGAGTACGACTCTGGGACCGTGCGGGTTGCCGTGGCGCCGTACAACGGTGACCGAGCCGTCGCTGAGAAGCGCGCTGGCCGTTGCGGACGGCTCGGGCAGTCGCAGCGCAGCGGTTGCAGCGGTCATTCCTTCTGCATTTTCTCGCTTGCAGCCATCGCAACTCCAGGGAATGGCATCGGCTGCCGCAGGTTACGTTGCCGCGTCACGGCGAGTCAAGGGTCCCGGTGTTGGCAGCCAGAAGATTATGATACATTCCACATGGGTTTCGACCCTAACGGACTATCATATTGGAGAGCTGTCGTGCACCGGGTGGAGAGCTATGTGGCGGGTGGCTGGCACCGGCCCTCGAGCGACGGTCGGGCGCTGCTTGATGCCGCCACCGGCAAGAGCGTCGCCGAGCTGTCGCCTGCCGGCATCGACCTTGCCGCGGCTGTTGAGCACGGACGCTCCGTCGGCGGCCCGGCCTTGCGACAGCTGACCTTCCATCAGCGGGCGTCCATCCTGCGGAACGCGGGCAAGATGCTGCTGGCCGACGAGGCCAAGGAACCGCTCTACGACCTCTCGTACTGCACCGGGGCCACCCGGGCAGACTCCTGGATCGACATCGAGGGTGGCGCCGGCGTGCTGCTGTCCTACGCCGACAAAGCCCGGCGCGAGCTGCCCAACTCGCGAGTGGCGGTCGACGGCACCACCGAGCCGCTGTCCCGGGACGGATCATTCTCGGCTGTGCACATCCTGACTCCCCGCAAGGGAGTGGAGGTGCAGATCAACGCTTACAACTTCCCGGTCTGGGGGATGCTGGAGAAGCTCGCGCCCGCCTTCATCGCGGGCGTGCCTTCTATCGTCAAGCCGGCGTCGCCCACCGCGTATCTGGCTGAGGCCGCGGTCCGGCTCGTCATCGAGTCCGGGCTGCTGCCCGAGGGATCGCTGCAGTTGCTGTGCGCCTCTCCGCAGGAGCTGAACGGCCTGCTCGACTGCCTCGGCGGTCAGGACAGCATCGCCTTCACCGGCTCGGCCGCCACCGCGGCCGCGCTGCGAGCCCACCCCGCTGTGACTGCCAGGGCCACACGACTCAATGTTGAGGCCGACTCGCTCAATGCGGCGGTGCTGGCTCCGGCCGCCGCCCCCGGCACCGCCGAGTTCGACCTGTTCACGGCCGAGGTCGTCAAGGAGATGACGGTAAAGGCCGGCCAGAAGTGCACCGCCATCCGCCGAGCGCTCGTACCCGAGCGGCACCTGGATGCGGCTGCGGGAGCCCTCGCCGCGGCCCTGCAGGCTGTGGCTGTGGGCGATCCCCGCGACCGGTCCACCGGCATGGGCTCCCTCGTCGGTCTGGCCCACCGCGACGAGGTGACCGCCTCCGTGGACGCGCTGCGCGAGGCCGCCGTGCCCATAGTGGACTCCTGCGACCTCTCCGGCGTCGACTCGGTGGCCGGAGCGTTCATGGCCCCCACCCTGCTGCAGGCCGAAGATCCCCGATCCCCGGTGATCCACACCACCGAGGCGTTCGGTCCGGTGTCGACCCTCGTGCCCTACGGCAGCATCGATGAGGCAGTCGAATTCGTGGCCGCCGGCGGCGGAAGCCTGGTCGCCTCGGTCTACGGCGCCGACCGCGACGAGATCACCGACCTCTCGCTGGGCATCGCCTCCCATCACGGCCGAGTGCTGATCATGGACCGGGCGATGGCCTCGGCCAGCACCGGACATGGGTCGCCCCTGCCACCGCTCGTTCACGGCGGACCCGGCCGGGCCGGCGGCGGCCAGGAGATGGGCGGCATGCGGGGCGTGTTCGCCCACATGCAGCGCACCGCCGTGCAGGGGTCGTCCGACATGCTCACCGCCGTGACCGGCGAGTACATCGGCGGCTCGGCGACGCAAGAGCACAAGGGGCACCCGTTCAAGCTGACATTCGACGACCTGGAGGTTGGCGACTCGATCACCACCGAGTCCCGGACGGTCACCCGGGCCGACATAGCCGCGTTCGCGGAGAGCACCGGAGACAGGTTCTACGCCCACATGGACGACGAGGCCGCCGCCCGCAGCCCGATCTTCAACGGCCTGGTGGCCCACGGCTACCTGGTGCTGTCGTTCGCGGCCGGGCTGTTCGTGTGGCCCGACGAGGGACCGGTACTGGCCAACTACGGCATCGACCGGCTGCGCTTCGCCAAGCCCACCTACCCCGGCGATGAGATCCACGTGGTGCTCACCTGCAAGCGCAAGACGCAGCTCGACGGGCGCGGCTACGGCGAGGTGGCCTGGGACACCAGGGTTGTCAACCAGAACGGCGAGGTCAATGCGGCCTACGACGTGCTGACCATGGTGGCCAACGCCCCCGGCGTCAACGGAGCCCCCAAGGCGGGCAACGATGGCTAGGTCCTGGGCGACGATGGAGGACTTCGAGGCCTTCCTCGACGGCGGTGGCCTGGTCGAGGCCGACGACGACATGCCCGACGCCTACCGCCGGGCGGTATTCGCATTTATCGAGATGCACGCCAACAGCGAGCTGATGGGCGCCCTCACCGAGCGCGACTGGATCCCCAAGACCCCCGGACTGCGCCACAAGATGGCGGTGCTAGCCAAGACCCAGGACGAGATCGGTCACGGCCACCTGCTCTACATGATCGCCGCCGACCTCGGCGTCAAGACCAGGACTCAGATGCTCGAGGACCTGTTCGCCGGAAAGAGCCGCTTCCACAACGTGTTCCACTACCGGGCCGTTACCTGGGGCGATCAGGTTGCCATCGCGTTCCTGGTCGACGCGGCCGCGTTGATCAGCCAGCAGGCCGTGTTCAAGAACTGCTCCTACGGCCCCTACCGCCGCATCCTGCGTCGCATCATCACCGAGGAGGGGTTCCATATGCGCCTCGGCGAGGACCGGATGATGCGCATCGCCGAGGGCACCGCCCGCCAGCGCGGCATGTTCCAGGAATCGCTGGACCGTTGGTTCTGGCCCGCCCTGCAGCTGTTCGGCCCCGACTCCGTGCCCGACGACGAGCTGCTGCGATGGCGCATCAAGTCCGAGCGCAACGAGGTGCTGCGCGACCGCTGGGTGCAGAGGTTCGTGCCCATGCTGCAGAGCTACGGGTTCACGGTGCCGGCTCCGGACCTGCGCTGGGATACCGAAGCGGAGCGCTGGGATGTAGGGCCCATCGACTGGGAGCCGCTCAGGCGAACGCTCGCTCAGGGTGGCCCCGACTCGGCCCGCCGCATCGGCGAGGCCGCCGACAACTGGCAGCACACCGCCTGGGTGCGGGCCGCCCTCTCCGACGGCAACGGCAGCGGGGCCTGACCATGCACGTCTACGAGGTGTTCATCAAGAAGGACGGTCGCGACGAGTTCCGCCACGTCGGCGCACTGGAGGCCGCCACCGACGAACTGGCCGTGGTGCTGGCCCGTGAGGGCTACCTGCGCCGGGCCGAGGGCGACCGCGTGTGGGTGGTGCGCCGCGACCATGTGGTCGTCGCCGACGACGACTTCGTGGACCCCAACGCCGACAAGCCGCATCGGCACCACGATGGCGCGGCCGTGGCCGACCGCCGCAGGGCATCCCGGCAGAGCCAACAATGAGCGGCCGGGCGAATTGGCAGCGGGCGATGCCGTTTCGGGCGTTCTCGGCTGCCAATTCGCGGTGGGGGTAGGGCCGTGAGCGAGCGGGGGGCGATCCGGGAGTTCCTGCTGGCCTTCGCCGACGACGAGCACCTGATGGGCCAGCAGCACACCGAATGGATCGGCGTCGCCCCGTTCCTGGAGGAGGACCTGGCCTTCTCCAGCATCGGCCAGGACGAGCTGGGCCATGCCGCCATGCTCTACGAACTGGTGCTCGAGCTCGACGGTATCGAGCCCACCGACACGGCCGTCGACACTCTCGCCTTCGGAAGGCCGAGTCACGACTACCGGTGCTGCCACCTGGTCGAGTACGAGACGAAAGACTGGGCCGAAGCCCTCGTGCGGCACTGGGTCTACGACGCCTTCGAGGCGATGCGCTGGCACCTGGTGACCGGCACGTCGATGCCCAAGCTGGCGGCCATCGCCCGCAAGGCGCTCCGGGAAGAGGTGTTCCACACCAGGCACGCCGACGCCCTGCTGGACAGGCTCCTGGCAGCGCCGGAGGCCCGCTCGCGGCTGCTAGCCGCCCTCGATGCAGTCGTGCCGATGGTTCCCGGCCTGTGTGAGGGGACCGCCGGGGAGGCGGTTGCGGTTGCCGAGGGCGCCGCTGCCGGACCGACGGCCGGTCTTCTCGAACCGCTGCTGGTGGCCATCGACCGGCGATTCTCGGCCGCGGGCTTGGACGGCCGCTCGGTCGGTAGCGCTTGCGTGGGCGGTCCTTCGGCTGGTGGCGCGGCCAACGGCCAGCGGGGCCGCACAAGCCGATCACCGGACTTCGAGCCGCTCATGGCTCGGATGCGCGAGGTCCTCGACTACGACTCGGAGGCAGTGTGGTGAACGTCCCCGACGACGGCCGTGCCAGGCCGGTCATGGCCCGCAGGAGCGCAGTGCTCGACTTCGACCCCGAGACGAGGTGGTGAGCGTGACCGATCCCGCCCACTACGAGGCAATCGAGTCGGCATCGATCGACGAGTTGCGCGGCGTGCAGCTCGTACGTCTGCGAGAGATCCTGGGTCACGCCTACGCCAATGTCGCCCACTACCGGCACGCGTTCGAGCGCGCCGGTGTGGGTCCTGACGACCTGAGGGATCTGGCCGACCTGGCCCGGTTCCCGTTCCTCACCAAGGCAGACCTGCGCGACAACTACCCGTTCGGTCTGTTCGCCGTGCCCCGGTCGGAGGTGGTCCGGGTCCACGCGTCGTCGGGTACTACCGGCAAGCCCACCGTGGTCGGCTACACCGCCGGCGACATCGACGCGTGGTCCAGGCTGATGGCTCGATCCATCTACGCAGCCGGCGGCCGCCCCGGCGATGTCGCCCATGTCGCCTACGGCTACGGGCTGTTCACCGGCGGTCTCGGCGCTCACTACGGCGCCGAGACTCTCGGGTGCATGGTGGTGCCCGTGTCCGGGGGCCAGACCGAGCGCCAGGTGACTCTGATAATGGACTTCGAGCCCCGCATCATCCTGGTGACGCCGTCGTATTGCCTCAACCTCATCGACGAGATGGAGGTCAGGGGCATCGACCCGCGGTCGTGCTCACTGGAGGTGGGAATCTTCGGCGCCGAGCCGTGGACCGACGAGCTCCGGGCCGAGATCGAGTCGCGCCTCGGCATCGACGCCGTCGACATCTACGGGCTGTCGGAGGTGATGGGACCGGGCGTGGCCCAGGAGTGTGTCGAGACCAAGGACGGACCCACGCTGTGGGAGGACCACTTCTACCCCGAGATCATCGATCCCGGCACGGGAGAGCCGCTCCCCGACGGCGAGTTCGGTGAACTGGTGCTCACGGCACTGACCAAGCGGGGGCAGCCCGTGATCCGCTACCGCACGCGCGATCTCACCCGGCTGCTGCCCGGCACGGCCCGCCCCATGCGGCGCATCGAGCGCATCTCCGGCCGCTCCGATGACATGCTGATCGTGCGGGGCGTCAATGTGTTCCCGTCTCAGATCGAGGCCGAAGTGCTCAAGGTGGACGGTCTCACCCCCCATTTCCAGATCGAGGTCGACCGGTCCGGCAACCTGGCGCAGCTCACTGTGCGAGTGGAGAGGAGCCCTTCAGCGCATCGACCGGAGGACGACCTCGCAAGTGAGTTGGCCGACCACGTCAAAGGGAACATCGGCGTGACCGTCGACGTGGTGGTGGCTGAGCCGGGTGCTGTGCCCCGCTCGGCGGGGAAGGCCCAGCGGGTGGTGCCTGCAGAATGAGCGGCATCGCCGCCATGGTCCGGCAGCGCTGCTCGGAGGCTGACATATCAGCCCGGTCGATGCTGGTGACGGTGCTGGGGGACTCGGTGCTGCCGGTCACCAAGACGCTCTGGCTGTCAAGCCTCTTCGAGCTGGCCGAACCGTTCGGCTTCAGCGAGCGGCTGGTCCGCACGTCGATGTTCCGCCTGGTCGCCGAGGGCTGGATGTCCAACGAGCGGATCGGTCGCCGGAGCCGCTACTCGATGACGTTGCTGGCCGTGCGGGAGTCCGAGGACGCCGACCATCGCATCTACGGCAGGGAGTCGGGCAACTGGGACGGCTCGTGGACGTTCGCGGTAGTCGACACGCCGTCGATCTCCGCAGATGAGCGCGACCGGATAGTCAAGCACCTGCGCTGGCACGGCTTCGTGGCCTTGGGCCGGGGGCTGATGGCGTCACCGTCGGTCGGGGTGTCGAGCCTGCGCGAACTCCTACACCTGGTACAGCCGGCGGCTGCGGTGCCGGTCGGGACATCGGAGTTCGACGAGCTCGACACGCTGGTGGAGGAGGGATACTTCGCAGACGTCTTCCGGACGGCCGACACCGAGACGGCGTACAGCCGGTTCCTGTCCCGCTATGAGCCCTGGTCGAGCCACGACATCGAGGCTGCCGCGCCGCTGGAGGCGTACGCGTTGCGCACCTTGCTCGTGCACGAACTGCGCCGGATCCGTTTGCGATCCCCCGACATACCAGCAGAGCTGCTGCCGCCCGACTGGATCGGCGACCGCGCCCACGATCTCGCCGCCGGCCTCTACCGGCGGCTCAGCCCGCCGGCCGCCCGGTCTCTCGGCGAGATCCTCGAAGTCGACTACCCGGAAGTCATGCCCAATCGTTTCGAGAGCTAGAGATCGCGGCTGGCCAGCTCGCCCTCGACCCGCAGGTTGGGGACCAGGCGGTCGAGCCAGCGGGGCAGCCACCAGTTGCGGGCGCCGAGAAGCTCCATGGTGGAGGGCACGATGAGCATCCGCACCAGCGTGGCGTCGATGGCGATGGCGGTGGCCAGGCCGAGGCCGAAGAGCTTGATCGGCCTGCTGTCCTCGAGCACGAAGCTGCCGAAGACGACGACCATGATGGCCGCGGCTGCGGTTATGACCCGGGCGGTGGCGGCCAGCCCGTCGGCCACAGAGTTGACGGCGTCGCCTGTGCGCTCGTACTCCTCCTTCATGCGCGACAGCAGGAACACCTCGTAGTCCATCGACAGTCCGAACAGGATGGCGAACAGCATCATGGGAATGAACGGCTCGATGGGCGCGGGCTCGACCCCGGTCAGGCCGCCCAGCCATCCCCACTGGAACACCGCCACGACCACCCCGTAGGCCGCCCCGATCGAGAGCATGTTCATGACCACGGCCTTGAGCGGGACCACCAGCGAGCGGAACACGGCCATCAACAGCAGGAACGACGCGCCGAGCACGGCTGCGAAGAAGATCGGGATGCGGCCGGCCAGATAGTCGGAGATGTCGATGTTGAAGGCCACCTGGCCCGCCACCAGAGGGTCGGGGCCGGTGCCGTCGAGTGTCTGGGGTACAACTTCGCCGCGGATCCGATGCACCAGGTCCTCGGTGGCCGCATCCTGCGGGCCGGTGGTGGGCTGCAGCCGGATCACTGCGGCTTGACCGTCGGAGCTGGGCACGGCCGGCGAGGCGAAAGCCACGCCCTCGGTCCGGTTCAATGCGCTCGACAGGTCGTTGAGGGCCGCAAGGTCCTGCGGGCCGGACAACTCGGCCACCACCAGCAGCGGGCCGTTGGCCCCCGGTCCGAAGCCCTCGGAGATCAGGTCGTAGGCCTTGCGTGTCGTGGTCTCCTCCGCGAAGTTGCCCTCGTCGGAGAACCCGAGCCGGAGTCCCAGCACCGGAGCGGCCAGTACCAGGAGGACGGCGGTGCCGCCGATGGCGAACTGCCACGGCCGGGACTGGACCGTCCGGCTGAGCCGGTACCAGCCGGTCTCCCGCAACGGCTTGGCCTCCCTAGGGCGCAGCGCCCGCCGCAACGGGTTGGCCGGGATCCTGATCGCCCCGGCCACCAGCACGATCACTGCCGCTGGTATGCCCGCCAGCAGCGGCCTGAAGCCCGTGCCGAAGCCGAGCAGGGCGATGGCGATCAGCGCAGCGGCGGCCATACCCCGGACCCGCGTTGTGTGGATCCGGTCACCGAGTAGGCCGATCACAGCCGGCAGCAGCGTTACTGACCCGGCCATCACGACAGTCACGGTGATGGCCGCAGCCAGGCCCAGCCCGGCCACGAAGGGCAGGCCGATGAGCAGCAGACCCAGAAGCGACACCACCACGGTGGCGCCCGCGAAGACCACCGCCCGCCCGGCCGAGTCGAGCGCGGCCGCGGCGGCGTCCTCAGCGTTCAGGCCGTGGTCGACCCACTCCCGGTAGCGGGTGATGATGAACAGGGCGTAGTCGATGCCCACGCCAATGCCGATCATGATGCCGATAGTGGGGGCGAATTCGGGGACGGTCGCCACGTTGCTCAGCATCACAACACCGGCCGCGCCGACTCCGACACCGATGAGGGCTGTGGAGACGGTCATTCCCATCGCCACGACCGAGCCGACCGCCATGATCAGCACGAACACCGCGAAGGCGAGCCCGATGGCCTCGGACTCGGGCGGCTCCCGGTCGGAGAGCCAGGCGCCCCCCACCTCCACCTGGACGCCCTCCATCGAGCGCAGCCCGAGCTGATCGATGAGGCGCCCGATCTCGTGGCCGATGTCCTCCGCCTCGAATGCGGAGGTGTCGGCGCCGGTGTCTACGTCGGCGTAGGCGATGCGTCCGGCTTCTGGGCCCTGAGCGGCGATGCGGCGACGCCCGTCACCGTCGTAGGGCGATCCGACGGTGACCCCTTCGAGGGCGTCGACCCTCTCGAACAGCTCGGTCATGGCCGCCCGCACGGCGGGGTCGTCCACGCCCTGCTCAGCCCGGAACACGATGCGGCCGCTGATCACCGCCCCGATGCGGCCGAAGTGCGAGTCGAGGATGTCGGCTCCCAGGCTGCTCTCGGCGTCGGGAGCAGCCGGCGTGCCGCCATAAGCCGAGCCCAGGCCGCCGGCCGCCCCGCCCGCGATCACGATGACCAGCACCCAGGCGATCAATACCCGCCATGGATGCCGGTAGCACCACCGGCCGAGAGAGGAGTACACAGCGCGCGGCAGGCTATTGGCCCGACCTCCGGTTGGCGCGGCTGGGCCGGCAGCGGCTGAGTGCCGCCGCCGGCCCGAACCGAACCAGACTTGTGTCTAGCTAGGGGCTACTCGCCGCCCTCGAGCAGGGTGACGGGGACGCGCTGCCAGTTGTTGCCGATCACGTCGACGCCGGCGTTGCGCAGGTTGGTGACCGC
>VXWX01000091.1 GCA_009835735.1 Acidimicrobiaceae bacterium
TGCCGACCGGCATGAAGCAGGGAGTCGAGAACGTTCCCCGCGGCGTGGTCACCGTGCCGGCGCGGGCGGCACCGTCGGTCGCTTCGACCGTGAAGACGGCCGCAGTCACCTCGGCTCCAGGCTCGGCTCCGAGCGGCACACGAACATGGCGTCGCCGAAGGACAGGAATCGGTAGCCGTGCTCGAGAGCGGCGGCGTACAGCGTTCGCCAGCGAGGTCCGATGAAGGCGTCGAGCAGGCAAAGGAGGGTGGAGCGGGGCAGGTGGAAGTTCGTCATCAACGCGTCGACGACGCGCCATTCATACGGCCTGCGGATGAACAGGCTGGTGCGCCCGGATGTCTCGCCGGTGGCCGCCCAGGCTTCCAAGCAGCGCACGACGGTCGTGCCCACGGCCACCACCCGCTCGGCCCGGTCCAGAGCCTGCTGGACGCCGGCGGGCACGCGGTACTGCTCGGTGTGCATGTCGTGGTCGTCGAGACGGTCGGCGGTGATGGGCCTGAACGTGTCGAGTCCCACCGCCAACTCGACCGCCACCACCTCGGCGCCTGTATCACGAACCCGACCCAGGAGCTCCTCGGTGAAGTGCAGGCCTGCGGTGGGGGCCGCGGCCGAGACAGGACGCCGTCCGTACACGGTCTGGTAACGCTCGGGGTCGTCGATCCCAGCCGTGATATAGGGCGGCAGGGGCACCGCACCCACCTCGTCCAGCACTCGCAGCAGCGGCCGCCCTCCGGTGTGGACCCGGACCACTCGCCGTCCCTCGCCGAGATCGTCCCGGATCTCCACGCTCGCGCCGCCGGCACCGGTCTCCGGTGCAACTACCTCTCCGGGCCGCAAGCGGCGAGACGGCCTTACCAGCGCCTCCCAGTCACCGTCGGCGCGCTCGTGAAGCAGCAGCACCTCGACCGCGCCACCGGTGACCCGCCGCATTCGGAGGCGCGCCGGCAGCACGCGGGTGTCGTTGACGACGACAACATCACCGGGCCCCAACACCTCCGGCAGGTCGCTGACCCGGAGGTGGGAGATGCCGCCGGCGCCGTCGACCAGCAGACGGGCCTGGTCGCGTAGAGGTGACGGCGACTGGGCTATGGCGTCGGGCGGCAGGTCATAGTCAAGGTCGGCCGGAATGGTCGGCGGCGCCGTCACGGCCTTGGAGGGTACGGCCGGCCCCGGGGTTCAGGCGAACAGGCCCGGGTGGGTGTCCGGGTCCGACTGCGGTCCCTCCAGGCCGAGGTGCACCCATGCTGCGGGGGTGGCCACCCTGCCCCGGGGCGTGCGCATCAGCAGGCCCTGCTGGATCAGGTAGGGCTCGTAGACGTCCTCGACCGTCTCGGTCGGCTCGCTGACCGCTATGGCGAGAGTGGACAACCCGACGGGACCGCCGCCGAAGTTGCGGCACAGGGCTTCCAGCACCGACCTGGAAGCCCTGTCCAGTCCCATCTCGTCCACCCCGAAGAAGGCCAGGCCGTCGGCCGCGACCGTCGAGTCGATGCGACCGTCGCGGTGCACCTCGGAGAAGTCGCGCACCTGTCGCAGCAGGCGGTTGGCGATGCGGGGCGTGCCCCTGGCCCTCCGAGCGATTTCGGCTGCTCCGCCGGTGTCGATGTCCACTTCGAGGATCCCCGCAGTGCGCTCCACAATCGCCACGAGGTCATCGACGGTGTAGAAGTCGAGCCGGGCCACCAGCCCGAAACGGTCGCGCAGCGGTCCGGTGATGAGACCGGTGCGGGTGGTGGCGCCGACCAGGGTGAACGGGGCCAACTCCAGCGGGATGGAGCGGGCCGCGGGGCCCTTGCCGAGCACGATGTCGATGCGGAAGTCCTCCATGGCCGGATACAGGACCTCTTCGACGGGCCGGGGCAGGCGGTGGATCTCATCGATGAACAGGACGTCGCCGGGCTCGAGCTTGGTGAGCATGGCCGCTAAGTCACCGGCCCGCTCCAGGGCGGGCCCCGAGGTGGTCTGCAGATGGGCGCCGAGCTCGTTGGCGACGATGTGAGCCAGGGTCGTCTTGCCCAGTCCCGGCGGCCCGGCGAAGAGCAGGTGATCCACAGGATCGCGGCGCTTGCGAGCCGCGCCCAGGAGCACATCGAGATGGCCCTTGAGCTCACCCTGGCCGACGAACTCGTCGAGGCTGCGGGGACGGAGAGCGGCTTCGCCGAGCCGGTCCGACGGCAGCCGGTCCGGCGACATCAGCTCGCGGTCGTCGGCCTCCGGCGGGCCCGGATCGACGGCGGCAGCATCGCCGGGCGGCCGGGCCAGGATCTCGGAGCGGGTCATGCTCGGCTCCCCTCCCCCTCAGGCGGCCACGCCGGCCAGCCGCCGCAGCGCCTCGCGCAGCAGCACGCCGGCGTCGTCGCCGGCGGGCAGGTCGGCCAGGACGGCCCTGATCTCCTCGGTGCCGTAGCCCAGCCCGTCGAGGGCGGCCCGCACGTCGGTGCGGACATCGTCGCGAACGGCGGCGGGCGCGGACCCGTTGGTCGTGGGGGGAGCCTCCACCTCGGGCAGGTCGAGACGCGACTTGAGCTCGACCAGCATTCTCACCGCGGTCTTGGGACCCACCCCCGGCACCAGGCACAGCATGTCCACATCGTCGGTGGCCACGGCTCGGCGGAGCCCGTCAGGACTGTGCACGGCCAGGATCGACAGCGCCATCGTCGGCCCCACGCCGCGGGCGCCGATGAGGGCCTCGAACGTCCGCCTCTCGTCCACCGTCGAGAAGCCGTACAGCGTCTGGGCGTCCTCGCGCACGATGTGGCTGGTGTGGACGAACACCTC
>VXWX01000038.1 GCA_009835735.1 Acidimicrobiaceae bacterium
GGCACGTCCTGCTTGAGCCCCCGGTACAGCGAGATGGGCTCCAGGAACACCACCGGATCGTCGCTGGCCAGCGCCGACTCCATGAGGCCCTTGGCGTCGTAGGGGTTGGAGGGATACACCACCACCAGCCCGGGCGCGTGGGTGAAGAGCGACTCGGGTGAGTCGGTGTGGAACTCGTGGTTGTCGAGGTTGGTGCCCACCGGCAGCCGGGCCACGACCGGGGCGGTCAGGTGGCCCCGGTAGCGCCAGCGGATGCGGGCCACATGGCCGATGAGCTGATCGAAGGCCGGGTACACGAAGCCGGCGAACTCGATCTCGGCCACCGGCCTCAGCCCGGCCATGGCCATGCCGACCGCAGTGCCCATGATGCCGGTCTCGCACAGCGGGGTGTCGATCACCCGGTCGGCGCCGAAGCGCTCGTGCATGCCCTCGGTGATCCGGAACACGCCGCCCTCCACGCCCACGTCCTCCCCCAGGGTCACCAGCGACTGGTCCCGCTCGAAGGCCGCGTGCAGCGTCAGCTTGAGCGCCTCGGTCATGTCGAGCCGGCGGGTCTCGCCGGTGGGCGACGGGTCTTCGGCGACGGCCCAGACCTCGTCCGGCTCCAGCGCGGCTGGTGCCTCGCCGGCGTCCTGCTGCTCGCGGTGCAACTGCTCGGCCAGGGAGGCCGGCGCCCGGGCGAACAGCTGCCGGGGCGAGTAGTGGCGCGACACCGGGGCCCGGGCCTCGAGCTGGTCGACGAACGCCTCGAGGTTGGCCGAGATCCCGGCCCTCATGTCGTCTTCCTGCCCGGTCTCCCACAGGCCCTTGTTCACCAGGAAGGCCCGCATCCGGGTGATGGGGTCCCGCTGGCGCCACTGGGACTCCTCGTCCGTGGTGCGGTACACCGGCGTGCCGTCGTATGTCGAGTGGGGGGCGAACCGGTAGGTGAGCATCTCGATGAGGGTGGGGCCTCCGCCCGACGCGGCCCGCTCCACGGCCTCGCGGGCCGCCTGGTACATGGCCAGCGGGTCCATGCCGTCGACGCGCTCGCCGCAGAACCCGTACCCGTCGGCCTTGGCGGCCAGCGTGGCCGCCGCAGTCTGCTTGTCGATCGTGGTCGACTGGGCGACCTGGTTGTTCTGGCACAGGAACACGGTGGGGGTCTTCCAAACCCCCGCGAAGTTCATGGCCGCGTGGAAGTCGGACTCGGATGTGGCGCCGTCGCCGAACACCACCATGGCCACCGTGTCGCGTTCCTGGAGCCGCTCGGCGTAACCGAAGCCGACGGCGTGGGGCAGGTGGGTCCCGATGGTGGCGTTGAGCCTGGTCACCCGGTAGCGGTTGACGTCCCAGAGGTCGTCGTCGTCGGGCACGCCCATCCAGAGCCCGACCGTGGCCAGCGGGCTCATCCCGCGGGCCAGCCACATTCCCAACTCCCGGTAGGCAGTGAAGAGCCAGTCGGACTCGCGCAGGGCCAGCGCCGCCCCCACATGGGCCTCCTGGCCGCTCACCTGGTAGTAGGCCGGCATGCGTCCCTGGCGCTGGAGGTTGAGCAGCTTCTCGTCGGCCATCCGGGTGGTGAGCAGCAGGCGGAACATCTCGACGAGTTGTGTGTCGTCAAGGTCGGGCGCGGGTCCTACGAGCTCGCCGGCCGGATCCAGGATCTGCCGCATCCTCACACTCCTCGTGGGCCGCTGTCCGCCGTACTCTATGATAGGAAACGCTTGTGTATCACTTCCTACGCCTGTGATTCCATATCTGGGCTCTAGCGACAGCGCGAGTTTCGATGACTAGGGTGGCTTCATGACCGAGAGCGACCCCACCAGCGCGACCACCGCCGACACTTTCGACGTGAACGGTCGCAGGGTGGTCGTCACCGGGGGCACGGCCGGGATCGGCTTGGCTGCGGCGGCCCACCTTGCTCGATGTGGCGCCCGGGTCGTGATCTGTGGTCGCCGGGACGAGGGCGAAGCGATCGCCGAGGGTATCGGAGCCGCCTTCGTGGCGATGGACGTCGCCGACGACTCTTCTGTCGAGCGGGCCTTCGCGATCGTGTCCGAGCGGTTCGACGCGCTCGACGCGCTGATCCTCAATGCCGGCATCGACGAGTACCACGGCGAGATCGACTCGCTCGACCTGCAGCTCTTCGAGCGGGTCATCGACGTAAACACGATGGGGGTCGTGCGGACACTGAGCCACGGCATCGGCCTAGTGCGCGACCATGGCTCGGTCATTGTCACCAGCTCGCCGGCCGGCTCGGTGGCCGCTCCGGGAATGGCCGCGTACGCCGCGTCGAAGGCGGCCCTCGATCACTTGGTGCGGGTGTGGGCGCTGGAGTTGGGACCTCGCCAGGTCCGGGTCAACGCAGTGCTGCCCGGGATCGTGGAGAGCGAAATGGGCTCGGAGTCGGCTCCCGACTTGGAGCTGATACGGCGCATGACCGCCACCGGAGTGTTCCGCAAGGCTTCGGAGATGGCACCGGTGTTCCATTTCCTGGTCAGCGACGCAAGCGCCCCGCTCACGGGTTCGCTGGTCGGCTGTCACGACGGCATCCCCCTCGGCTACAGCCACGAGGTGATGGACCACCTGGGCGCCGACCTGGCCGACGCCGGCGGGGACGGCTAGTGGCTGGGGATCTGGCGGGCCACGTCGCGCTCATCACAGGCGCGGGCCGCGCCGGTGGCATGGGCGAGGCCACTGCCAGGCGGCTGGCCGAGGCCGGCGCGGACGTAGTCGTCACCGACCTCGCCCGGGACCGTCCCGAGCTCCGCCAGGACGACACGCACGGATTGGGCGACGACCTGGCCGTACTGGAGGCGCTGTCGGCCGAGCTGCGCGGTCGCTTCGGGGTCAGGAGCTTCGCGGCACCCCTGGACGTCACCGATCAGGCCCAAGCCGACGCGGCTGTGGAGCGCGTGCTGAAGGAGCTGGGCTCACTGGACATCCTGTTCAACAACGCGGGGGCCACTACCGGGGTGGGTCGGTTCGCCGACCAGACCGAGGCGCAGTGGAACCTGTCGTGGCAGGTCAACGTCATGGGCTCGCGGCGTATGGCCCTTCTGGCGCTCGGGCCGATGATCGAGGCCGGCAGGGGCGTGATCATCAACAACGTCTCGATCGGGGGGCTGGTTTCGGACCCCGGATACGGCGCCTACAACGTCACCAAGTTCGGTCTGACCGCCATGACCAAGCTAATTGCCAAGGAGCACGGCCCCGACGGGATCCGCTGCGTGGGCGTGTGCCCCGGCCCCATCGACACCCAGATGGCGGTGGCCAACCGCAGGCTGGTGGCCGACCTGGCCGGCGTGACTGACGACGAGGCTGGTGAGATGCTGGTCTCGGAGGTGCCGCTGGGTCGGTGGGGCACGGCCGACGAGGTGGCCCAGCTGGTGGTGTTCCTGGCGTCGCCGGCCGCCTCCTACATCAACGGCGCTCTGATACCTATCGACGGCGGTGTGCTTCCCTAGGCGGCCTAGCTGAGGCCGGCGGTCATCGACTCCTTGACTTCCACCAGGTACACGAACGCCTCGACCTGCCGCACACCCTCCACCGAGCGGACGCGGTCGAGCAGCTCCGCCAAGTGGGCCTCGTCCCGGTAGCTGGCTTCGGCGATCACATCGAAGCGCCCGAGAACGATGGCCACCAGGGTGAGGTCGGCAACGGCCGCGATCTCCTCGGCTACCGGTCCAGCCGGCCCGTCCACCTCGATCATGAGCCCCGCGTAGCCCTTGACCCCCAGTACCCCGGGGCTGACGATCGTCTGCACGGTCACGACGCCCGCGGCCATCAGCGCCAGGACCCGCTCCCTAGTGGCGGCATGGGACATTCCGGCTACCTCGGCCAGTTCTGCGAACGTCGCCCGACCGTCGGCTGCCAGGTGCTTCAGGAGCCGTATGTCGGTGGCGTCCACCGTCCGGCGGCGGGCGCCGAGCCGGTGGTCGCCGGCGGGGGAGTGCGACCAGTCCTGCTTCACGTACGCCACCAGCGACGAGGCGTCGATGCCCCGCACCTGCGGGTCGGCCCGGGCTGCCTCGATGGCTGCGTCGAGGTGCTCGGCGTCACGGGCCCTGAATTCGACGAACAGCCCGCGGGTGCCGGCCAGGATCAGTACGAAGGCGGCCTCCTCCATCTCGGCCAGCCGACCGGCTACCGGCTCGACCGGACCCTCCGCGTCGATCAGGCAGTAGGCAAACTCGCCGTATCCCAGGGCGCGTGGATCGATGCGGCCGAGGATGTGGATGGCGCCACTGTCCAGCAGCCGGAGGACCCGGGCCTTGATCGCGGCCTGCGACATCCCGATGCGACGGGCCAGGGCGGCGTAACTGGCCCGGCCGTCGGCGACCAGAGCATCGATCAGGGCTCGGTCGACTTCATCCAGGTCCGCCATGGCGGGCTCATCGTAGGCGAGGGTCATCACCGGTCTCCGAGCCGCTGCGGGGACTCATCCAAGAAGTGCAAGCAGTCTGTCTAGTTCAGCGCAGAATCCGTGGTCAATTCATCTCGCAGATAGCAGAACAATCGTTACAGGCGCTGACTTGCCAACATATGTACAATTCAGCTATCAAGACTCCACAGAATGCGTGCATGAGCCGCGAAGGAGGAACACACCGATGAATCCGACGTCCCGCTGGAGGTTGTTCACGGCAGGCCTGCTCGCCTTAGCGCTGGTGGCGGCGAGCTGTGGCGATGACGACGATGACGCTGCGCCCGCCGCCCCCGAGCCCACCGCGGCCGCACCGGCCGAGGAGCCGTCAGATGAGCCCATGGATGATCACGATGATCACGAGGACCATGACGACGATCATGCCGATCATGACCACGAGGACGACGACGACCATGCCGACCACGACCACGAGGACGACGACGACCATGCCGACCACGACGACGACCATGCCGACGAGGCCATGGACGATTCCGATGGAGCAATGGCCGACGAGTCGATGGAGCCGATCAAGATCGGCCTGATCTCCCAGGAAGAGGAGCTCTTCTCCTTCCCGGAGGTCCGGGCCGTGGCCGAGGCGTATGTTGCCTACTTCAACGCGGAGTTGGGCGGCATCGACGGCCATCCGGTGGAACTCGACGTCTGCACTGTGGGCGACGCGGTGGAGTCCCACATCGCGTGCGCGCAGTACTTCGTCAACGCCGACGACGTGCATGTGGTGCTCAACACCGCCGCCGGAGCCGGCAGCGTCACAACGGGCGCCATGCTCGCCGAGGCCGGAGTGGCCAATCTCGGCCTCGGCTACGACTTCCCCGACTATTTCGTCCCGAACCTCTACAACTTCGATCCGGGCCTGCCGGGGTTGGCCCAGGTGTTCTTCGTCTTCGCCAGTGGTAGCAGGGACGTCACGACCATGACCCTGTACATCGCTGACGACCCCGCCTTCGCACCGTTCGTGCCGGCGCTCGAGGCGATCGCCGCATCGAACGGAATCACGATCACCGAAGTGATCCCCCTCGGCTT
Source organism: Acidimicrobiaceae bacterium (assembly GCA_009835735.1). GTDB lineage: Bacteria > Actinomycetota > Acidimicrobiia > Acidimicrobiales > Aldehydirespiratoraceae > Aldehydirespirator. Next base: position 5,447 of record VXWX01000038.1, read on the forward strand.
CGAGCCCGACCTCACTGGTCCGGTGTCGGCAGCGGACACCGCCAACGAGGGCTGGCTGTTCGTGCTGGCCGACGGCGCCCAGTGCACGGCCGCGGCCGCAGCGGTCGACACGGTCGGCTACGGAGGGCACCTCTTCGCCAACGACCTGTGCATGAGCCAGGATGTGGTCGAGTCGGGCGTGCTGGACGGCTGGTCGGGCCCGATCCTGTCGAGCGCGCCGACGGTCGACGGGGGCGCCGAAGTCGACGAGATCGTCCGGATCCTCGACACCTACGGCGGCGCCGACGTTCAGAGGGCCGGACTCGGCGGCTGGGGTCTGGCCAACACCGTCATCGCTCGCGACATCCTGATCGCCGGCGGCGGGGCTGACGCCACCCGCGAGTCGGTTCTGCAGGCTCTCAGCACCTACTCCAGCAGCGACTTGCCCGGCATGCCCGACGTGAGCTGCCCCGGACCGGATCCGTGGCTGGGCGCCTGCAACACGTCGCCGTTGATGGTCACCGTGAGTGACGGGCAGCTGACCTCCCCCGACGGGTTCGTATTGCTCGACTTCACAGAGCTCAACTTCCTGCTGGGCTGACGCTCCCGCAGGGCTGATCGGCTACGGTCGAAGCAGGCCGGACCCGCGTGGGGTCCGGCCCGGCTTCGGTCGGGGTGCCTCCGTGCTAGCCAGTCTGCGTCCAATCGAACGGGCCGGCGCTGCCGCTCTCGGCGCGCTTGCGGTCGCCTGGGTCGTTGGCGCGCTGTTACGTCGGGAGCTGTTCTTCGACCCGGTGCTGTTCGGGCTGGGCTCGGGTGCCATCATCGCCGCGCTTGCCATCGGGCTGGTCGTGGCCTTCCGGGCCTCGGGGGTCATCAACTTCGGCCACGGCGCCATCGCCACTTACGTCACGTACGTGTACGTGTCGCTGGTCAGTGACGGCCAGTACCCGGTGCCGCCGCTGCCCAATCCCGTGGCGCCGATCGAGGGCATCGCCGGGATTGAGATTCTCGACTTTCCGACCTTCGTCAGCCTGGGCGACTCGATGGGCAAGGTTCCGGCGCTGCTGATCGCGCTGGCCACCGCAGCCGCCCTCGGGTTGGTCGCCCACTTCGCCATCTTCCGACCTCTGCGCTACGCCCCGGTGCTGGCCAAGGTGGTCGCCTCGGTCGGCATCATGCTGTTCCTGCAGGCCGCAGTCGTACTGCGCTTCGGTGCCCGGGCCAAGGCCACCGAGCCGATCTTCCCCAACGATCCGATCGACGTGCTGGGTGCCCGTGTCGGCCAGGACCGCCTGTGGGTTCTGGGCACGGTCATCGTGATCACCGCTGCGCTGTGGGTGCTGTTCCGGTTCACCCGTTTCGGGATCGCCACCCGGGCCGGGGCCGAGAACGAACGGTTCACCACGCTGCTGGGCTTCAACGCCGACTTCCAGGCTGGTGTCAGTTGGGTGATGGCTTCGGTGCTGGCCGGTCTGGTCGGGATCCTGGTGGCGCCCATCACCGGAGTCACCCCCAACTTCTTCACCGTGCTGCTCATCTCATCGTTGGGGGCGGCGCTTCTGGGCCGAATGTCGTCGTTCGTGATCGCCGCGGTCGCGGGCCTGATGCTCGGCATCGTCGACCAGGAGCTCTTCCGTCTGGAACTGGAATGGGACTGGATCCCCGACATCGGCATCCGCCGGGCCCTGCCCTTCGTGGTGATCGCCCTGGCCATGGTGGTGAGGGGCGAGTCCCTGCCGTCGCGGGGAGCGCTCACCGTTGAGCGGCTGCCCGAGGCGGTCGCTCCCCGGATCACCCGTGGCCGTGTTGTCGGGTACGGGGCGCTGATCACGGTGGCGTTCTGGCTGACGGTGTTCGCTCCCTTCCAGTACCGCGGCGCCATGCAGAACTCGATGATCGGCGTGATCCTGGCCCTGTCGCTGGTGGTGGTGACCGGCTACGTGGGCCAGATCTCGCTGATGCAGATGGCCTTGGCCGGCATCGGCGCGTTCTCGGTGGCATCCTTCGGCACCCAGGCTGGGGTGCCCCTGATACCGGCCTTGACGCTGGCCGTCGCGTCGGGCGTCGGCTTCGGTCTCATCGCAGCTATCCCGTCACTGCGCACCCGTGGCGCAAGCCTGGCCATCATCACTCTTGCCAGCGGGCTGGCCATCGACGAGATCTTCTTCCGGCGGACCGGCTGGTTCGGCCTCGACCGCATCGTCAAGACCACCGATCCGCCTGAGCTGCTCGGAATCGAGTTCGGTCCCAACAGCAGCTTCGTCCTAAGCGACGGCAAGATCCCCACCGGCGGGTACGGGCTGTTCTTGCTGGTCGTGACGGCTCTCTGCTGCGTGGCTGTGATGCGGCTGCGCCGATCGCGTCTGGGCGAGCAGATGCTGGCCGTGCGGGCGAACGAACGGGCCGCGGCCGCGGCCGGCGTGAACGTGGCGGCCATCAAGCTGTCGGCGTTCGCCGTCTCGAGCTTCTTTGCGGCGCTCGGCGGGACTCTCCACGCCTTCAACCTGGGCACGTACGGCCACGACTCCTTCGGGATCTTCGCCTCGCTGACGGTGCTGGCCTTCGCCTACCTCGGCGGCATCAGCACCGTGGGCGGGGCCATCACCGCCGGCACTCTGTTCTCGGAGGGGATCGGCATCGTGGTCACCAACGAGTGGGTGATCGATGTTGGCCCGTACACCGCCTATGTGGCCGGGTTCTTCCTGATCGGCACCGCGGTCTACAACAACGAGGGCATCGACGGATTCCAGCGCCGGCAGTTCCACCAGCTCGGTGCCTGGCTGCGACGGCGGTGGGACCGGCGGGTGGAGGTGACTGCCGATGGCTGACGCGGTTCTCGCCACCAGCGGGCTCAACGTGCGCTTCGGCGGCCTGCTGGCCGTGAACGACGTGACGCTCGAATGCCGGCGCGGCCGGCTCACCGGGCTGATCGGTCCCAACGGCGCAGGCAAGACCACCTTCATCGACGCGGTTACCGGGTTCCTGCCCAACAACTCCAGGGGATCGGTGCTGCTGGAGGGCGAGGAGGTGTTCGGGCGCTCGCCCCACCAGCTGTCCCATGAAGGGCTCACCCGCACCTGGCAGACACTGGAGTTGTTCGACGACATCACCGTGCGCTCCAACCTCGACGTGGCCAGCCGGCGGCTGAGCCTGGGGGCCGCGCTGCTCGACTACTTCCGACCCCGCCAGCGTGAGGAACGGGTGGAGGAGGTGATGGACCTGCTCAACCTCGGTGACATTGCCGAGCGACAGCCCCGCGAGCTGTCCCAGGGTCAGCGCAAGCTGGTGGGCGTGGGGCGTGCCCTGGTTGCGGAGTCGTCCAGGATCCTGCTGCTGGACGAGCCCGCAGCCGGACTCGACAAGGCCGAGACCGAGTGGTTCGGTGCCCAGCTTCGGGGCCTGGTCGATCAGGGCTACACCATGCTGCTGGTCGACCACGACATGGGCCTGGTGCTCAACGTGTGCGATTACATCCACATGCTGGTGTACGGCCAGCTGACCGCCTCGGGCTCGCCCGAGGAGATGCGCAACGATCCCGAGGTGATCGCGGCCTACCTCGGACACAGCGGGGCCGAGTCATGAGCGAGCGCCTGCTGACCATCGACGGGCTCGACACCGGCTACGACGGCGTGGCCGTGGTGCGGAGCCTGAGCCTTCACGTGGACGCGGGCGAGGTGGTGGCATTGCTGGGACCGAATGGCGCGGGCAAGACCACCACCCTGACGACGATCTCGGGCATGGGCCAGATCCTGGCCGGCTCGGTGACCATCATGGGCAAGCCGGTGCCGCGGCTGCGCCAGGCCCACCGGGTGGCTCGCTGGGGCGTGATCCACGTGCCCGAGAACCGGGGCGTGCTCTTCCAGCTGACGGTGCGGGAGAACCTCCAGCTGGCCAAGACCAGCGGCCGGGTGGACATCGACCGGGCCGTCGACTTCTTCCCTGCCCTCGGCCCGTTGATGAACCGCCGGGGCGGCCTGCTCAGCGGCGGCGAGCAGCAGATGCTGGTGCTGGGGCGGGCCATCGTGGCCGAGCCCAAGCTGCTGATGGTCGACGAGATGAGCCTGGGCCTGGCCCCGGTCATCTATGAGGATCTGATGCCGGTGGTGCGCCGCATCGCCGATGAGACGGGCGCCGGTGTCCTGCTGGTGGAGCAGCATGTGGACCTGGCCCTAGAGGTAGCCGACCGCGGCTACGTGCTCAATCACGGCGACCTGGTGATGCGGGGCGCCGCTTCCGACCTGCTGGCCGATAGGGCCCTGCTCGATGCCAGCTACCTGGGCGTCGAGTCGCTGGAGGACTGACGGCCGTGGTTGAGCGCACCAACACCGTGCTGACCATCCCCGAGCCCCGCACTGCGGCACTGGCAACCAAGCCGTACCCGGTGGCCGGACCGGGCTTCGTGATCGTCGAGGTGGCGGTTGCGCCGGTGTGCAACGAGGGCCGCATCTACCGCGACCACCAGTTCGAGTGGCACGACGGCCCCGAACATCTCGGCCACGAGGGGGTCGGCACCGTCGTGGAGATCGCTCCGGGCTCGCGCTTCTCCGTCGGAGATCGGGTGATCATCTACCAGGGCAACAGCTGCCAGGAGTGTTTCGTTTGCACCCAGGGCCTGTCACCGACCCACTGTCTGGGCATTCCGTACGAGTCATACGACGAGGGGATGGCTCCACGGGACATTTCTGCCGGGCTTCTCGGTATCGAGAAGGTAAACAGCAGCGCGTCGGGCGGCTTCGGCATGGCCCGCTACCGGCTGGCCCCCGAGCACATGATCCAGACGATCCCCGACGAGCTGTCGTTTCACCACGCCGCCGCGGCCAACTGCCTGCTGGGCTGCACCTACACCGCGGCGGAGGAGGCCGGGGTCTCCGAGGGCGATGTCGTGGTGGTGGGTGCGGTCGGCTTCATTGGGCTGGGCGCGATCGTCAATTCTCTGTACCGGGGGGCCACGGTCGTGGTGCTCGGCCGCCACCCGTTCCGGATGGAGCTGTGCCGTCGCTTGGGGGTCCACGCCATCATCGATCCCGGCAACTCGGACTGGCATCGGCAGCTGCACGCCATGACCGATGGGCGTCAAGGCGCCGACATTGCCTTCGAGTGCGCCGGCGTGTCCTACTACCTGGACCGCTGCATGGCGGGGCTGCGCCGCTACGGCACGCTGTACTCGCTGGGCCACGGCGACCCCGCGGTGCCCTACTCGCTGAGCATCCTCAACGACCTGGTGGATCGCCACATCATCTGGACCGGCGGCCACGACGTGCGCTTTCGCGATCGCGCCGGTCTGCTGGAGATGCTGTGCGACCCGCGGGTGCAGGAGAGGATCGACGCCATCGTCACCCACACCTTTCCTATGAGCCGGGCTGCCGAAGCCTTTGAAGCAGTGCTAGCCAAGGACTGCGGAAAGGTCTACCTGCTCCCCCAGGAGTAGCTCAGACCGCAACTCAGCCCAGGAAGCGGTCGAGGACGTTGCGGGTGATGGTCTCGACCTGGGCGTCGCCCTGGGCGAGGGCGTGGCACCACTCGGTGGTCCCAGCGCAGAAGACCTCGCCTGAGCCCTTGGCTAGGGCGGTGATCACCGCGCTGCCGTAGCGGATGCGGTCGCGGGCCTCGAGCGTGTCCTCGCCGAAGAGGGCCTCGGCTGCGAAGGCCAGATCGCCGTCGGCGATGGAGATCAGGTTCCCGGCTTGGCCGTGGTCCTCCTCCTCGAGGGTCACCGGGGTGAGGGCCAGAATCTCCAGGCCTTCGGGCGCACCGTCCGCGCCGGTGGGATAGGGCAGGCCCGAGCGGAACGTGTAGTCCACGCCGTCGGTTTCGAAGCCGACGAGCGGCACGTCCCCGCCCAGCACGTCTCCGTAGTACAGGTCGGCTCCGGCGAAGGCCCAGTGGTCCGGCCGGTACACGATGAAGCCACCTGCTCCCCTCGGTGACAGGCCGCCCATCCGGGAATACACGCCCCGCAAGCCGTTGGCGCCGAAGGTCGTGACCGGGGGCCGGTCGATGTAGTGGGCCTCGAACGCGCCAGTTCGCCGGTCGATGTCGTCGCTGTTGCGCTCGGGGTCGGCGTGGGCCGCGTACTTGTGGCAGACCTGGGTGCGCAGGCCGTCCTCCATGCGCACCTGCCAGACGATGTTGCCGCCAAGGCGGGCGTAACGACCGCCGCGCTCGATGAACCCTTCCAGCACGGACCGGCCCCCAGCGGACCAGTACTCGTCGTGGCCGGTGGTGACCACGATCCGGTACTGGTCGAGGACCGCAGGATCCCGGTCCAGATCCCACTGCGACAAGAGATCGGGCTGGTAGCCGTTGGCCTCCAGCCAGCGGAAGGTCAAAGCGTCGTAGCGGGCCCAGCCCGAAGCAATCGTCCAGACCGAGTAGCCGTTGCTGATGGCCCAGTCCGCTGCCGGAATCCCGACCGCTGCGCCCACCGGCAATGGCGGCTGGGCAAGGCGGGGAGCACCGACCGGGGTGCGGATCATGCCCCGTGACCAGGGTCGGTCGAAGCTCAGGCGGGGCTTGAAGCTCTTCTCGCGCACTTCGAGGGGGTCGGCGGTGTGGTCGACGTACTCGTCGGAGAAGTACCCGCAGCCTCCGCCCCAGTCGTTGTACTCCTGCCAGGTGTAGGTGGCCGCCACCATGGCCAGCTTCGAGCCGCGGCCCGGCTCGGCCGCACGGAGCACGAAGAAGGCGTCCTGGGTGACCTCCTGCCCGTCACGCTCGCCCCGCAGCACCACGATGTAGCCGCCGGAGGCCCAGCCGGTCGGGATCTCGAAGGAGGCGCCCTGGGGCCAGCCGCAGCCCGAGGCGACCACGTCGTCGCCGACCGGATGATGGGCACCGGCCAGGCCGCGCTGCTCGTGGACCTTCTCGAAGGTGTGGCCGTCCCGCCACACCTCGAAGCCCCAGATCGGTGCGGACGTAGAAACGTGCAGGCCGACCGTCTCGCCCGGGGCGTAGCTGGGCTGGTCGGTGTAGCCCCAGATCTCCAGCGCCTCAGGATCGGTACTGGGACCGTCAGCGGAGATCCGCTCCAGCCAGGTGAGCCACTGGCCCTCGGCGCTGCCCCGCTCGACGGTCACGGCTGCCGCTGCGAGGTCGACAGGTTGCATCGAGCCATCACGGCATCACCATGACCTTGCACTGGTCGGTCGGCGTTCTCAGGGCCTCGAAGGCGGCGGGCAGTTCGTCGAGCCCGATGCGGTGCGAGATCATCGGGGCGGGATCGATCCGGCCGGCCGCGACCATCTCCAGGATGAACTGGTTCTCGGCCTTGGTGTAGACGCGGGCAGTGCGGACCTGTGGCTCCTTGGAGTAGGCCAGCAGGTGGTCGAATGAGTCGGGCTCCATGCAAACGCCGCCGGTCACCACCGTCCCTTGGGGTCGGACAGCGGCGATGGCCGCATTCAGCATCCCGGGCCGTCCCACTGCCTCGATCACCACGTCGGGCTCGGCTCCGGTGAGCTCGGCGAACTGTACGGCGACGTCGGCGCTTGAGCAGGCGTCGACGGTGTCGGTGGCGCCGAGACGCAGGGCCAGTTCGCGGCGGTGTTCGACCCGCTCCGACACCACCACCCGGCGAGCGCCGAAGAACCGGGCCCAGACGGTGGCGGCCAGCCCGATCGGGCCGGCGCCCAGGATCAGCACCCGGTCGCCGATCTCCAGCTGCGCCTGGCGGACGCACATCAGCCCGGTGGCCAGCGGCTCGCACAGCGCGGCCACCTCCATGCTCACGCCCTCAGGCACGGCCAGCAGGTCCGACAGCGACACCGTCAGGTACTCGGCGTAGGCGCCGTCGGGCTCATCGGGGCCCAATGCTCCGAAGGTCAGCTGGTCCGGGCACTCCTCTGGACGGTCGAGCTGGCAGCTTGGGCAGCGTCCGCACGATCCGATCGGGATCACGTAGACCCGGTCACCCACCGCCCAGTCGCCGACCGGATCGGGACCGGTCTCGACGATTTCCCCGGTGACCTCATGGCCCAGCACGGCCCCCCTACGGGCCAGGTCGCCCTCGGGTGTCGTGGCGTGAAGGTCGGAGCCGCAGACCCCGCAGGCCGACACCCGGATCACGGCCTGGCCGGGTCCGGGGCGGGGATCGGGGAGTTCTGCGATGCGCAGCGGCAGACCGGGCGCTTCGTAGACGGCGGCCTTCATGCGGGGCTCCCGGCCCGGTTCATCTGCAGGGCGGTGTCGCCCCGGCGAGGGAGGACGGCTGGGTTGCGCTGCCAGTCGTCCACCCAACCGTTGGCACACCGGCCGAGGCGGTGGGCGTCGACCATCAGACCGGCTGGCACTGGGCTCATCAGCTCGATGTGGGTGCCGTCGGCGTCGTACAGCCAGGCGATGGTGCTGCCGTACTCCGGGTAGTAGGCCGGTTCGCTCAGGGGCTCTACGCCCAGATCCACCGCCCGCTGCCAGGTCCCGGCCACGTCGCCGGTGGTGAAGCAGATGTGGTCGTAGCAGCTGCCCCGCCGCTCGAACACCGGCCCGTCGATGGTGTCGAAGGCGCCGCCGATGATCTCCAGGCTGAACTCGTGGCCGGCCGCGTCGAAGAACGGGTCGCTCAGCATCACGAACCCCTGCTTACCCCCGTCCGGGAGCGGCGCGGTGAAGTCGTAGGTCTTGACCAGCCCGAAGTGCTCGACCCAGAAGGACTCGGCCCGGGCTAGGTCCGAGGTCACGAAGCACACGTGGTGGAGGGCCAGTGCCTCCCGGGAGCCCCGGGCGGGCCTGGGAACGGCCACGTCTCGGTGCTCGACCAAGTCGATCATGAGCCCCTCCGGCGACCACACCCCCGCAGCCACGCCCAAGGTGACGCCGTCGATGACGAACGGCTCCGGGGCCCAAGCCGACGGCACGCCCGCGGCAATGAGCCGGGCGTAGGCCGCCTCCACGTCCTCGCACACCAGCGCCACCCGCTCGATGCTCCACGGTTGGCGCGCCAGGTAGTTCTCGGACTCGGGCAGCAGGGGCGGGCCCTGGAACTCGAGCAGCACGTCGGTTCCCGCGCCGCCGTAGGCCACGTCGTGGCAGCCGCGGCGGTAGGTCCGCTCGGTCAACTCGCAGCCCAGCACCCGGTAAACGCCGAAGCTGTAGTCCACGTCGGGGGTGAGGAACCCGATGTGGTCGAAGCGGAACTCCATCACGGAACTTCCTAGTGGCTGCGCGGCTAGCCGGCGAACTCGGCCCGGAGGCTGTCGATGCCCAAGCCCACACTCTCGACGATCTGCACGAACGACTCCCAGTGAGCCGGCAGGATCTCCACTGGGCCGCCCGAGTCCATGGCTCGACAGCCCCGCTCGCCGGGCAGGAAGATCTCGGCGACGCCGGGGCGCCTCCTGGCTCCCTTCACCGCCTCCACCAGCCGGTCGGACTTGCGGCCGGCCTCATCGGCGGGCATCCAGTGGGAGGGGTCGATGACGATCACGCAGGCCCCGCCGGTAAGGGCCTCGTCGCGGGGCTCCAGCCAGTAGGACGGGGGTCCGGCGATCTCGGGGCTCAGCCGGGCGCCGGGATTGATGAGCCCGGCCAGCATCTCGGTGAACAGGTTGAAGGCGTACAGGCGGGGCGAGCCGAACACCGAGGGCGCCTCGCAGTCCGAGATCCGGCCGTAGTCCTCCATCTGCTTGAAGTAGGGGGCCGGGTCGTCGGTGAGCTCGCCGGTGTCGGGGTCGACCAGGAACGGTCCCGATAGCCGCCTGCCCTGGAAGTAGGCCTCGCTCAGGTTGCCGTCGTGGACCTCGATGGCCTGGATATCGGTGACGATGGGCGGGTGCTCACCGCCGGGTGACGCGGCCGCGAAGGGTGCCCCCGAGAGCACGTTCTCCATCCCGCCCCAGGGCGATACCAGGGGCAGGCTGTTGTTGGTCGCCATGGCCAGCATGCCCTCCCGGGCGGCCATGCGGACGTAGGTGCCGAAGGCGCCGGCGTCGTTGAAGTCGCGCACGAAGGCGATGGCGACGGCGTGTTCCCGAGCCTTGGCCATGGCCGCCTCGGTGGCCATGGTGATCGCCCACTGGCCCGAGGATCGGCGTGCGTCTATCACCAGCCAGGTCGGTCCTTCGTCCACTACCTCGGGAACCGCGGTCACGTCCATGGTGCCGGTGCGGGCCAGCAGTACCGGGATCTCGAACACGCCCATGCCCTGGGTGAGCTTGCCGTTGCGGTCCCCGTCGGAGACGCAGCGGGCCACCACCTCGGCGTGCTCAGCCGAGAACCCCAGCTCGCCCAGCACCCGGCGGTAGCAGTGCTCCAGGAAGTCTGGATCCTCCCCCAGCATGGCTCTACCCCTCGGCGTGTTGGGCTCGTTCATGTGGGACCCCCTTCGTCACGGACCGTCTCACTACTGTAGGAACTCGCCCAATGACCAACTGCCCGCCGGACCTCTTCACTGACCTTGACAGCGTCGAGTTGCCGCGCCTCGAGCCGGCGGCCGGGCCCCAGGACCTCGTGGCTGCCCTCGACTACGCCGGTTGCGCGGTGGTCGACAGCCTCGCCTCGGCAGGGGTCGTCTCAGCGGTCCTCTCCCAGTTGGAGCCCCACATGGAGGCCACGGCTACCGGCCAGGACGACGTGTCGGGCCATCTGACCCGGCGCACCGGCGCGGTGCCGGCCCGGGCGCCGGCGTCGTGGGAGCTGCTGCGGCACCCGCTGGTGCTGTCAGTGGCCGAGCACTACCTAGCCCCGCCCGGGCAGCGCTTCCACATCTGCACCGCGGTCACCTCCGAGCTGCTGCCTGGTCAGGGTGCTCAGCCGGTGCATCGGGACCAGTGGACGTACGGTTACTACCCTTGGCCCAGCGGCTTCGAAGTCGAGCTCAACGTGCTGTGGGCACTGTGCGACTTCACCGAAGGCAACGGCGGAACCCGGGTGGCCCCGGGAAGTCACAAGTGGCCCGACGGGCTGGAGTTCGACCAGTCCCAGACAGTGGGCGTGTCCTGTCGTGCCGGCTCAGCGGTGTTCGTTCTCGGCAGCTGCTACCACGGTGCTGGCGCCAACCGATCCGATCGCAACCGCACCGCGCTGAGCGTCGGCTACCAACGGGCGTGGCTGCGCCAGGGTGAGAATCAGTACCTCAACTGCCCGCCCGAGGTGGCTCGGGAACTGCCCGAGGACATTGTGCGGCTCCTCGGGTACCAGCGGGGCAGTGATGCCCTCGGCTACTGGCGCGACGGGGAAGACCCCATGACAGCCGTGTATCCGGACCGCACCTACCACGTCGGTCTTGGAATGGGGCCGGAACCGCAGGACGACGGCAGGATCGACGGCCAGGACGCGTCGGTGGGGAGGGGCGAGGATGGTTGAGGTCGCCCGGCTGCCAGCGGGCTGCACCACCGATGACATCGTGGAGGCCAACGAGCGCGACGGCGGTGTGATCGTCGACGGTTGGCTGGCGCCCGGTCTGCTCCAACGGTTCAACGCTGAGCTGGAGCCCTGGCTCGGTGCCCACGCCGGCACCGACTCCGGCTCCGACGCCTCAGACGAGTTTCTTGGACGGCGAACTAGGCGGCTCCAGGGGTTGTGCGCCAAGGCGCCCAGCTTCGTCGAGATCATGCTGGACGAGCGGCTGCTGGGCTTCGCCGAGGCGGTGGTGGGGCCGATCAGTCCCACCCTCATCCTCAACGACGGCGAGGTCATCGACATCGGACCGGGTGAGTCGGCCCAGCCGTTCCATCGCGACGACGACGCCTGGAACTTCGCGCACCCGCCGGCTCCGATGATCGTCAACACGATCGCCGCCCTGGTGGACATAACCCCGGAGATGGGGGGCACGCTGGTGGTGCCCGGCAGCCACCGCTGGGAGCCCGGTCGCCAGCCGGCCCCCCACGAGGTGGCCGCCTGCTCGCTCCCCGCCGGTTCGGTGTTGTTCTTCCGGGGCGACACGCTGCACGCCGGCGGGGCCAACCGCACCCCGGACCGGTGGCGCCGGGCCCTGTCAACCGGCTACTGCTGCGGCTGGCTGCGGCCGGTGGAGAACAGCTATACCAACATCCCGCCGGAGGTGGCCCGGACCCTGCCCCGCCGGGCCCAGGAGCTGCTCGGCTACGCGCTGTACGACGCCTCGGCGGTGGGTGGCGGCTACCTCGGCTACCACGACATGGGCGACCCCATGCGCCTGTTCGACGACTGAAGGGACCGCGCTACAAGTCGTCGAGTGACTCGCGGGTCTCCACCACCGACATGAGCTCGATGATCGTGCCGAAGGGGTCCCGGCAGTACACCGCCTCGCCGCCGTGGTCGAAGCGGAGAGGATCACCCATCCGGGTGCCGCCCAGCTCGACGAACCGGTCGAGGGCGGCGTGCACGTCGTCGACCTCGATGGCGAGGTGGCGCAGACCCAGCTCGTGGGCGCCTCGCTCGGTGGGATCGTCGCCGACCCGGGCGGGGGCGTGGTACTGCCACAGCTCGATGTAGCTGT
>VXWX01000131.1 GCA_009835735.1 Acidimicrobiaceae bacterium
CACGGGCGGAGGCCAGGCGCTGAGTGATCTTGTAGGCGATATTGCCCGATGACAGATCCGGGAACACGAACACGTTGGCCCGACCGGCAACCCGCGACCCGGGCGCCTTCGATGCCGCCACTTCCTCGTCCCAGGCGGCATCGAACTGCAATTCGCCGTCCACCTTCAACTCAGGAGCCAGGCGGCGCACGATGTCGGTGGCCGATCGGACCAGCTCGACCCGGGGGCCACCGGCGCTGCCCTTGGTGGAGTACGACAGCATGGCGACCCGCGGCTCGGTGCCGGCCAATTCCCGATGGGTGGACGCGCTCGAGACCGCAATGGAAGCCAGCTGCTCGGCGTCCGGCTCCGGCACGACCCCGCAGTCGGCGTAGGTGACCGGTGTCCCATCGGGCAGCACGAGGAAGAAGCAACTGCTGACTAGGTCGATCCCCGGGGCTCGGCCGATACAGAACAGAGCGGCCCGGACCACGTCGGGCGTCGGACGTGAGGCTCCAGCCACGCACGCGTCGGCCTCTCCGGCGGCCACCATGAGAGCGGCCACATGGAGTGGATCGTCCAGATCGATGCGGTCACGCCACGACGAGGCCTCTGCCTGCGAGCAGACCGCGGCCGAGCGAAAGGTGTCGGCGTCCTCCATCAGCACCGCGTCGGCCAGGGCGTCGGCGTTCAGGCGTTCGGCCGCAGCCACTGCCCGGTCATCGCGGCCGTCGGCCAGCACTACGCGGGCCCGGCAGGCGCGGGCCCGGCGGTGCCATGAGTCGACGATGGTGTCCTGCCCCGCCGGTGCGGGCGGGGTGTGGTTCACCCCTTGCCTCGCCAGGGGATGAGCCGCTTCTCGGCCATGCGCATGGCCACGTCCATGGTCACTCCCAGGATGCTGATGAGGATCACCGCGGAGAGCATCAGGTCGAGCAGGAAGAACTGGCGGGCCTTGAAGATGGTGAAGCCGAGGCCGGAGCTGGCTCCGAGCAGCTCGGCGGCCACCAGCGTCCCCCAGCACACGCCGATCGCGACGCGTAGACCGGTGAAGATCTCCGGCAGTGCGTTGGGCAGGATCACGTGGCGCAGGACCTGTGCCTTGGATGCGCCCAGCGAGTAGGCGGCATGGACCTTGGTCGTGTTCACCGCCAGCACGCCGGATCGGGCCGCGATCACCATGATCCAGATGGCCGCGAACAACAGCAGGTTGACCTTGCCTTCCTCGCCGATGCCGAACCACACGATGAACAGCGGTATCAACGCCAGCGGCGGGATGGGCCTCAACAGCTCCACGATGGGGTCGAAGATGCCCCGCCAACGGCTTGAGAGGCCCATCGACAGGCCGATGGGCACACCGATGGCCACCCCCCAGAACAGTCCCTTGGCCAGGCGGCTGAAGCTGAGCCACAGGTGCTGCCACACGGTGAAGCCGCTGTAGCCGTTGCGGGCGAAGTCCCAGGTCGCCTCGGCCACCTGAACCGGGCTCGGCAGCGTCGACTCGCTGAGCCATTGCGTGTACGAACACGGCGGCAGCCCCGGGAAGTCCCCGGGGCTGTCAGCGGAGTTGTCGCAGTCGCGCAACAGGTCGCGCTGGCCGTAGCTCTCGTCCTCGGAGAGCCCGGCTCGGACCTCATCGGCGTACTGATTCCACTCGTCGGGCAAGCCCCACACCGTGGTGGAGATGAACCACAGCAGCAGGATCACTATCAAGCTGATGATCGTCCACAACAGAGCGCCGCTGACTTCTGCGGCGTCGCCGAAGGTAACCGTCTTGCGAGCGTCGGAGGCCCGCTTGCGGAACAGCCAGTTGAACGGCCAGTTCGTCATCTTGTTCTGCTGTTCGATGTTGTCTTTGAGGGCGTGACCGCCCGGACCTTCCACCATCAGTGTCCTCCCGCGGTTCCCATGATCTGCTCCTCCATCTCCCAGATCATCGTGAGGATCTCCTCGCGTACCCGGATGAACTCCGAGGAGGTCTTGAGCTCTCGTGCATCGGCGGTGAGGGCCTGACGGGCGAAGGGCAAGTCATAGGTGCGTTCGATGCGGCCGGGCCGGGGCGCCATCACGAACAGCTGGTCGCCCAGATACAGAGCCTCCTCAACGCTGTGGGTGACCAGCACGATGGTCTTGCCGGTCTCGTTCCACAGGTTCAGCACTAAGCCCTGCATCTTCTCCCGAGTCAACGCGTCGAGCGCGCCGAGGGGCTCGTCCATCAAGATCAACTTGGGGTCATTGGCAAGACATCGGGCCAGCGCGACACGCTGCTGCATGCCGCCGGAGAGCTCGTAGACGGCCTTGTCGCCGAAGTCCTGCAACCCGACGATGTTGAGCAGATCCTGCACCGCTTCGCGCGATGCCGGTCGGGAGCGGCCGTTCATGCGGGCCCCGAAACCGACGTTGTCGTTGACGCTGAGCCACTCGAACAGCGCGCCCCGCTGGAACACCATGCCCCGGTCCTGTCCGGGGCCGGTGATCGGGTCGCTGCCCAGCTTCACCTCACCCGACGTCGGGGCCAGGAATCCCGCGATGATGTTCAACAGCGTGGTCTTGCCGCACCCTGACGGGCCGAGCAAGGTCAGCAGACGGCCGGGCTCGAGCGTGAAGGTCACGTCCTTGAGAGCCTCCACGCTGCCCCCGTCGGGCAGCTCGTACACCATCCCGAGGCGATCCACGATCAGGGGACTCTCTGTTCGCGACTCTCTGGTCACCTCGACCTTGGACGCGTCGAAGTGCACCTCCGGGC
>VXWX01000027.1 GCA_009835735.1 Acidimicrobiaceae bacterium
CAAGGTGGGGAATCTCACCGAGCAGCCCCGAGGAGATTCACATGAGCGGGGGCACTATTTGGTGCGACCGTCTTGCTCGCCTGGCGAGTGCCTGCGTCAGCAGACTCGCTGGCGAATCAACTGTCTGAAGCGACCGAACAACTCGCAGACGTCCAAGCTCATCGTGACGCCTTGATCGAAGTGCTATCGCGTGAGCCTCTGTATGCGGAGACGATCCCGCGAGGAGAGCGTGGAGGGATGAGCGCCAGCGAACCCATGATGGGAGGCATGGTTGCGCCCCTGTTGATCGTGGATATGCCCCGAGGCCGGTTACCTCAAAGAGTCAGTCTCCACAAGGAGGAATGCCAGAAGTGGTTGGCCGAGATCGAACGAGCAGAGGGTGCGGGCGGCGGCACCGCTGTTCTAGAGTTCTCGAACTGCACCCTCGTTCTCGCCGTGCCTGAAGACCGATCCCATGGGGCTTACTTCAGCCGTTACGCCAAGACGGGCACAACCGCTGGCAGTCCCATCCTGGCAGAATGCGCTGGATTCGTAGAACTCTTCGAGAGCATCTATCGGGAGATCAAGACAGTTGCACGCCATGAGCTGCCCTCCTTCAAGGAGATGAAACAGAGGGTCGAGTTGTCGCAAACATCGCAGTAGACGCCACATAGCGGTTAGCGGTTGGCGAATGCGGGCCGCACGCAGGCTGTCGTGCGGACGGTCATGCGGGCTTGCTGCTCAATGGCGGCCAGCGCACCGCAGATGGTCAGCCGGTCGAACGAGGCTGGCGCCTTACCCAGACTCCCCTATTCGAATTCGGGGGAGTGGGCGCCGAGGCTGTGGGCGTTTTCTGTGACGGTGCGGCGGGTGGACTCGTCGAAGCCTTCTTCGTTGTTGGCTCGGACCTCTAGGACCAGTTCAATGTCGTCGCCGAGTTTGCTGCTGACGTGGTCGGCGATCTCTCCTAGCTGTTTGATGCATCGGACCGGGTCGAGGGTGAACTGGGCGTAGAACTGGGTGGGCTTGCTTGATGCTGGCTCGGGTCCGGTAGGCGGGTCGGTGGGTTCATCTGGATCGTCGCCACCGTCTGGCGGCTGGTCTGGGTCAGGCTTCGGTTGCTGTTGGGGCTCTGGAATCCGGTCGGGGTGAATGAGAAGGCCGCTGGGGGCTGGCGGAGTTGCTTTGTCGGTGTGTAGGCCTACCCATCGCTGGTCGTGGTGGGCTTCGGCGTAGGCGAAGGTGTCTTGGAGCCATGTGATGGTTGTGTCGCGGTTCGCGATGGCGTTGTACAGTACGTTGTGGCTGGCGAGTCGGGGCATGTATCCGAACCGGGTGTAGGTCTCCCACAGTTTGTGGACGGCGATATCGCCGCGCTCGGACCAGAGTTCGTGGCGGTCGAGGTCCATGCGGATGCGTACTCCGCTGTAGGTGCCGATGAGCTTCTCCTCGCTGACGAGTTTTTGGCTGGTCCGCTGCGCGAGATCACCAACTGCGGCGGTGACTCTGGTGGTGTGCCATTCAATGTCGCGCTGGCCGGGCTGTCTCGACGGGGTGAGCGCCAGAGTGAACGTCTCTGCGATCAGGCTGTCGACCTGTTGGGAGGTTTCGGCCAGTTTGGTGTCGGCTTGGCGCTGCTGGTGCGCGGTGAGGTTCATGGCCTGATCACCGACGATCGATTTCCAGGCCAGGTACACGCGGGTCGCGGCCCGCAGCTCGGCCAGGCGGTTGGCGGCCGCGGCCAGGAACACGACCAGGTTGGGGTTGACGCGTGGGCCAGCCTCGCGCTGGGTCAGGATCCGTTGCGCGAGTGTCACCGCCGGGGAGCTGTTGTCGTTGGGCGAGTGGGTGGCGTTGGGCTCGAGAATGACCAGTCGTACGCCGTCGTCGTTGTCGGGGACGTCGCCTGGGCCCTCCGCGAACACCTGCACTGCCGCGAAGTCGCCTCTGTTGCGCTGGTTGGCGATGCGGTCGCGTGCTTCGTCGTCGGCGTCGCGGTCGTCGTAGTTGGAGTTCGCCCGATCGGCTGCGATGCGGGTGACATTGGGGATCAGCGAGTACCAGTACTGGGCGCCGTCGACATAGAGATGGGTGGCCTCCCCCGACAGGCGCCTCAGCGCGTCGGCGAACTGGTCCGGTGACTCGCCGGGCTGCGCACAGCCCAGCACCACCGACTTGAGGTCCACCCCCCTGCGACCGTCGGGACGCGGCGCCGAACCCATATACACCGCCCGGGCCGCCCGGCGGGCCGCGGACAGCCGCCCGAAGTGGCTGTTGTTCTGGTCGATGCGCAAAGGCAGCGAGTTCGCTCCGTCCACATCGGCTTTGATGACAGGGTCCCAGCCGTCCTCGAGGTACTTCTTCATCTCGCTGACCAGCAGCCCGTAGTCCATGGGCAGGTTGCCCGGCATGACCAAAAGCGACCGGTCGTCGCGCTGCCACAACTGCGAGATGGCCAGCGCCATTAGCCGCAACACCCCTCGGGTGCGCTGGAACTTGTCGAGCGCGGACCAGTCATCAAAGAGCCGGTCGAACAGCTCGGGGTGGATCGGATAGCACAGCTCCATCCGGCGCCGGTACTCGCCCTCCCCCACACCGGCTGGGAATCTGTCGCCCTGGCTGCGGTACATGTCACAGAACGCCCGTATCACCCCGTCGCGCACTCGGGCCTTGTCCGCGGGTATCGGGTCGAACAACCGCCGCCGCACAATCTCGAAAGACTCATCCGGCGATGCCGGCTGCCACTGGGCGGCCTTGCGGGCCACCACGTTCTTGAGCTTCTCCAAAGCGGTGCGCCCCCGCGGGCCGCCCACCTCCACATCCGAAGCAGGGATCGAGATCAACACCGCCACATCAGGCACAGCCGCAGCGGCCTCGGTGAGAGCCTGAGCGAAAGTGAACTGAGTGTCAAAATCACCCCCGGCGAGACGCTCACCACCCGGCCCGTCTTCGGTGCTGCCGTCGCGCAACTGGCGGGCATAGGCCACCCACTCATCGATTAGCACCACCGCCGGTCCGAAACGCTGGAACAGCGTCGTAAGTGCGGCGCCGGGGCTGGTGCCGGCGATGTCGTCGGCTCGCACGATGTCATAGCCGTCCTTGCCGCCCAACTGATAGGCGAGACGGCCCCACAAGGTGTGCAGCCGGATCCCGTCTCCGACTCGCTCAGGCGCCGACGGCGAGAGCATCTGACCCACTAGAACCGCCCGGTTCACCTGGGGAGGCAACGTCAGAGCCTCATCAGCCAACACGTCGGCCAGCCCCGGCAACTTGTCGGGATCAGCTCCAGAGGCCAAGTGATACAAGGCGATCAACGAGTGGGTCTTGCCGCCGCCGAAATTGGTCTGAAGCTCAATGACAGGATCTCCTCCCTGTCCCGACAGGCGCCGGGCCGCGCCCGCCAACAGGTCGCGCAAGCCCTCGGTGATATAGGTGCGGGAATAGAACGAGTGAGGATCCTGATACTCGGGCTCGGCCCCACCGACGGCAACCAGCGCAAGATCGGCCGCGTACTCCGCCTGCTCGAAACGCCCAGCCGCCACATCAGCATGCGGTGTGATGATGTCACGCCACGGAGCAAGCCCACCATGAGGCGTGCCCTCGGTCGGTCTGGCCGCAGTGCGGCGACGCTCCGAGCGAGACTCCTCCTCGAACATCTGACGCATCAGATCCCGACGCAGACCGCGGATCTGGTCGCGCTGTTGGCTATTGCCGAAAGCTTCCAGCACTCTCTCCATGGAGTCGAGCGCCCGAACCGTGTCATCGCTGCTCAAAGACCCCTGATGAGCCCAACGGCTGCGGACATCGGACAACTCGAACACCAGCGACCGCACCGCAGCCGAGAACCCGCTACCGAACACCTCGTCCCACGTCGCCTTGACGCCCTCGAACAGAAACGCCGCGTCCTTGGTGCTCGGACTGCGCTCAGGGCTATGAAGCCTCGAATTCACCTCCTGGAGCCAGCCGTCGCCGTAGAACGCCCGCCAAGTCGACTCGCACACCGGCCCCAGCCCATCACGCAGCAGATCCAAAGCCCTCGCGACCCGCTCAGTGTTGGCCATCACCATGATCGTCGGCTTCTGTGACCGGTGGCGGCAGCATGGACTGCTTCAGGCACGGCCCCAACGATGCCACGACACTGTGACAGATGCGATCCCCAGCGCACGAACGGGCCTGTCCTCGGACCTCGCCACCAGGCGTCGCATCCAGAGTCGTTAGGCGAGAGTTCGCCTCGCGAGAGCCGAGCGCTACGATGCACTCTCTGTAGTGCCTTCAGCATCCAGGAACTCTTGGTTCTGCCGCCAGATGTCTTGCGTCACTGGCAGCGGGTTTCGTGATGCCTCACGCCTGACCCGCCGGAGAAACTCAACAATGGGTCGTTCAGTTCCATCCGAACGTGTCGGGGACTGAATGATCAACTCGGCCAGTACTCTAGCCAGTTCGGGTTTCGTCAGGGCCTGGTCAGCGCGTCGTTCAAAGCACTCGGACAGACTTGCTCCTGGCCAATGAGACCGCACTTCCTGGATCTCCTCGGCGGCGAACTGGACGCGCTCGCCAGCAACGATTGTCATAGCCCGCGCGAGTTCCTCATCCTCAAAGTTGTCCAGTTCGAAGGTCTGGTCCCACAGGTGGATTCGATCTGGAGCTATCGCCCGTTGTCGGTTGCCGAAGACAGATGGCTTGGTCGCTGCATCTTGCTTGAGACGTGTCGCTCGGCCTTCATTGTCTAGCACGAGAAACACGAGTGTCTGGTGTTCCAGCAGGTAATCGACCAGACGGAAGATCGCGTTGTATCGGTCGAAGCGTTTGCCGCCGGTTGCGTTGCCGACGCCGTGCAGATTCACGACTTCCACCCCGGAGACGCCATGATGCAGCCCAAACAGACCATCGAAAATCGCCTGGGTGAACACGACCTCGCTCTGCCCCTCAACGAAGAGCACGGCCGTCGGTTGGGGGTTGAGGTCGTACTGGTTCGCCACGAACTGGAGGCGTTCGCGGGGATCGTCAAGAACGGCCGGCTCTGGGATCCGACACGGCATACCGTGAAGTACATCCTCTGGCGGCCCCAAGTCCGTTCGGTACAAGTCCCGGTACAGGAATCTCAGCATCTCCGCGCATTGGCGGTACAGTTCGGCGCGGAGAGCGTCGCCCCGCAATTCATCGCGTTTGCGCTGGTTGACAAACTGGATCAGATTCCGCCACCGCCACAACGGGTCGCACCGGTACATCGCGCTCACCATTCGCCAGTGGGCGCGCTCGAGTGATTGCTCATCTAGCGCGAAGCACGCAACCCGCTCGGTGGGGTCCCACTTGTCGCAGTAGTCGTGCCAGTCCCATGATCCGCTGTTGAAGGCCATCCACCCTCCAAAGAGCGAAACGCCTCCGACTTGGTATGTGCGCTGGTTGCTGAGCGCATGCGGCAGATAGCGGTTGGAAATCAGCTGGCAGAGGATCGGGACGGCGGTCAGCTCGATGTTGGAGCGCAGACGTTCGGCGTGTTCGAGCGCTCGGGATCGAAGCCCCCTGAACCGATCACTCCAATCCACAACGTCGGAACTCCCGGCGACCTCGTCCAGCGTGAACGTCATGGTCGTTTCACGCAACACCTGCTCCAGCGCCCAGACCTGAAACTCCGAGTAGAAGGGCATGGTCAGGTGATCATCGATAGGCGGCACCGGGTACTCTGCATCAGGAGCGCTGCAATCCACGACCCAGCCGGCCGCGAAGTCGGCAGCCGTAGGATGGCCATCAAGATAAAGGATCCGTGGATCCCCTGGCGGCCGCGTGATGCGAATGATTGGAGCGAACAGGCGCAGCTCCTCAAAGCGCTGCATCAGCTCCGCTGAGATCCGGAGGTTGCGCTGGTCGCAGAACTTGACAAAATCACTTCTCGCCAATAGCGGCCGCAGCCGCACCGCGACCTCGTCAAGTATGAGCTGGCCTGCGTACTGCGGTTGGAACACGACATGATCGTAACGCCGAGCGTTCCGCGGGGACCGGGGATCATCTGCTGGGGTTGATGTCCGACGGTGCGTTAGTTGCTCGCCAGCCATAGGCACGAGAACATCAGGCCACGAGGCAGGTTGATAACTCCCCTTTGAAGCGACTTCCAACACTCCTGATCAATCGGTCAGGTAGCGCCGCCTGGCGATGTCCGCTTCCCGCTGGCGGACTCGGATGCTGAACGCCCACGCGACGCAATATTGCGAAGCTAGATGACGTGAGAACAAGCCTCGTGTCCCAGCCGTCGACCGCGCCAGAATCGAGGCTGTCGGTACTACAACGCCAAGTCTCCCTGGGATGGAACCGAGGTAGCGGCCGCGACAGTAGCGGCACCGGTGCGCAGGCTGGGCCAGGCGGCGATGAGGCTGTTGTAGGCGCCAGCTTCTGAGGTCCAGCCGCGGTTCGTGGCCTTCTGGTACAGCAGATAGGCGAGCTGGCGGGCCCGGTCTCCGTAGCCGCCGAGGGCGTGCAGCAACTCGGCCGCCTCTGACTCCGAGCGTTCCAGGGCGGCGGCCAAGTGCTGGGTGGCCTCCCACACCGTTAACCGGTCGTCGTCCAGCGGCGACCATTCCTGGTCGACTTCGCCGCGCTCGTAGAGAGCGAACTTCCCGGCGCGGGCCTCGCCGATTCCGGCTGTCTCGATGCCGGCCAGGGAGGTGTTCTTGGCCCGGGCCACGCTGTCGGCGTCGCCCGAGGGACCGGGGCTGTAGCCGTGCTCAGCAAACCAGGTCAGCGCAAAGCGGGTGTCGGCGTCGAGCTCGGCTTCCTCGCCGTCGAGCACCTCGCCCAACACGTCGTTGATAATCGCCAACGCGACCGACACCGGCATCGACGTCCCGTCAGCCTCCACCACCCGGGCATACCGGGAGAACACCTTGATCCCCGGTCCGATAGTGGACTGGGCCATGTCCACCGGAGCGATGTTGCCCGACTGCAACACCCGCACCGCCTCGGGCAACTCCTGGCGCAGTGCAGCAACGAACTCGCCTCGCGTGGCGAGCGCCGCAGTCTTGCGCCGGGGCCGGCAAGCAAGAACGATCGACGACGCCAGTGCGTTGGTGCCGGAGGCAACGAGGCGGTGGCCCAACTCGGTGCGCATCGGCCATGTGGCGTTCACCTCCATGCCAGCGTCGATGACAGCCTGCAGGAACGTGTCCCAGCCGGTTGTTCGGACCTCGCCTTCCTTCGTCTCGGTCGCCTTGTAGGCGTAGTAGATCGTGGCCGGAACACCATCAGGCTGGTTCCTGGCCACGTCAGCCATGAACTCTGCCATGCCGGACTCAAAGTGCCGCTCGGCCTCCGCCCTCGAACCCGCCCGATACTGATTGGCGATCAACTCCTCAGCCTTTGGCGTCAACAACGTCGAGCACTCATCAGGCCACACATCAGACAGACTCCGTCGCAGCCACACATAGAAGAAGTCCGACAGATCCGCATATGAGATGTTGTCGTAATACGGCGGGTCCGTCGACACCACCGCTCCTGCAGACTCCTGAACACGAGCCCGAGCATCCCGCTGAGCGACCCGACCGATGCCAGTGCCAGCCGCGGGAAGCCGCTCCAGCGCTCGGGCGACGCTTCTCAGAGACGTCCGAAAATCGCCGCCAGCGTCGTTGAACACGTTGTTCTCCGCGAAGTCCCACACCATTGGTATCGCTTGACGACCGAACAGATTGCGGACCTGCGTCCGTGAGGATTCCCACCTGCACAGGGTGTTGCACATATCCGCGAGCCTGCTGACTCCCAACGACAGATAGGTCACCACCGCGTCCGCGTAGGCGTCGGCACCACCGCCGCCGTCGCGCAGCCGCAGCCCATCGGTCGCCATCCCTGCCGCGGCAGCGTCGGCTCGCACCCGCCCAGCAACCTCGCCAACAAGATCCGAGAACGTCGTCAACGCGACGAGCTGCCGACTTGAGAAGTAGTCCTTGAAATCGAAGAACCCGTAATAGCGGCCTTGCGCATTGCCACCGAAAGTGCCTCTGGTGGTGCCTGACGGCAGTCTGTCGGTGCTCAGCAAGGAGCGTTCTGTATCTGCCGCTTGAACAGCGCTCCGGGTCTGGCTGTCCGGCACGGTGTACAACCGGCCCTGCGTGCCTTCAACCACGACGGCCATGAGCGCCGCGCCCATCCGACCCTGGCACGCCTCGTGATCTATGTAGTCGCCGTCGATGGCGGCGCCGGTGGCGATGCAGACGCCGTTGCCGCGGTTGACGGTGCGTTCGTGGCTGGGTTCGTCGCCTTCGCGGATGGCGTAGCTGATGGTCTGGGTGCCGCGGTCTGTGACGGGCTCGATCCAGACCTTGGGCTTGCCGGGCCGCTTGGCGAGGGTCCAGGACGCCACCAGCGGCACATGTCCCGACCAGCTCGGATCAGGCGATTCCACGGTGCGGGCCCAGATCCACGCGATCGGCGTTAGCCTCTCGCCGTCGGGGCCCTCAGCGTCGGGGTACAGGTGCCCGATGCGGCGCTGGGCTTCGTCGCGCATCCACTGTCCGTAGGCCTCGACGTCGGCGGTGAGGCCCTGAGCCCGCTGCCAAGTGGTGAGGGGCTTGTCGATATCGGGATGCACTGGCGGTATCCCGGCGAAGCGGGGCGGGATCTCGATCATCGCCTTGTTGATGAGCACTGCCACGGGGTTCAGATCGCCAGCAAGCGCTGTGAGTCCGAGTCGCTGGGCCTCCAGCGGTATGGCCCCGCCCCCGGCGAAGGGGTCCAGGATCGGTGGTGGTCCGTCGGGGAAGCACCGGTCGATCTCTGCCCGTGCCTCGGCCAGCACGTCGGGGTTGTTGGAGTTCTCCCACTTGACGAGGCGTTCCAGGATCGCGAACAGCCGCCTGCGCTCGGCGTCGATCCTGTTGGTGCGCTCGGTCCTCTGCTCGTCGGTCTCGCCGGGCGGGGCCGCGAACTCCGGGCGGCCCGACGGGTCGTCCACCAGCGACGCCCAGATCACCGCCCGAGCCGCCGCCAATGGACGGCGGGCCCACCACAGATGCAGTGTCGACGGATGCCCGTGGCGGATTGATTTCTCCCGGGCCGCCTCTGCGTTGATGGCCGCCAGCGGCAGAGCCACCTCGATCAGCTTGGGTCGAGACATGCTCACCGCCCGACAGTAGCCGTAGCGCTTCCTTGGGCGAAACCCTGCATCGAACCGCAGATCGTTCAGCTTTGGGAAGCGCGGCGGATTCTCGGTGCCCGAGCTGTCGCTAGGGGCGCCCCGTCCTAGGTCCATTGAGCCCAGCCACGCCATGATCCACCGACCAGGCAGTTCGTAACATTAGGATCTATCGTTACGCTATTCGTTATGGCATAGTAGGAGGTGCGCCGTGCGGACGTCCATTCTTCAAGTAATGATCCTTCGAGAACTCCAGGCACGGCCTGGCCAATCCGTCACGGGTATCGCGTCTAGCCTTGACTGCTTCCGATCGTCGGTAAGTCGCTCTTTGCACACGCTCAGCAGGAGGGGCCTGGTGACGTGCGAGGACCAAGAGTGGCGCTCTACTACCGCGGGCGTGGCCGAGGCTGAGCGAGCCACCGAATCGCTCCGGAGAACGGCGGCTCGAGTCGGGCGTTCGTTTGCGGCTGTTGCGCCGAGTGTTCAGGTATTGGCCGAGTCGCTCGATGTGACGGGTCCGCAAATGGATGTTCTTGTGTCGGCCCAGCGGGCTGTGGCCATCCAGAATCAAGCAACCATCAGGGCCATAGTGGCACCCGCTGATGCGGCCCGGCGAGTCATGGCCGATCACATGAATGCAATCGCCAACTCTGTCTTGGTGCCGTTGCAGGGATCGCTTGCATCGCTGGTCCGTGCACAGGCAGCGAACGCGGAGCTGATTGATGCAGCGGTCAAGCAGGTATTTGATGCGACCAGGTTCAGCTTCATGCGTGAGTGGAGCCGGCACTTGGCGAGCGCAGTCGACAATGCCTTCGCGATGCATGAAGCGGTGTCGCTCGCTGGCGATGGTTCCGAGCCTCTGCTTGTCTCTGAATCGGTGCTGAGGCACTTTTTGGAGTTGACATCGACCTTGATGTCATTGCACAAGGAAGCGACAGCACAGCTTGTATCGCAAGATCACGGCTCCAGCGTGGCAGCGTTTCCGGCACTGTTGTCACCGTCGTGGACGGTGTCAAGCTTCTCTCTTGCTCTTCGACTGACTGCCACTGACGACGATTCGGGCACCTTCGTCGCGGAGTCCGATTCCATCGAAGACCCTCGTGATCTGCGCGGCCGTCTCGCGAGGCTGGAGCCTCGATTTGTTGAGATGCACCGAGGCGCATGGGACACGCTGCACGAAGGAGGCTCGGATCGCTTGCGACAAGCGGCAGTTTCGATGCGGGAACTCTTGCAGGCTGTCTTGCGTCACCTAGTTCCTGACGTGGAACTTGACCCGGATAACCCGAAGAATCTGAAGGCGAGATTGCGCCACGTCCTCACATGCAGCAACAGCGGATCGCAGTATGTGACACACCAAGCGCTCGCGCTTGAGGCGGCGTACCGTCAGTACAACGCCTACGTGCATGAAGACAAGCGCCATGCGCAACCTCTTCAAGCACTCTTTCTGTCGACGGACGGACTCCTGCTGTACGTGTTGGTCACGGCCTCGAACAGCGAACAGCCGCAGTAACGCGGTTACAGCCGGTCACTGTTGGTGACCGATGTCGCCTACCGGATCGGTGCCTGTCTCAGCCGGCGGTGGCTCGCAGCCGGCGCTAGAGGCTGAGAGTGCTGCGCAGCACCTCGTCGAGGGCACGCAGAGCCGGCGCGTCGATCCGGCCGAGCCTGTCTACGAGCCGGCCGGTCGACACTGCCCGCACCTGCTCAACCTGAAAGGCTGTGTCGCTGGTCAGACCGTTGCCGCGGTCAGGTGAGACCACCACATGCAGCGGGATGCCGCGGATCGTGGACGTTCCGGGGACCACGATCACCATCTGCAGGTTCGGATGGTGGAGCCGGTCATCGGACACAACAACCGCCGGGCGACGGAATGCCTGTTCGGGGTCCCGAGAGTCCGTGCCGAAGTCGACGAGCCACACCTCGCCGCGGTGCAAACGCACCTCACCGGCCATCGAGGCCGTCCGCGGCCGCCGCCTCCAGCCTGCGGCTCTCCTCCAGGTACGAAGCCGCGTCAGCTTCAGTGAGGACGTCAAGCGCGCCGCGAACCGACAGCCACCACTCCTCTTGACCGAGACGATGCACCGCGTCGGTCACGACATCGACCATCGTCGTGCCCCGGTACTCGGCCAAGCGGCATATCTCATCTCTCAACTCGGTCGAGATCCGCAATGTAGTCGTCCTAGATGTCGTCTGCGAAAGCGCCACAAATATAGCCTACACCGCCTCAGGGTGCCGTGCGCCGCATCCGATCCCGCAATGGGTATTCTGGCATACATGATTCGCACTACTGTCAAGCTTCCAGAAGAGCTTGATTCCCGCCTGCGCAATGAGGCGCAGCGCCGCGGGATCACTATCTCGGCACTGACCAGGGAAGCCATCGACAGCCACCTCGGCCCCCGCCGCCGGCTCGGTGCGGCGGCCGCCGGGCGCAGCGGCCGCGCCGACGTGTCCGAGCGCATCGAGGAGATCCTCGCGTCAGAGGTGTCGTTATCGCACTGATCGTTGACACCGGCCCGCTCTACGCCTACGTCGACGCCGACGACCGGCATCACACGGCCAGCCTCGATCTCCTAAGGACCCATCCGGGCCCGCTCGTCGTCCCCACTCTGGTGGTGACCGAGGTTGCCTACCTCGTGAGCACGCGCCTCGGCTCGCAGGCAGAGGTGCGCTTCATCGGCGACCTCGCATCGGGCGACCTTCAAGTCGAACCCGTCGCCGCGGGCGACTGGCTGCGAATAGCCGAACTGGTTCACACATACCGCGACCTGCCCCTCGGAACCGTCGATGCCTCAGTGGTGGCCGCATCCGAGCGGCTCAACATCACGACGGTCGCCACCACCGACAGACGGGACTTCACAGTCGTCCGACCGGACCACTGCGACCACCTGAACATCCTCCCTGACATCGGCCCCGGCTAGGCCGGAGCGGTCGCGGATCGCCCCGAACCGCAAGGCCGGCGCCCGACCGAGACAAGCGGCCGTGGCCTATCAACCCGGTGGGATCGCGTGAGAGAGGAGTTCGGCGACGTTGAGGGGGACGCTGGTCTGGGCCGGGTGCAGGAACACGTTCTTGAACGGCTCGACTAGGTAGCGCACCTCGGGCTCGGCTTCGGGATCCTCGAGGACCGACACCACGGCCAGGCGCCAACGTTCAGCGTTGTTGTGGGCCTTGCCTACTTGGCGGCGGCTGACGCTGATCTGCTCGGTTTGGGGAAGGTGCCCCTTGACCTCGATGAAAAGGCACATCCCCGTCGCCGGATCGGTTGAAAGCACATCATAGCCGGGGTTGGTGTGGTGCTGTTCTTCGGGCACTCGGCCCAGCTTGCGTTCGGCCTTCATCACCGCGGCCACCGCGCGACGGTCGGTCTCGGCCTTGATGGCCGGATCGACAGAGCTGTCCGTGTGGCCGGTCAGCTTGTCTAGTAGACCCTGGGGTACGACGACGGCAGCCGCGATGATTGTCGGCGGGCTGTTGTGCAGGTCGTCCTCCCGGGCCAGCTCCAAGCGCCGACGGGTGAGGCGAGCCTGCAACTCGTCGGCTCGGGCCCGGGCTCGGCCTGAGTTGAGGCGAGGCTTCTTGCCCTTGATCTCTTGGGCCTTGATCTCTTCTGTGCGCCGGTCCCAGTAGCGGATCTCGGACTCCAGGCGCTGCCTTACTGCGTCCCAGACCCTTTCGACGCGGGCGTGGGTGATTGCTCCGATTTCGTCGAAGTGTGGGCCGGCGAGGTGTTCGATGGCCCAGGACCGTGCGGTGTCCTCGGTGGTTCGGCCGGCCCAGTCGAGATCGAGGCGGCCCTCCAGAAGGCGCTGTTGTTCGTCGGTCAGCGATGCGTAGTTGAGGTAGGGCTCGTCGCCGGGGTCGCGGGCGTTGCCGTGTCGGTCGATCTCGACGTAGTGGAACCGGCGTGAAACCACTTGGCGGGTGCCATGGATCTCGCGCCCGTCGGTGATGGTGTGGTCCAGGTAGACCAGCAAGCGCGGATCGGTCGAGGGATCGTTCTCGTCGACCAGCACCGCTCCGCGCTGCAGAGCCCCACCGAAGTCCGCCATCACCTTGTTTACGATCGCGACAAGCAGTGGCGTACCCGGCGAAACCAAGTCGGCCCGCACTGACCCGCCCGAGCGACCGTCGTCTACGTGGCTGGGCTGGATGTGGGCCTTGTCGAAGGTCACCCGCTCGTAGCGGTCCTGCACCGGCCCTAGATCGACCTCGGCATGCGCTCGGACCGCGGCCGGGACCCGGGTGATCTCGAAGCGGCCGTGCTCGCGGCCAGTAATCCGTCCGCCGTACATACGGAGAGCCTCGGTGAAGAACGATTCCACGAACCAGGGCTGCAGCCGCCGGGCACGGGCGATCTCCATGTCTCGGCGGATCTTGTCATTGGCGGCGGGATCGGCCAGACCGGCCACCAGCGCCCGCTCATCCAGCACGTCCTGCATCTGGCGACCGATGTCGGCCTCGATCACCTCGTCCATCCAAGCGACATGGGCAGGATCCTCATCGGAGGCGATGGCCCGCATCAGCAGTTCCCTGAGCGACATGTTGATCTGCGCGTCGCCCAGCACGTCATACACCTGATCGCCATAGACGCCGCGCTGCTCCTCGATCTTGGCGAATAGCCGCTCGAACACCTTGCCCTCACGGGTCTCATGCGCGACCAGGTTCCACAGATGACACGGCCGCTGCTGGCCGATGCGGTGCACCCGCCCGAAGCGCTGCTCGATCCGGTTCGGGTTCCACGGCAAGTCGTAGTTGACCACCATGTTGGCCACCTGCAAGTTGACGCCCTCACCGGCCGCGTCGGTGGCCACCAGCACCCGCACCGTCGGATCGACCCGGAAACGGTCCTGTATGTCACGGCGGTCGTGGCGCTTGATGCCACCGTGGATCCTGACCACCGCCTCGGGCCGGCCCAACTCGGCCTCGATCCGCTCAGCCACATAGTCGAGGGTGTCGGTGTGCTCTGAGAACACGATCAGCTTGCGGATCGGCTCAGAGCCGTTGCCCGGGTTTGAGCCGATGTCCAGCGGGCCCGAGAACGCTGGCGCTGCGAAGTTGTCAGAGCGCAGCAGGTCGCGCAGTTCAAGCCACTTCGTGTCCACGCCGCTGCGGCGCACCTCGTCGGCCAACCGCACCAGTTCCTTGAGCTCCGCTACCTCTGCTTCCAGCTCCTCGGCGGTGCCAGCCGCGGTAGCTGCATCGATCACGATGTCCTCAAGATCCTCGCGCTCATCGTCGCCGTAGTCGTCAAAGTCGAAGTCCTCCAAGTCGGCGATCTTCACTCCTGTGGGCAAGTCGATCACCGGCACCGGCTTGCCAGAAGCGGCCAGACGGCGAAGCTGCGCGGCCTGTTCCTCGAGGCGATCTCTCCGTCGCCGCAGCGAGTGGTAGATCGCGGCCGGGGACGAAGCCAGACGGCGCTGCAGGCCAGCCAGCGCGAACCCGACAATGATCCCACGGCTCGCCTCACCCTCCTCGCGCATCCGCGCCGCCCGGTTCATTCCCTCGCTCACATACTTCGTGACCGCCTCATACAGCCCGGCCTCAGGTTCGGACAACTCGAAGTTCAAGCTGTACGCATGACGCTGCGGGAACAGGCGCTTGCCCTCGAACGTCCGCAGGTTCTCCTTCACCAGCCGCCGCATCACATCGCTCACATCAGGCATAGACGAACCATCGCCCTCGCCGTCACGCAACCGACCCGCGAAGCGCTCCGGATCGATCAGCGTCATGAACGCCAAGAAGTCCTCGTTCTTGCCGTTGTGCGGAGTCGCCGTCAACAACACAAGATGCCGGGTGCACTCCCGCAGCAGCTCCCCCAGCACGAACCGCTTCGTACGGCGCAACTCGTCGCCATAGCGATGCGCCGACATCTTGTGAGCCTCATCCACAACCACCAGATCCCAATCCGACGCCTCAACCTTCGCCATCAACTCCTCGGACCGAGACAACTGGTCCACCCGAGCGATCAGCAGGTTCTTCTCGGTAAACGGGTTACCGGTACGCGAGGCCTCGACAGCAGCCCGCGACATCAACTCGAACGACAGACCGAACTTGTCCCACAGCTCGTCCTGCCACTGCTCCACCAGACTGCCCGGAGCCACGATCAAACACCGGGCCACATCGCCGCGCAGCACAAGCTCACGGATCAACAGCCCCGACATGATCGTCTTGCCCGCACCCGGGTCATCGGCCAACAAGAACCGCAGCGGCCTCTGCGAGAGCAGCCGGTTGTAGACGGCATCGATCTGATGCGGGTACGGATCGATACTCGACGTGTCCACCGCCGCGAACGGATCAGCCAGATGCGCCTGCCGCAAGCGCCGCGCCTCAGAAGCGAGACGGAACACCGCACCGTCAGCGTCGAAGGACCACCGCCGCTCAGACACCTCGGCCAGCCCGGCCAGGTCGTCCTCCAAGATGATCCGCTCGCCCAACTGCCCGTCACCGGTCCGGTAGGTGAGAACCGCCGAACCCGTGCCGTGCATCTCCACAGCCACCACCGTCACATCGCTCCCAGCCACCACCCCCCACAACCGCAACCCCACGGCCAGATCACCGAACTCCATCGTCACGACACCGACCCCAATATCCCGATCTGAGTTCCAGTCCACACGGCTGCTCGCCCCCGGCCACCGAAGTAGCGACATCGATCAAACAGCAGGCTACGCCTCCGTTGTGACACCGGCGGGTCAACTGCCCCGAAGCCAGAGCCGGCGTAGCCCCTGCTCCCGGAACACCAGGCAAGTCGCAGCCACCTCTGGCGAGCCGTGCTCCCAAAGCAGTCGCCGCCCACTGCCGGGCGACGGCGGAAGGGCCCGTTCCAGGTCATCGGGTGACTTCCGGGCTACGTCTGACGCGTTCCAGCTGTCGAGTGTCAGCGCCGCCTGGGCGCTCCGTGCCGGGGGCTGTAACCAGTGGGAGACGGTCAATACGGGCTCTTCTCGGCGGGTGAGGCGTTCATGAGCGTTCGTGGGGGTGGTTTGGTCACCACACGTTTGCACTTCCAGTGCCGCCGTCGAACACCGGGGCCGTTCGAGGCTCGAACAGCGCCGGTGTTCGAGCCTCGAACGGGGGAGACGGCGTCGTCTTCGGCCCCGCGAACGCTGAGGAACGCACGCGAACGTTGAGGAACGCAAGAGTTCAGGGTCTTGTGATGACAGCCATATTTGTTATATTCCGATGTTGGATCGTTCTCGGGGCTCGGCACGGACCGGTCGGGATCTGACGGGCGGCTTGCTTTCGCGACAACTGGGCCAGACTCGACCTGTGGGTGCTGCTCAGTAGTCCTCGTGTTGCTGGTGGTCTTGTTGTGGGGGCTGCCACTCATCAGCGCGTTTGGGGCTGGTTCGCAGCACCGCTTTCACAAGGCTCTCGGGCGTGGCCAGGTCTGGCTCGCGTGTGCGTCTACGCCTGCGCCGCCTCGCCCAATCTGGCACGGGCCCGCAACCTAGCCGCGTCGCGTTCTCCTCGCGGCGGCTGACCGAATCAGCGTGTGATCATTGTTCGGGTTGGGTCTGCGGCAACACGTCTTGCACGCGTTCGGGCTCAGCGAGTTGTTCGGTGCGTGCCACCGCGCCCAGCTCCTGGAACCTGCGGGCTTGGGGCATCACTTTGCGCCGGAAGGAGTTGGTGCTGGTGTTGTAGGCCTCCACGGCTCTGTTGAGGCCCTTGCCGATCTCCTGGAGGCGCTCAGAGAAGGTGCGCAGCCGATCGAACAGTTCTTTGCCGAGGTCAGCTATCTGGTGGGCCTGCTCGTTGATCTCGTGTTCTTGCCAGGCGAGTGCCACTGTTCGCAAAAACGCCAACAGCGTTCCGGGAGTCGCGATCAACACGTTGTGGTTGCGCCACGCCTCCTCCCACAACTTCGGGCGCACTCTCATGGCCTCGTCGATGATCGGGTCCGCTGGCACGAACATCAACACGAACCGCGGAGACCCGCCGACCGCGGCCGAGTAGTCCTTCTTGCCCAACTCCTCAGCACGCGCCAGCAGCGTCTTGGCGAGATGCTCCAGGTGAGGCTTGGCGTCTTCGTCGGTGTCGGTGCGCTGAGCCCTCTCGAAGCTGTCCCACTGCCACTTGGAGTCGATGACCACTCTGATGCCTTTGGGCATCAACACCACAACATCGGGCTGTAGGTAGCCGCCCGCCACGCTCACCCTGGGATGAAGCTCGTATTCGTGGCCCTCGCGCAGACCCGAGGTCTCCATGACTCGGGTCAGCAGCTGCTCACCCCAGGCGCCGCGCCGGTTGGGCGAGTACAGCGCTCCGCGGATCTCCTCAGCGATCTTCTCGACCGACCCGACCTTCGGAGTGAGCGTGTGAACACGCTCATCGAGGAGTCTCACGTTCTCGCGCAACGCCTCAAGACCGCTGCCGACGCGGTCGCGGTCGCGCGAGCCCGATGCGAGCCGCAGCCCCAGCACGATCACCGCCACACCCAGCAAAACCACCAACACGACCAACACGACGATCACCTCGCCAGTGCCCACAGCCGATCACCCCCTCAGCTCAGTTTCCGTGACAATACCCCCCCCC
>VXWX01000096.1 GCA_009835735.1 Acidimicrobiaceae bacterium
TTGTCCCGGTCGAACTCCACCTGGATCTTGGCGTCGCGGGCCACCGAGGCCAGCAAGCTGGTGAGGTTCTCCACGAAGATGCGCCGAGCCTCGGACGGCGTGTCGATGTAGTGGTATGTGCCGTCGGCCTTGTTGGCCAGCTGCTCCATGAGCTCGTCGTTGAACGGCCCCAGGCCCACGCCGATGGTGGACAGCCCGATGTCGCCGCGCTCGCCGATCTCCTCGAGGATGTCGTCGGTCCGGGTGGCGCCCACATTGGCGACCCCGTCCGACAGCAGCAGCACCAGCACGGCCCGGCCCCTGTCGGCCTCTCTCAGCGCCATGTCGTAGCCCCTCACGAGACCGGCTTCGGCGTTGGTGGAGCCTCCCGGGTAGACGCGGGCCCGGATCTCGTCCACGATCCAGTCGGCGTTGCCCGACACTTCGGTCGGGTCGAGGATCGTCGCGGCCCGGTCGTTGTAGGCCACGACGCCGACGCGGGTGCTGCCCGGCAGTCCCGACAGCAGCAGCTCGACGGCCTCGTGGACCAGGCTGATCCTCTCCATGGGCCGATCGGCGGGCCCTGCGGACTGACTCATCGACCCAGAGCGGTCCAGCACGAGCACCACGGTGTCCGGTATCACCAGATCCGACAGCAGCTCGGGTGCCTGCACGCCCACCCGCAGCATCACCCGGTCGGGGTCGCTGAACGGGGAGGGAGCCGCCTCCAGGGTGATGTTGAACTCGTCGATGAGGGTCCGGTACCCACCGTCGAAGTAGTTGACGAACTCCTCCACTCGCACGGCGCCGATCGGCGGCAGCTGGCTGCCCTCCAGGTAGTTGCGGGTCACCACGTAGGACGCGGTGTCGACGTCGAGGGCGAAGGTGGACAGGTTGTCGTCGTACGGGTCCACGAACGGGTTGACGCCGTAGTCCTCGAACGTGTTGGCACGGCACTCCGAGCACCGGCGACGCCCCTCGGGACGCTCGCGGTCGGACTCGGCCGCCGTCCGCCGGGACACGCCGCTGGTGGACGCATCGGCCGACGCGGCCTCCGTCTCTGCCATGGCCGCCTCCAACTCCGCCACCGCTTCCGCCGGCGCAGCCGTTGCCTCTGCTTCCGCGTAGGCATAGTCGGCGGACTCCTCGGGCATGGGCTCCTCATCCGGCTCCGGCTCGGCCATCGCGTCATCCGTCCTGCTGCGGGATGCGGCCGTGGTCGGCGCCGCGTATGTCTCGCTGCCCGAGTCGGCGCGGTCCCCGCCGACATCCGCCACTGCCGACGCGGCCGCGTCAGCCTCATCATCGCCGGGTCCGCTGCAGGCCACTGCCAGCAGGCTCAGCGCCAACACCGCACACAGCCATCTGACGTGCCAGTTCTTTCTCGTTTGGAACCTTCCGGATCCCCTCGTCTCCATGGTCACCCTCCTCCAGGTGGTGGACGCCGGGTGCGTCCGATCGGTTCCTACGACGACGCTCGCCGCCGTCTGGTTCCCGGAGGACCCATGAAGTCCCGCCGCCGGTCCGTCCTCAAATTCCTGCAGTGGAGGACCCCACAGGTCCCCAACTACAGGAATTTCGGGAGGAGGGGGGCTGTCGGCCTGCTAGGAGCGGGAGGCGGAGAGGGCCTGGTCGACTAGTTCCAGGGGGTGTCGAACGTCCAGGCCGGCTGCCGCCAGATGAAGCGAGCAGCCGGGATTGGCGCTGGCCACCACCGTCGCGCCCGAGCGGGCCACCGCGGCGGTCTTGCGCTCACGGATCGCCCTCGACAGCTCGGCCTCCATCACCGAGTAGGCGCCGCCCGCCCCGCAGCACAGGCCGTCGTCGTCGAGAGCGACCACGTCGGCCACGAACGGACCCAGAACGGCCGGGACGGCCTGGTGGGCCCGCTGCACGTGACGCAGATGGCAAGGATCCTGGACGGCCACCGTCACGTCGAGGGGATCAACCGGTCGACGGGACCGCAACTCCTCCAGACGCTCGGCGAGCCACTCGTGGACATCGAACACCCGGGCAGAGAAGGCCCGGGCCTCGTCGGTGCCCAGCAGGTGCCCGTAGTCCTTCAACGAGGCACCGCACCCGGCTGCGTCCACCAGGATGGGACGGTCATCGCCGGAAAGGCCGGCCATCACCCGCCGAGCCATGGCCTTGGTCTCAGCTTCCAGCCCGGCGTGGATGTGCAGCGCCCCGCAGCACGGAGCGGCCCCGCCCGTGGGCTCCACCCCTGCTCCGGCGGCCTCCAGCACCCGCTGCACCGCGAGATGCACGTCGCGCTGCCAGGCGTCCATCACACAGCCCGTGAACAGCCACACATCATCGCCCGACGTGCGCAGCGGCGGGCGTCGCAGCGGCATCCTCGCGGGCAGGCCGAGGCGCCTGGTCGGAACCAGGCGCAGCCGGATGGCCAGCGCCAGCAGGGTCGAGCCGGCCAGCAGCAGCCGGCGGTGGCGCAGCATCCGCAGGGCGAGCCGCTGCCAGCGGGGCGTGATCCGGCCCGCCTCAGCCAGGGCGGCCCGGGTGCCCTCCATCAGATGGCCGAACGGCACCGCGCTGGGGCAGGCCGTCTCGCAGCCGCGGCACTGCACGCAGGTCTCCATCGACCGGATCAGGTCGTCGGTCACCGGCGCACCCTCGTTCTGCACCGCTCGCATCAGCGCGATCCGTCCCCGGGGCGACTCTGTGTCCCGGCCGGTGATCACGAACGTGGGGCAGTGCGGCAGGCACAGCCCGCAGGAAACGCAGGCGACCAGCTCGTCGTCGTCCAACCCGAGGTGCATCAGGGCTTCCTCAGAGGGTCCCGGCCGGGGTTGAGGCGGCCGTGAGGGTCGAAACGGTCCTTGAAGCGGCGGTTCAACTCGACCACGCCCGGCTCGACCGGGCGGGGCGGCTGGGCCTCGGAAGCGTGCACCACCCCCACGCCGATCTCGGCAACGAAGCGGCCGGCCGCGCCGTTACGGCTATCGAAGGCGGCCGCCTCCGCCGGCGTGCACGACCAGCGGTGGGGCGGCAACTCAGGCGGGCCGTCGACGTCCTCGCAGGCTCCCAGGCCCGCGAGCCGGCCCAGGTCCTTGTCCACGTCGACCGCATAGCCGCTCAACAGCGTCCAAACATCAGTGCCGTCCCACAGCACCGAAGCGGCCGTGTAGCACGACCGCACCGCGTCCGCCTCCGCGCCGGCCAGGCGCACCCAGCGCTCCGTCTCCCCCACGGGAAAGGTGCGCAACAGCGCCTCGCCCACCAGGCCGAGTGTGCCCAGCGACCCGACCAGCAGCCGGCACAGGTCGAATCCGCTCACGTTCTTGACCGTGGGCGCGCCGGCGCTGGCGATCTGGCCGTCGGCACACACGTAGCGGGCCTGCAGCAGAGCCTCCCGCACCAACCCGAGCCCGAGGCGGGCGATGCTCGACTCCCCCGCCATCAGAGCCCCGCCCACCGTGCCCCCCGCACGCTCGGGCAGAGCCGTGCGCTGGCCGGCCGTAGCCAACTCTGCGTGGAGCTCGGCCACGGGCGTCCCGGCCCGCACCCGCACCGTCATCTCCGCCGGCTCGAAGGCCACGATGCCCGCCGGGGCCTGCACCTCGCGGGTCCCCGGGGCGGGCTCCCCGCCAAGGCTCCAACGGGTCCTCCCTCCCCGCGCGCACACCGGCCCGTCCGGGCCGACCTCGGCCGCGAAGGTGGTCAGGGCCTCGTCGAAATCCGCCACCACTCTTAGCCCCAGACGCCGGCGGCGTCGGAGGCTCTCAACGCGCCGATGTCCGAGCAGCTGTGGGCGCTGGGCAGCACCTTGCCCGGGTTCATGCGGCAGTACGGATCGAACGACGCCCGCAGGCGGCCCTGCTGGTCAAGGTCCACCGCGCTGAACATGCGCTCCATGTATTCGCGCTTCTCCACTCCGATCCCGTGCTCGCCGGTGAGCGCCCCGCCCATGTCCAGCGACATCTCTATG
Source organism: Acidimicrobiaceae bacterium (assembly GCA_009835735.1). Lineage (GTDB taxonomy): Bacteria > Actinomycetota > Acidimicrobiia > Acidimicrobiales > Aldehydirespiratoraceae > Aldehydirespirator. Next base: position 3,926 of record VXWX01000096.1, read on the forward strand.
ATCTCGCGGCCCGCGGCATGCACCCGCTCGACGACGCCCGGCACCCGCGAGTCGTAGGCCAGGATGGGGTGAAGGTTCCCGTCGCCGGCGTGGAAGACGTTGAGCACGAGGAGGTCGTGACGGTCGACGATCTCGTAGATCCGTTCGAGCACCTCCACCAGCCTGGTGCGGGGCACCACCGTGTCGTGCAGGTAGTAGTCGGGCATCACGTTGGCCACCGCCCCGAACGCGCTCTTGCGCCCCTTCCACAGCCGGGCCCGCTCGTCCTCGTCGGCGGCGATGCGCACGCTGATGGCCTGGTTGCGCCGGGCTATGCCGTCCACTCGCTCGCTGGCGATGGCCACGCCGCCGGAGGCACCGTCAACCTCGACCAGCAGCACCGCGGCCGCGTCTTCGGGGTATCCCGCCTGAGCGAAGTCCTCGATCGCTCGGACGCAGCGCTGGTCCATCATCTCGATGGCGGCCGGCACGATCCCGGCCGCGATGATGGCACTGACGGTGGCCGCTGCGTCCGACACGTCCTCGAAGCACAGCAGCATGGTGCACACGGCGGGCGGGTTGCGGGTGAGGCGCACGGCCACCGCGGTGGCTATACCGCACATGCCCTCGGAGCCGACGAACGCCCCCCGCAGGTCGTAGCCGGCCGGTTCGGCGGTGATGTCGCCCAGCGTGACCACCGACCCGTCGGACAGAACGACCTCCACCGCCACCACATGGGCGCTGGTCACGCCGTAGGCCAGGCAGTGCGGGCCGCCGGAGTTGTTGGCCAGGTTGCCACCGATGGTGCAGACCGCCTGGCTGGACGGATCGGGCGCGTAGTGCACGCCGTGGGGAGCCAGTGCCCGGCTGAGGTCGAGGTTGACCATGCCGGGCTGCACCCAGGCCAAGCCGTTGTCCAGGTCTACTTCCAGCAACTTGTCCATCCGGGTCATCGACAGGACTACGGGCTGGCCCAGCGGGGCGGCCCCGCCGGCCAGGCCGGTGCCTGCCCCCCTGGGAGAAACTGCCCGACCATGGCGCGTTGCGACCTTCACGCACGCCACCACGTCCTCGGTGGAACCGGGATAGCACACCGGCCCGGCGTTGCCCTCCTTGTAGATGGAAGCGTCACGGGAGGCCAGATAGCGGGCGGCTGCGTCGGCCCGTACCCGGTCGGCCCCGATGGCCTTTACCAGGTCGGCGATCAGCGCGGCGTCGGTGTCGTCGGCGGCTGGGACGGCAGCCGAACGGTCCCCTCGACGGTGGGAGCCCAGCACCCGACGAGTAGCGGCGGCAAGTGTCCTGACCACGGCTCAGACCATAACGCGGCGCCGTCGGAGCGAGGAACCTCGGCGCGAGATCGAGCTTCCGGGCGCCGCGTCCAGGGATTATGGTCGTATGTGAGCAACAATCGACGGAAGTTCGAAGCAGGCGATCGATGACCCAGACCGAGGCTTCCTACCACCGGGTTCCCGACGAGGTGCCGCCTCCGCCGTCGGGCTGCCCGGTGAACAACTTCACACCGTTCGCGCCCGACTATCTCGCCGATCCGTACGCGGTGCTGGACGGGCTGCGGGACACGCCTGTGTTCTACTCCAGCGAGCTGGGCTACCTGGTGGTCACCCGCATGGAGGACGTGAGCGAGATCTTCCTGGACCCCGAGACGTTCGGGTCCCAGAACGTGCAGGATCCGGTGTTCCCCCTGAGCGCGGCCGCCCACGCCGTGCTGGCCGCGCCGGACTTCAATCCGGTGGCGGTGATGTCCAACCGCCAGCCTCCCGACCACGGCCGCATCCGCAACCACACCAAGCAGGGCTTCTCCAACCGGCGCATGCGGATCCTGGAGCCCTACATCCGCGGCCGCAGCCACGATCTCGCCGACGCCCTGCTGGCTACAGGATCTCCGGCCGACTTCGTTCCGGTGTTCGCACACCCGCTGCCGGGCGAGACGATCTTCCGCTTCATCGGATTTCCGGAGAGCGACGACGAGAAGCTCAAGGGGTGGTGCTCCGACCGCCTGGCCTTCAGCTGGGGCAAGCCAACCGAGGCCGAGCAGGCAGAGATCGCCCACAAGATGCTGGCCTACTGGCGGTACTGCCGAAGCGTCGTGGCCGCTAAGGTCGACGATCCCGGCGACGACTTCGCCTCCGAGCTCCTCGCGGTCCACAAAGCCGACCCTGACCAGCTCACCTACCGGGAAGTGGAGTCGATCGTCTACGGCCTGTCGTTCGCCGGCCACGAGATCGTCAGCCACTTCCTGTCGAACTCGCTGATCTGCCTGCTGTCGCGCCGGGACCAGTGGAGTCAACTGTGCGCGGACCCGTCCCTGATCCCGGCCGCGCTGGAGGAGGTGCTGCGCTTCGAGTCGCCCCAGACCAGCTGGCGGCGGGTGGCCAACATCGACGCCGAGGTGGCCGGCGTGAAGGTGCCGGCCGGGACCAACATCTTCATGAGCCTGGCCGCGGCCAACCACCAACCCGACATCTTCGACGGCGGCGGCGAGTTCGACATCCACCGGCCCAATGCCCGCAACCACATCTCCTTCGGCAAGGGCATCCACTTCTGCCTGGGGGCCCGCCTCGCCCGCCTCGAAGCCACCGTCGCCCTGGAGGTTCTGACCGAACGGATCCCGTCGCTGCGGCTGGTGGAGGGCCAGAGCCTGGAACGCTTCGCCAACATCACCTTCCGCGGCCCCAGGAAGCTGCTCGTAGCCTGGGACACGTGACCACCATCGGTGCCCTCGTGGAGGACGCCGCGGGTCGCTTCGGCGCGAGCGAGGCTCTGGTGGACGACGGGATGCGCATGTCGTTCAGCGAGATGCGCGACCGGGTCAACGAGATGGCCGTTGCGCTCCGCGCATGGGGCCTGGCGCCCGGCGACCGGGTTGGCTTGTGGGGACCCAACTGGTGGGAATGGGCGGTAGCGGCGCTGGGTGCGCACGCGGCCGGTGGGGTGGTCGTGCCGGTCAACACCCGGTTCAAGGGCGACGAGACCGCCTTTGTGCTCGACCGGTCCCGAGCCCGCCTCCTGTTCTGCTCCACCGACTTCCTGGGCACCGACCACCTGGGATTGTTGCGGGCCGCCGATGGGGGCGTACCCCCGTGCGTTGAGCAGGTCGTGGCGTTGCGGGGACCGGCACCGCCCGACGCGATCGGGTTCTCGGACTTCGTCGCCCAAGCGCCGGCCGGTGCCTCCACCGGTCCTCTGCCCGGGGTCTCGGACCGCGACCCGTGCCACATCATGTTCACGTCGGGCACCACGGGACGACCCAAGGGGGTGGTCCTCAACCACGGGGCGATCTGCCGCGCCTACCGGAACTGGGCCTCGGTTATCGGCCTGCGCCACGGCGACCGGTACCTGATCGTCAATCCGTTCTTCCACTCGTTCGGCCTCAACGCCGGGATCCTGGCCTGCCTGATGACCGGGGCGACGATGATCCCTCATCCCGTGTTCGACGTGCCCTCGGTGATGGCCCGCATCCCGGCGGAGCGGGTGTCGGTGCTGCCCGGCCCGCCCGCCATCTACCAGACCATCCTCAACCATCCCGACCTCGACACGTTCGACATGTCCACCCTGCGCCTGGCGGTGACCGGCGCCGCTCCCGTGCCGGTACCGATGATCGAGGCCATGCGCGACCGGCTCGGCTTCGAGGTGGTGGTGACCGGCTACGGGCTCACCGAGGCGTCGGGCATCGCCACCATGTGCCGCCACGACGATCCGCCCGAGACGATCTCGGCAACGTCGGGCCGGGCCATCGACGACGTGGAGGTCCAGGTGGTCGGCCCCGGCGGCGACGAGCTGCCCCGCGGCGAGCCCGGCGAGATCGTGGTGCGGGGCTACAACGTGATGGACGGATACCTCGACGACCCGGAGGCCACCGCGGCCGCCATCGACGCCGACGGGTTGCTGCACACCGGCGATGTCGGCACCATGGACGCCGCCGGCTACGTGGCCATCACCGACCGGCTCAAGGACATGTTCATCTGCGGCGGCTTCAACGCCTACCCGGCCGAGATCGAGGCCACGATGCTGGCCCACCCCGCGGTGGGCCAGGTGGCGGTGGTGGGCCGGCCCGACGACCGCTTGGGCGAGGTGGGCCACGCCTTCGTGGTGCCCGTACCGGGCACGGCCGCCACCGAGGCCGCCGAGGCCGAACTGGTGGCATGGTGCCGGGAGCGGATGGCCAATTACAAGGCTCCCCGCGGCGTCACCTTCACCGCTGAACTGCCACTGACCGCTTCAGGCAAGGTCCGCAAGCACGATCTGCGAGCCCGCTTGGCCGGCGAGAGCGACGCCTAGCAGCCGCTACGCCGCCTGGCCCCGGTGGTCGGGGTTGTCCAGGTCGAATTCCCGACGTATGTGCTCGTCGGATGCCCAGGCGCTGACCCCGTCGGGAACCGGCGTACCACCGAGATTGAAGACGGGCCTCAGAGTGGCCGGTCGGTCCTGGCGGCGGGGGCGTGTGCCGGAGGCTTCGGCCCGAGCCTGGCGCAGCAAGTTGTTGTAGGCCGCGCTCGCCGCCGAACTGAGGTCCCCGGTGCGGCCGGACTCCAGATCGGGACGGCCGTGCGCTCCATGGCGCTGATGGGCGCCGATCCGGGCGGCGACGGCCATGGCCGGCAGCGCCAGGAAGACCACGATGGCAATTGCGTATGTCATGTTTTCTCTCCTTCTCCTTCTGCTTCTCGTTGTCAATTCAATGGCCGGCACCAGCCGTCGCATTCGTGATCTTGGTCACATAGCGTTGCCGTCCATGACCTCGCCCTTCGTGCCGGTACCGCTCACGCCGGTGTCCTTCCTCGACCGGGCCCGCCTTGTGCACGGCGACCGCTCAGCGGTGGTGGACGGACCACTGCGGCACACCTACGAGGACTTCGCCGACCGCTGCCAGCGGCTGGCCGGAGCCACCGTCGATCTGGGCCTGGCGCCCGGCGACGCGGTGTCGGTGCTGGCCCCCAACGTGTCGATGGCTCTGGAGGCCACCTTCGGGTTCCCCATGGCCGGGGTGGTGTTCAACGCACTGAACTCCAGGTTGTCGGCGCCGGAGCTGGCCTGGATCGTCGGCCACGCCGGGTCCAAGGTGCTCTTCGCCGACCACGGCTTGGCCGATGTGGCCCGATCCGTGCAGGAGAGGGTGCCGGGCCTGCGGCTGGTGCTCTCGCACGACGCCGGCGCTTCAGGCGCCTCCGACTGCGAGTACGAAGCCCTGCTGGCGGCTGCGCAACCCCACCGGGTCGAGATCACCGACGAGCACTCCGTGCTGAGCCTCAACTACACGTCGGGCACGACGGGCAACCCCAAGGGCGTCATGTACTCGCACCGGGGCGCCAACCTCAACGCGCTGGCCATGGCCGCTCAGTGTGGCCTCGACAGCGACGCCGTGTTCCTGTGGACGCTGCCCATATTCCACTGCAACGGCTGGTGCTTCCCCTGGGCGGTCACCGCGGTGGGCGGGGTGCACCTGATGCTGCGGACCCCGGACCCCGGCACGGTGTGGCGGCATATCCGCGACGACGGCGTGACCCACTTCAACGCGGCCCCGACCGTGCTGATCGGCCTGGTCAACCATCCCGACGCGGCTCCGGCGCCGCGGACGGTGAAGGTGTGCACCGGCGGCGCACCCCCGTCGCCCACACTGCTGACCCAGATGTCCGAACTGAACATTCATGTGACCCACCTCTACGGCCTGACCGAGACCTACGGCCCGTCGCTGATCTGCGACTGGCGCAGCGAATGGGACGCACTGCCCGGCGAGGAGCAGGCCCGGATCAAGGCCCGCCAGGGGGTGGGCACGCTGGTGACCTCCTCGGTACGGGTGGTCGACGGCGACGGCGCCGACGTGCCTGCCGACGGCACAACCCAGGGCGAGATCGCCATCCGGGGCAACAACGTGATGCTCGGCTACTACAAGGATCCCGAGGCCACCGCGGCGGCATCGGCGGACGGGCCCGGCGGGACCTGGTTCCGGACTGGGGACATGGCCGTGATGCACGACCACGGTTACGTGGAGGTGCGGGACCGGGCCAAGGACGTGATCATCTCCGGCGGCGAGAACATCGCCTCCATCGAGGTGGAGCAGGCCCTGGCGTCGCATCCCGACGTGGTGGAGTGCGCGGTGGTGGCCGCCCCCGACGACAAGTGGGGCGAGGTGCCGGCCGCGTTCGTGGTGCTCCGTACCGGAGCAGACGTGACCGAGGCCGACCTCGTCGAGCACGTCAAGTCCCGTATCGCCCGCTTCAAGGCCCCGAAGTCGGTGACGTTCGGCGATCTGCCCAAGACCGCCACCGGCAAGATCCAGAAGTTCGCCCTGCGCGACAAGCTCTGGGCCGACCGCGACCGCCGCGTCAACTAGCGACGGTCAAGCTTCGTTCACCAGGGGGATCACCGACTCGGCGAAGGCGTCGAACTGCTCAAGGTACTCGTCGAGGGTGCGGGCCCGAAACTTGAGGTGGAAGGTGTTGGCCCCCGCAGCCCGGCCGGCCCGGATGCTGGCCGCCAGCGGTTCCACACCGCACGACATCACGAAGGGCACGCCCTCAGGGGCGGTGTCGGCCAGCAGGTAGCACCACGGCGGCATGAAGCCGATGTCGAAGCGGGCGCCGTCACGCCCGGCGGAGGCCGCGGCGCTGTTCATCGTGTCGATGATCTCGCCGTACTGGGAGACCGGGTTGCCCATCGGCACGTAGCCGTCGCCTAGGCGGCCGGCTCGCCGCCAGGCGGCCCGGCCGCTGCCTCCCACCCAGATCGGCAGCTCCCGTGCGGGGGCGGGGCCGACCCCGACGTCGGAGTAGCTGAAGGCCTCTCCGGAGTGGCTCACGTAAGGGCCGGCGAAGGCTCCCCTCACCGCCTCGAGGATCTCGTCGAGCAACCGGCCCCGAGCCTCGAAGTCCACTCCCAGCGCCTCGAACTCGGCCTCCACGTGGCCGGCTCCCACGCCGAGGATGGCCCGGCCGCCAGAGAGATGGTCCAGCGTGGCGAACGACTTGGCCGTCTGCAAGGGGTGGCGGTAGGCCGCGATCCACACCACCGAGGCCAGGTTGACCGTGGACGTGCAGGCCGCCAGGTACGACAACGTGGCCACCGTGTCATACCAGGTGGTGCTCATATGGGCCGCATAGTCGTTGTCGGGAATGGCGATGTGGTCGGTCACGCCTACGAAGTCGTGGCCGGTTTCTTCGGCCTTGCGGGAGACGCGCACCAGGTCCTCGACGGTGGCGGTGTGCTCCCAGGGGTCGGCCAGCGTGGCGGTGAGCGTGTGAATCGGCAGCGCTACGCCGTAGGTCCAGCCGCCCGGCGGTGTGATCGAGACCATGGCGGCCGATGCTACGGCGCGCCGGCCCGCCATTCACAGCAGTCAGGCCGGTCGCTAGCTGCGGCAGCCGCTGAAGCCCGGGTCCGGGCCGGGACGCCTCGGCGGGGCGAAGAAGTCGTTCTCGTGGTCGGCGAGCTGCTTTCGCTTGCGCATGATGGCCCTGCGCTCGGCCTCCAGGTACAGGTACCTCTGCACGTCGTCGGGTGTGCTGTCGCTCATGAACATGTCGACGGCCACAGGGTCGCGACACAGCTCCTCGCGGATGTCGTTCTTGGTGATGATCCTGCCATCGCCGCGGCCGGCGCGCTCGCGCCGCATCCTCCGGCGGTACCACCGGTTCCTCGCGAAGGGGACGATCAGGCCCAGGTTGAACATCGCCAACCCGAAGAACGCGTACTCCGCGACCGTCAAGAGCGGCGCCATGGTTGCTCCTCCTGCATGAGCAGACATCTGGCGCCCGGACGAAAGGCCGCGATACTCGTCTGATTTCAATATATCTCGTGGTTGGACGTTGCCACAATTGGGTCAACCGCTCGAGGCGGTTCAATCAAGCCGTAGGATCAGTCGAGCATGCTGACTGCACCGGCCGGGCCAGAACTGTGGTGGCCGTAGAGGCGGAGGCGGTGTGAGCGAACTGGGTCTGGCCGCGCTGGTGGCCGGTGTGTTGATGGCCGGGTGCTGGCTGGTGAGCCTGCCCAAGCGCGACGTGTCGATCGTCGATCCGCTGTGGCCGATGGTGTTCGTCGCCGTGGCCTGGTCACTGTGGCTGTGGAGCGACGGGAGTGACAGCGGCCGGGCATCGCTGATGCTGGTGATGGTGTCGGTGTGGGGCCTGCGGTTGAGCGCTCACCTCACCGCTCGAAAGTGGGGCGCTCGCGAGGACTTCCGCTACCAGGCCTTGAGGCGGCGCCTGCAGCCGTTCTGGCTGTGGAGCCTCCTGGTCGTGTTCGGGCTGCAAGCTGTGCTGGCGGTGGTGGTGTCACTGCCAATCCAGGCGGTAATGGGCGACTCCGACCCGTCGCCGCTGCGGTGGCTGGATTGGGTCGGGGCGGCGGTCTGGGCGGTGGGGTTCGTCTTCGAGTCGGTCGGCGACGAGCAGTTGCGCCGGTTCAAAGCCGACGAAGCCAACCGGGGCAAAGTCATGGACCGGGGCCTGTGGCGCTACAGCCGACACCCCAACTACTTCGGCGACAGCGTTGTGTGGTGGGGCATCTGGGTGGTCGCCGTTGCGGGCGGGGCGTGGTGGACCGCCGCTGGGCCGCTGCTAATGACGATCCTGCTGCTGAGGGTCTCGGGAGTGACGATGCTGGAGCGCAGCATGGGCAAGCGCCGGCCCGGTTACGCCGAGTACGCGGCCCGCACCAGCACCTTCGTCCCCATGCCGCCCCGCCGCGCCGGTCGGTAGCATCGGCGGGCCATGAGTTCTCGCATCGCCTTCCTCGACGAGGCGCTGGCCGCCTATGTCGACGCCCACTCGGCCGGACCCGACGAGGTCCAGCGCCAACTCATCGAGGCCACCGCCGAACTCGGCGGCTGGAGCGTCATGCAGATCGGCACCACCCAGGGCGCCTTCATGACCATTCTCGCCACCCTGCTGCAGCCCAGGTTCGCGGTGGAGATCGGCACCTTCACCGGCTACTCGGCCCTAAGCGTGGCCAAGGCACTGCCGCCGGGCGGACGCCTGCTGTGCTGCGACATCTCCGAGGAGTGGACCGCCATCGCCCGCGACCACTGGGAGCGGGCGGGGCTGGCCGACCGGATCGAGTTGCGCATCGCCCCTGCGCTCGACACCCTGCGAGCCCTGCCGGACGAACCGGCCATCGACTTCGCTTTCATCGACGCCGACAAGCAGTCCTATATCGCCTACTACGAGGAGCTGGTTCCCCGACTGTCGGAGCGGGGAGTGATCCTGGTGGACAACGTTCTGTGGAGCGGCAACGTAGCCAACCCGGACGAGACCGATTCGACCACCGAGGAGTTGCGCGCCTTCAACGCCCACGTCATCGCCGACGAGCGGGTGCTGGTGGCGCTGCTGCCGGTGGGCGACGGTCTGTCGATGATCACACGACTCCCGGCCTGACCGGGTTCGCGAGCACGCCGATGCCGGTGATCTCGACGTCGACGGTGTCTCCCGGTGCGAGCTGGCAGGTTGAGTCGGCTCCCATCCAGAGCACGTCGCCGGGATGGAAGGTGATGTAGCGGGACGCCTCGACGATGAAGTCCCACGGGTCGAAGACCATGTCGCCGGTGGCGAATTCGGCTTGGACGTCGCCGTTGACCCGGACTGTGGTGGTCTGGACCATGGGGTCGACGTCGGTCTCGATCCAGGGGCCCATGGGCTTGAACGTGTCGCTGTTCTTGCTCCGCCAGAACGAGCGGTCGGAGCGCTGCCACTCGCGGGCGCTCACGTCGTTGCCGATCGTCCAGCCGAACACCGACTCCTGCACCTCGGCCCGCGACGCGTTGCGCAGGCGGCGGCCGATGACGGCAACCACCTCGCCCTCGGCCTCGAAACGGCCGGTCACGTCGGGCGGCACGAGTATGGACTCGCCGTGCCCGATCAAGGCATTGTTCGCCCGGTAACCGACCTCCGGACGATCAGGCACGGCGACGTCCCGTCCCGCGGCGATCTGCTCCTCGATGTGGCGCCGGTAGTTCAGGCCGACCGCGTAGAACACGAACGGCACCACCGGCGGCAGGAAGGCCAACCCCTCTAGCGCTCGGGACCGCTCGACGACGGGGTCGCCCTCCAGGGGAGAACCACGCAGCACATGGACCGCGTCGTCGTCCACCTGGACCCAGCGGATCTCACCGTCGACAGAGACTCGTCCATACCGCATTGGAAGTCGGCCAGCCTAAGGGCTCGAGTGAGCGAGTCCTGAGGAGGCCCACCGGTCCAGCACCACAGTGACCTTCGGATGGCGCTGCAGAGCCGAAGCTGGGATCTCCGCGGTGACGGGCCCCTCGAGGGCTCGGGCTACAGCCCGGGCCTTGTGCTCCCCGCATGCGACCAGCACGAGTCGGGCGGCGGCACCGATTGTGGAGATGCCCTGGGTGATGGCTCGGGAGGGAACGGACCGTCCGGGGAAGAAACGGGCGTTGTCGACCCGGGTTTGCTCGCTCAACTCGACCACCCGGGTAGCGCTGTCCAGCGGAGATCCCGGCTCGTTGAAGGCGATGTGGCCGTTGGCTCCGATGCCCAGCAACTGCAGGCCGATGGATGCCTCTCGCACCTGCCGCTCGTAGCGGGCGCACTCCGCGGTCACATCGAGCGCTTGGGGGTTGGGGCCGTGGATGGCGCCGGGCCCCATATCGACCCGACCGGCCAGCAGGCGGTGCACCACGTTGCAGTAGGCGCTCCGATCGTCGTGGTCGAGATCCAGATACTCGTCGAGAAGGTAGGCCTGGACGCAGGCGAAGCTGAGGCCCTGCTCCTGGTGGCGCCGCACCAGTTCAACGAACACCGCCTCCATCGTCTCGCCGGTAGCCAAGCCCAGAGCAGGCCGCGGTGCCGAAGTAATGAACCGCTCGACGAGATCAGCCACTACTCGTGCGGCTGCAGTTGCAGACTCGCTGACGACGACCCTCACTGCGCCGCGGTGCCGGCCGCGCCGCGTCCGGCCCGGCGCACGGCGACGGCGGCGCCGACTACGCCGGCGTGGATGCCTAGGTGGGCCACCGAGATGGGCTTGGACAGCTCGAGCCTCGACGCGAAGCGGTCGAAGTTCTCACTTAGCCCCCCGCCGACCACCCAGCGAGACGGGTTGAGCATGGCCTCCAGTTCGTCGAAGAAGGGCTGCGCTCGCTGGGCCCATTCGACCGGAGAGAGCTCCTCGGTGGAGATGGCCCTCCCGGACGCGATCTCCTCGAAGCGCCCGTTCGTGCCCTCGAGGCCGCCCAGTTCTGAGTTGGCGATGAGATCACCGTTGTGGAGCAGCGCGCTGCCTATGCCGGTTCCGAAGGTAAGCACGATGGTCAGTCCGTCGCGGTCGATGCCGGCGTCGCCGTAGGTCAACTCGGCCAGTCCGGCCGCATCGGCGTCGTTGATGAGCACCGCGTTGGCACCGTCGGAGGCACGCAGGCATACCAGCGCACCGTCCTCCTCGAAGACGCCCGAGAGATTGGGGGCATGGCGCAGCGAAGATCCGTCGATGACGCCCGGCAGGGCCACGCCGACCGGGCCGGACCAGCCAACCGCGGATGCGATTCGAGCAATGGCAGATGCGACGTCACCGGGCGTCGCCGTCTCCGGCGTCGGCTCGGAGCGAATGGCTCCGGCCAATTCGCCGGTGCCCAGATCGACGACGGCGCCCTTGATGCTGGTGCCTCCGACATCGACTCCCAGCTGCCTTTCGGCCTGTCCGCTCATGGGTCCAGGCCGCCGCTTCTGGCGCCGGTGATGTAGGCCACGAGATCGTCCTTGGTCACCTGGCCCACGTCCACCTCGGCGGTCTTGCGGCCTTGGCGCAGCACCACGGCCCGGTCGCAGACCTCGGTGACGCGGTCCATGTTGTGAGTGATGAGCAGAACCGCCACGCCCGCGTCTCGCAGGCTGCGGATGAGGTCGAGCACACGGGCCGCCTGCTCCACGCCCAGCGCAGCCGCGGGCTCGTCTAGCAGAACGATCTGCTGTCCCCAGGCGGCCGCCCGGCCGATGGCCACCGCTTGGCGCTGGCCGCCCGACAGGGCGCTCATCGACCGGCGCAACGACGGGATGCGAATGTCGAGTCTCCCCAGGATGTCGCTGGACTCGGCCCGCATGCGTTTCTTGTCGAGCACCCCGAGCCAGGCGCCAAGCCGCCCGCCGCGCGTGTGCTCCCGGTTGAGGAAGAGGTTCTCGACGACGTCGAGGGGGTCGATCACGGCCAGCGTCTGATGAACGGTCTCGATGCCCAGCGACCGGGCCGCCTCGGGCGAGGCGACCGCTTGGACGGTCCCGTCAATCTTGACCACGCCCGCGTCTGGCGCGTACACGCCGGAGATGCACTTGACCAGCGTCGACTTGCCCGCGCCGTTGTCGCCCAGCAGGGCCGTGACCCGGCCGTAGTGCAGGCGCAACGCCACATGATCGAGCGCCCGCACGGCCCGGAACGACTTGCACAGGCCCTCGACCTCGAGTGCGGGGGTGCCGGCCGCGCCCATCACCCGGAGCCCCCGACGGAGACCTCGTCCCCGAAGCCGTTCCAGATACCGGCCACCTGCGCCCGGCCGGAGGAGACGCCGGTGAGGCCGACGATCAAGGTCCTGGTGACGAAGGCCTGAACCCGGAAGCCGAAGACCACGGTGTCGCCCTCGGCCACCGTCCGGCTCTCGCCGGGGTGGAGTCTGGCGTAGTAGTCGATGGCCGCGGGTGCGGGCATGTCGACCGGCACCGGCTCCGTCGACACCTCCGACGGGTCGTGGGCGACGACGGCTCGCACCTGGTAGTCGCCGAACACCGGATCGATGTAGAGACCCCCTCCGAAGCAGAGCGGCACGCCCTGGTGGATGTGGGCCACCTCGCTGAGGTAGAGCACCGCGGGCTGCTCGGGGAGGTACCGCACCCCATGAAGAGGGGTGGTGCCGGTGAGCCCGTGGCCGGGCTCGACCTGGGTGGCACCGGCCTCAGCCAGCATGCCGAGCACCTCGGTCGAGGTCGTCCCCGGCGCGTTGATCTCCAACGCCTGCGGGCTGGCCGGGTGACCGCGGGCGATCTCCGCGGCCCGGGCCAGCGTCTCCGCGTTGGGGGTGAGGCGCGCACCGCCGGAGGCGGAGTCGAATAGCAGGGCCGGGAAGGTGGTCAGGCCGGCAAACTCGGCTCCGGGCAGCCCGGCGATGCGGTCGATCATGGTGGGCAAGTCGTCCAGCGCCACGCCACCCTCGTGACCCGGGTAGAAAGTGTCGCCCTCGGCGAACACCCTCACCAGCAGCCGCTGGGACCGGCCGAGACGATGAGCCGCGGCCGCGGCCTCCTCACCCTTGTTCTCGGAGAAGATCGTCCAGTAGTCAGGCTTCAGCCCGGCAGCTTCGCCGGCCTCGGCTCGGGGCACCTGCACGAGATGGCCGAGATGGCCGAGGTTGTGGCCGTGACGGGCGATCGGTCGGGCGCAGGCCATGTCCACGGCGACATAGCCGTCGACACCGCCGGCGGTCATGGCGGCCAGCGCCGCCGGGGCCCGGCCGATCTGCTTGGTCATGGCGTAGACAGTCAGGCCCAGCCGGCGGGCTTCCTGGCACAGTCCAGCCGTGTTCGTCTCGATGGCGTCGAGGTCGAGGACGCAGCTGTTGGCCGGTATCCGTCCCGCTTGATGGAGCTCGACGGCGGCTTCCACGAACTGCGGGTTGCGCCTCAACAGCGGTTGCAGGAACACGTCAAGTCTCTTTCTGCTCTCTCATGCTCAGCGCCACCGCCAGGATGATGATCACGCCCCGGGCGA
>VXWX01000046.1 GCA_009835735.1 Acidimicrobiaceae bacterium
TCTCGCGGTCGGTGGTGAGCATGGCGTGGATGGCCACCAGCCGCTCGGTCAGCGCGCCGATGGAGGCCAGGTGCTCCAGCGGGCGGTGTCCGAACAGCGAGACGCTCAACTCGATCTCCTCGCGGTCGCGGTTGATGTGGGTCATGATGCCCGTGCCCCACTCCTGGACCAGCTCGTCGGTGGCCAGGTAGCGCTCGTCCGAGCATGACGGCACGCCCAGGTTGTGGACCCACGGGCGCAACCGCCCCTCGCCCTTGGTGAACCACTTGGCGAAGAACTCCTTGGTGTAGTCCAGGTCGTCGGCCAAGGCGGCCGGGTCGTCGCGGTACCAGGACTTCCCGGTGATCTGCTCGTAGTTGCCGGCCAGCCGGGACTCCCGGTCCCACATCCCCCGGGCCAGAGCGCAGCGGATGCCCGTCTCCATCACCGTCTCGGCGATGGGCTCCTCGTGGGCGACCGTGCAGGTGGTCTCGGTCATGGTGGTGACGCCGGCCCGCATCAGCTGGGCGAAGGCCACCCGGGCGCTGACCCGCACGTCGTCGGTGTCCTGGATGGCCTCGGCCGGGATGTAGATGCGGTAGATGTTGGGGAAGTCCTCCACCGTGCTCTCCCGGCACAGGGCCTGGGCGATGTGGTTGTGGCAGTCGATCAGACCCGGGATCACGTAGCGCCTGGCCCCGCCGATGCGTTGGGCGTCGGGGTGGCGGGCCCGCAGCTCGGCCGCGTCGCCCACGTCGACGATGCGGTCTCCGGAGACGGCCACTGCGCCCTCGCTGATGACCCGCCGCTCGGCGTCCATGGTCACCACCGTGCCTTCGACCAGCATCGAGACCGGCTCGGCCGCCGCGTCGGTGCCTAGTGCTGTGGCCTGGCTATCTCCGTCCATGGCACTCCTCCGATCGATTTGGTGCCGCCATCGTCGCGGTCATCTTGACTGCTGTCGAGCGCCTCGATGAACTTGGCCAGTTCCGCCTCGTCGATCCGCAGCTTGTGCTCGGCGGCAGGGTAGATCTCGCCCTCGACGTCGGCCCGGTACTCGCCGTAGGCCGCCACCCGTTCGGAGTGGAGGCGATCGTACTCGGCTTGGAAGTCGCGGTACTTCTTGGAGTGGCGCGGGTAGTGCCCGGTGTTCGTGCCCAGGATGTCCATGCTGAACAGGTACTGGGCGTCGCACCCCGCTCCCGACCCCATGGAGATCAAGAAGAGCGAGGAGCGCTGGGAGATGGCGGCCGCCACCGGCTCGGGCACGAGCTCGATCTCCGCCGCGAACGCCCCGGCGTCCTCCAGGGCCCGGGCCTGGCGCCACACCCTCAGGGCGCTCTCGGCCGTCTTGCCGGTTGCCCGGTACCCGCCGTACCAGGTCCGGTGGGTGGGGATGAACCCGATGTGGCCCACCACCGCCAGTCCCTCGGCCGCGAGCCGGGCCACGGTGTCGAGACCCGCCGCGCAGTACACCGCGTCGGCGCCGAGGCGGTACATGGCGAAGCCCATGCGCAGATACTCCTCGGTGGTGGCGTGAACCCCGTAGGCCAGCGCGGCGATGATGAACGTGGTGGGAGCGGCCTCCCGGACCTCGCGGCTCATGGTCTCGTCCGGCAGGCACATCATGTCGAGGCCGGCCTCCTCCACCGCCCGGACCTCCTCGAGGGACAGGACGAATATGTCGGTGAGCTGCCGCTGTCCCTTGCCGGCGATCAGGTCGGCGACGGTGGGCTTGACCCGTGGCACGCCATGAAGACAATCACAAGACTTTGATAGGATCAAACACGCTTGATACGAGATCCCCTGGACGAAGCAGCGCTTCCACGGACTGGACTCCGCATCCGACGCTTGGCGCTGGGGACAGCACCGCTGGCCTCGATCTTCTGGGGCAACGACTCCGACACTGCGGTGCTTACCGCGTCGCGGGCCCTCGAACTCGGTATCCGGTTCTTCGACACCGCCCCGTTCTACGGGCTGGGAGAGGCCGAGCGCCGGTTGGGGCGGGCGCTGGCCGGTGCGGGCGGCGAGCGGCCCGCGATCGCCACCAAGGCCGGCCGGATACTGACTGATCGGCCCGACGGGTCGGTCGACGTCCATTTCGACTTCGGCTACGACGCCGCCCGGCAGTCCTTGGAGTCGAGTCTGGAGCGCCTGGGGGTGGACCGGGTCGACATCGTGCACATCCACGACCCCGACGACCACATCCACGAGGCGCTGGAGGGCACCTATCGGGCCCTGGTGGCACTTCGGGATGAGGGAGTGATCAGTGCGGTCTCGCTGGGCACCAACTCGGTGGGAACCGCGGCCGCCTTCCTGGAGCGAGCCGACCTCGACTGCATGCTGGTCGCGGGCCGCTACACGCTTCTCGACCGGTCGGCCGCCGACCTGATCGACGCGTGCGCCGAGAGGGGGGTCGCCTACCTGGCCGCGGGGGTGTTCAACAGCGGAGTGCTCGCCCGTCCCCGAGCCGGCTCGTGGTACGACTACGGCCCCGCCTCGGATGAGACGCTCGCTCGGGCGGCCGCCGTCGAGTCGGTCTGCCGGCGACACGGCGTGACGCTGCGGGCGGCGGCGGTGAGCTTCCCGCTCACCAACCCGACCGTCACCTCCGTAGTCGTCGGGATGGCCGCGCCGGCCGAGGTCGACGAGAATCTGGCCATGCTGCGCACACCGGTGCCCGACGACCTGTGGCTGGAGCTGCAAGAAACGGAGTCACAAGCATGAGAATCGAGAGCGTGCGGGCCGTGCTCGCCGGCTACCGCAAGATCGACCCCGACATGGAGCGCAGCTTCGCCCTTGTGCGCGTCGAGACCGACGACGGCACCGTCGGCTGGGGCGAGGCGTCCACCAACTGGGGGCACTCGTATCCCACCGTGTTCCGGGCCGCGGTTGACGACGTGTGCGCCCGGCACCTCGAAGGACGCGACCCGCTGGCCATCCGCGACCGGGTGGCCGACCTGCGGGTGGCCCTCGACGGCTACCTCGGCTGGGAGGGCCTGACCAGCCAGACCGTCGGCGCGGTGGAGATCGCCCTGTGGGACATCCTCGGCAAGACCCTGGGCGCGCCCGTGCACCAGCTGCTGGGCGGCAGCGCCTATGAGATCCCGCTGTACGGCACCGGCACCACGATGTTCGAGCAGAGTGCGGTGTGGCACGCCCACTACTTCGACCAGTGCATGGACCTCGGCTTCGCCGGCGTCAAGGTCCGGCTGGGCCGGACCATCGACGGCGACACCGAAGCGGTGGCCACCGTCCGCGAGCACGTGGGCGCCGACAAGCTGATGGGCGTCGACTCGTACTGGTTCCACGATCCCGACTCGGCCATCGAATTGTGCCGCCGCATCGCCGGCTACGGCATCCACTTCTTCGAGGAGCCGGTTCCCCAGTACCAGATAGAGGGCCTGGAGCGGCTCCAGCACAACTCGCCCATACGGGTGGCGGTGGGGGAGCGGGTCTACTCGCCCCGGATGTACGCCGAGTTGGCCCGGCGCGACGCGGCCCGGGTATTCGAGCCCGACGCCAGTCTGACCGGGGGGATCCTGAGCTGCCTGGAGATCGCCGACCTCGCGGCCCGGTCCTCGATCGAGGTCATCCCCCACGTGGGCGGACCGACAGTGGTTGGGCTGGCCGCCAACCTGCACTGGGCCACCGCGGCCAGGGTGCGGCTCTGTGAGTACGACATCGACCCCCACCAGCCGATGATCACCGACATCGGCCACAACCCGGGCCTCGCGCTGACCGATCTCGGCGGAGGGCACATCACCGCTCCCACCGGGCCCGGCCTCGGCGTGGACGTCGACGAGGAGAAGCTGGCCGCCCACCCCTACCGCGAGGGCGACACCTACGCCGAGCTGTTCCCCGAGCACGAGTCGGGCCGCACGGCCGCCGGCAGCGGACCGGCTGACGCCTCCGGCGCCTGACCGGTCAGGCGACAAGTACCCTCCCGCCGATGGCCGCCAGCGCACAGCCCCAGCCCCAGCCTCACCGGGATCACGACACCCGGGCGCTGGAGGAGTTGGGCCAGGCGGTACGCAGCCGCCGCAACCAACTCGGCCTCACTCTGAGCCAGGTGGCCGACCGGGCCGGTCTGTCGGTGCCCTTCCTGAGTCAGGTCGAGACCAGCTTCGCGGCTCCCAGCCTGACGTCACTGTTCGCCATCGCCAGGGTTCTGGAGACCACCCCAGAGCGGCTGCTGGCCGGCCCGGTGTCGGCCGACGTGGTGGTCACCCACGGCGACGAGGGCCAGCGCTACGACATCACCGACGCGCCCCAGACCGCGTTCCGCCGCCAGCTCAGCGGCCTGGAGGAGCCCTTCAGCGCGGCCGAGTACGTGGTGGATCCCGGCTCGCAGCTGGGCGGGTTCTTCGCCTCGGAGGGCCGCGAGATGATCCATGTCACCCGGGGAATGCTGGCCGTGGACCTCGACGACGGCGACGGCGGCATCGTCACCCACCGCCTGGCCGCGGGCGACACGATGATCTACTCCACCGCCACCCGCCACCGCTGGCACCACCTCGGATCGGAGACCACCCGCTTCGTCCACGTCTCCGCCCCCGGCTAGCCGGGAGCGGCACGGTCGCCGCCCGGCTCAGGGCTTGATGAGGGGGAAGACCTCTCCGGCCACCAGATCGCCGGTGCTCAGGCCGTGGGGGAGCATCTTCCAGAACACCGCGGCCTGCTCGCCGAGGTCCAGGTAGCGGGTGTCGGGGTGTGCGTAGCGGGTCGACAGCCGCCTGAAGGGCCGGTCGGCCACCTCGCGGATGCCGGTGGAGTGCAGCATCCGGGAGTCGATGGCCACCGCGTCGCCGGCTTGAAGATCCCAGGTAGTGACCGGGAATCTCTCGGGGTCGGCGTCCACGTCGGGCACCGGCTCCAGTTCGGAGTCGCCGCCGATGGTGTCGATCGATGACGAGAACTCGATCGGCGCGTAGGTGATGCCGGTGGCGTGGGAGCCTTCCACCACCCGCAAGGCGGCGTCGGCGGTCACGTCGTCGAGGGTCACCCAGATGGTGACGAAGGGCCGGTCGAGGTTGTAGTAGGGGTGGTCCTGGTGCCAGGGGCTGCGCGAGATCGCGCCGGGCTCCGAGCAGAACCACTGGTCCTCGACCAGAACTGCGGCCTCGGCTCCGCACAGCTCTGCGCCCAGCGCGGGCAGACTTGATTCGTGGGTCGCCTCCGCGATGTCACCGTCGTCGAACCAGCGGAACAGGTCGCTGTCCACCTTGAGCTCGCCCGGCGGCGACAGCACCCCGTAGAACTGGCTGGGGTTCGCCTGGCAGCGTTCGATGGCGGCGTGCAGCCGCTGGCACCAGCGGTCGTCCAGCAGCCCGGGGATCACCACCGCGCCCCGCTCGCCGAATGCGGTTCGGCGCTCAGCGCCCGGCTCGATGCGCAGCTCAGAGGGCACGGGTCTTGGCCGGTGTGGTCATCAACTCGGCGTAGTGGGCGAGATAGCGGCGCTGCGGTGCCTCGGAGGTGATCGGTCCGTAGACGGAGCCGTCGGCAGTGCTGTCGTCGGGCAGACCGCGACTCATGTCGATCCACTCCATCTCCGGGATGGACAGGCCCCGCTGGACCCGCTCGAACATGTCGAGGTCGTCGGGGGTACCGAAGTTGACGAAGTCCTCGTCGACCCGCAGGCGCAGCAGGTCGATCTCGGGCGGCGCACCCGGCGCGGAGGTGAGCCACAGCTGCAGCCTGGTCCGGTCCACGGCCACGGGCTCGACCACCAGCAGCTGGTTGCCCACGAAGATCAGGTTCGGGAACAGCGAGAGGTTGAGCATGCTGCCGGTGGCCAGGTCGAGCAGTTCGGCGGCGCCTGCGTCGGCCAGCGTCGACTCCAACGGCTCGCGGAACGGCACGTCGCGCATCGTGGCCCACGGTCCCTGGGGGATGCCCGGGCGCTGGTCCACCACCATGTGGCCGTTGCGCAGCGCCTTGGACACCATCGGGGTGGAACCCGGGTCGCGGGCCAGCACCGTCTCGACATCAACGGTCTCGCCCAGGGTGTTGTAGGAGTGGTGGGCGAACGTGGCGTGCAGGCCGTCGGCCGCGTTGTCCCACGACAGCTTCCAGTTGCCGGCGAACTCTAGGAGCTGGGGGGATCCCATCACCGCTATCTCGCCGCCGGGGTGGCGGTCGATGATGGTGTCGAGCGCCTCGCGGGCCTCGCCCAGCCAGCAGTCCAGCGGCTCGGGGTCGGCGTTGAGGGTGGCGAACACGAACCCCCGGTAACTAGCGGCCTCGAGCCGGCCCAGCGAGAGCGTCGAGTAGTCCTGCGCCGGGTGGTCGGCGGGGAACGGGATGGCCACCAACCGGCCGTCGGGCGAGTAAGTCCAGCCGTGGTAGGGGCACACGAAGCGCTTGGCGCAGCCTCGCTCCTCACCGGCAACCACGGTCCCCCGGTGTGCGCACCGGTTCAGCAGCACGTTGATCCCGCCGTCGCGTCCTCGGGTCATCAGCACCGGCCGCAGACCGAGCGTGGTGGTGCGGTAGTCGCCGGGCTCGGGTATCTCGCTCTCGTGGCCTACGTAGCACCATGACGCGGCGAACACCCGGGTCATCTCCAGACCGAAGATCTGCGGGTCGGTGTAGAGGCGGCGGTGGACCCGGTGGGGCTGGACCAGCTGTTCGAAGTCGATGGTCGGCGGATCGAAGTCGGCGGGCACGACAACACCCCTACAGGAGGAAGCTCGGATTGCGGACGCCGGTACCCAGCGCGGGCACGACGAGGATCTTGGTGCGGCGCCGGAGACCGTCGCCGACGAGTTCGTGGATCTGGCAGCCAGCCAGCTGCTGGCGGCGGCCGTGGCGGTGCTCGTCGATCAGCAGGGTGGACCTGGTCACCAGGCCTCCCGGCGCGGGCCAGGCCTCCACGCCGCCGACGATGCGGACGGTGCGCGACGGCGGCTGCTGGCCCCAGGCCGACGGGTCGCGGCGCCACTCGACCCGCTCCGCCAGACGTCGCCGGTCGTCCAGCAGCAGGGACTGGTCGGTGCCGGGGTGAGCGGGCGAAGAGAGCGGCACCCAGAGCACGGCGTCGTCGGTCCAGCCGCAGAGCCAGTCCTCGAAGCGCCCGGCATCCAGCAGCCGGGCCTCGTGCAGCAGCGCGGCGGAGGCCGGACCCCACAGTTCCGGGTCGGCCGGCGGGCGGTCGTCCATTCCTGCCAGCAGCTCGCCCAGCTCGTCGTAGCGGGCCAGCACCGCGGCCTGATCGCTCGACGCCTCCGGGCTGGGCCCCTCAGGCGGGATCGCGGCGGCGACGGTCATCGTGAGATTCCCGGAGCCATGCGCTCGAGGGTACGAAGCTCGAACGCGGCCACCAGCCAGTAGCCGATCACGGCCACGATCGTCAGCACTGCCACCGACACCCACAGGATCTTGAAGTCGTTGCGGGTGAAGGCGGTGACCATCACCGCCCCGATCCCGTCACCGGTGGCCAGCCACTCGGCCACGGTGGCGCCCAGCAGAGAGGTGGGCACGGCGATGCGGGCCGAGGCCAGCAGAGCCGGCACCGATGTCGGCAGGTAGGCGTTGCGCACGTTGGCCGTGGACGTGGCGTCGTAGGACCTGAGCACGTCGAGGATCCCCTCCGGTGTGCGGGTCATGGCCGTGTAGCAGTTGACCAGCGTCGGGAAGAACGACATCACGGCCACGATGGCGGTGGTGGTCAGGAGGCCCCGCCCGACGAACAGGATGATCACCGGCGTGGTGACGATGATCGGAATCGACCGCAGCGCCACCGCGATCGGCATCAAGGCGCGCTCGAGCCACGGGACCAGGATGAACACGAGGGCACTCGCCAGCGCGCCGACGAGACCGACCACATAGCCCAGCGAGGTCGTCCACAGCGTGGTGCCGAGCGCTCCGAAGATGATCGAGCGGGTCTCGGGCGCCTCCGATACCGAGAACAGCTCGGCCCACACGTCGACGGGCGTCTTGGCGAAGAACGGCTCGATCCCGAACACCCACAGGAACGCGTACCAGAAGACGAACACCACGGCGATGGGCGCCAGCAGCCCCGCCAGCCGGTTGAGCAGGCCCGGCTCAGCGTGGGGCACGGGCACTGCGCCCACATCCAATGCGGGCGACCAGGGGCACAGGTACCGGCCCAGCGCTCCGATAGCCAGGTACCCGCCGGTGGCCACGATGGTGGCCATCACCGCGATCACCCAGATCCGGTCGGTCTGCAGGGCTCCGAGGGCCCTTACGGTGAGGATCCCCAAGCCGCGGTGAGCGCCGGTGAACTCGCCCACCACCGCGCCCAGGAAGGCGGCCGGCGCGGCGATCTGAAGGCCGGCGAACAGCGCCGGGACCGACGCCCGGACCCTGACGCTGCGGAAGGCGGTCAGCCGCCCCCTGCCGTAGGAGCGGACGACGTCGAGGGCGCTTCCAGGAGCCAGGTCGAAGCCCAACAGCGCGGCCACGTAGGTGGTGAACACAACAGCCAGCGCCGACAGCGCAATAGGGGTGGCGTTGCCCGGTCCGGTGATCAGCCGCAGGATCGGGGCTATCGCGATGAACGGCAGGCAGAAGACGGTCAGCACCACTGCGCCGATGCTGCGACGCAGCCACGGCACCAGCGTCGAGGCCACGGCCAGGGCCATGGCGGCCAGGTTCCCCCACAGGAACCCCCAGGCCGCCGTCTTGGTCGAGTGCCACAGATTGCGCAGATAGAGGCCGCGGAACTCGAAGAACTCGACCACCACCGCGGTGGGCGGCGACAGCCGGTACGAGCCCGCGTAGACGGTGCGGGCCAGCAACTCCCACAGCAGCAGCACTGCGATCCCGACCGCCGAACTCAGCACCCGCGGCGGTACCCGGTCGAGCCGGCTGCCGCCCGCCGGGCGCGCCGGCGCGGTGGCCGCGGTCTCGGCGGTGGCGCTCAACTGGGGTCCGTGTCGAGTTGCACGACCTGTCCCTCGGAGCGGTGCAGGCTGGCCGAGACCGCCTCCACCTCGGCGTGGAACCGGTCGGTGAGCAGCAGCTCGCGGGTGCGGGGCCGCTCGAAGCCGATGGTGTGGCGGGCCACCACGCTGCCCGGCCGGGGCGACATGACCAGCACTTCGTCGGCCACGTACACCGCCTCTGGGATGGAGTGGGTTACCAGGATGGTGGTGGTGCCCCGGGCCGTCCAGATCCGCTGGAGCTCGTCGTTGAGCTGCTGGCGGGTGAGGGCGTCGAGGGCGCCGAAGGGCTCGTCGAGCAGGAGCAGGTCCGGCTTGGTGACCAGCGAACGGGCGATGGCCACCCGTTGGCGCATGCCTCCCGACAGCTGCGAGGGGCGGGCCTTCTCGAATCCCTGCAAGCCGACGAGTTCGACCAGTTCGTCGACTGCCTTGGTGTCGTGGCGCCGGCCCACCAGCTCCAGCGCCAGCCGGATGTTGGTCGTGACCGTCCGCCACGGCAGCAGCGAAGGATCCTGGAAGGCGACGCCGATGCGCTGGCCCCGCCTCATCTCGTCGGGGGACGAGCCGTCCATGTCGATGGTCCCCTCGTCGGGCGTGTCCAGACCGGCCACGAGCCGCAGCGCGGTGGACTTGCCGCAGCCCGACGGCCCGATCAGCGCGATGAAGCCGCCCGCGGGCACGTGCATGTCGAACCCGCTCAGCGCGGTCACCTCGTCGCCAGCGAGGGCGAAGGTGCGACCGACCCCGACGACGTCTACCGGCGCTCCCCGCCGGGCCATCACCCGCGGTGTCTAGCGACTGCTATGGATTCCCGTCGCTAGAGCACCGGACCGCCGGCGTAGATCTCCTCCAGCAGCGACCGGTCCCAGAAGTCCTCGGTCACGTTCACGCCGAGCGCCTTGAGGACCCGGATGTTGTCGGCGACCGACTGGTCGGTCCACCACAGGAAGCCGCTGGCGTCGGTCACGTCGCTGAACATGAGCTTGACGAACTCGTGGGCCTTGACCGTCTCGGTCTCCAGGTCCATGCCGGCGTCGGGGAACCGGTCGACGGTCACCTGAGCGGACGTGTCCGGGTCGGCCTTGTGGTCCTGCCAGCCCAGGATCTCGCCCCTCAGCAGCGCGAGCACGTCGTCGCGGCGGTTCGCCAGCGTGTCCTCGGTGACTATGTAGGTCTGGCTGTGCACCGCGTAGCCGAAGTCGGCGAACAGCATGGTGGTGTTGTCGATGCCGGCCACGGTCATGGCGACGGGCAGGTCGACCAACCAGCACAGCAGGGAGTCCACCTCGCCGTTGACGAGCGGAGCCGGGTCGTAGTCGGCCTGGATGACCTCGATGGCGTTGACATCGACGCCGTTCAGCGACGACAGCAACTCCAAGTCGAGCTGGTTGTTGAAGGCCATGCCAAGCCTGCGGCCCTCCAGGTCCTTGGGCTCGTTGATCGGGTTGCTGGTCAGCGAGGCGATCACGAACGGATTGCGCTGCATGGCCACGCCCACGATCTTGATGGGCGCGCCGTCGGCCTTCGCCTGGCCGGCGAAGTTGGCGGCCGATATGCCCATGATGGACTGGCCTGCGATGACCGAGGTGTCGGGAGACACGCCCGGTCCACCCGGCACCAGCGTCACGTCGAGGCCCTGGCCCGCGTAGTGCCCGTTGGCGTCGGCGAGGTAGGAGCCGCCGAACTGCACCGAGTCGAACCAGCTCAGATGGAAGTTCACCGGCGTGAGCGGTGCTGCGGGCGGCGGCTCGGTGGAGCCCGAGCACGCGGTGATCAAGCTGCTGCCCCCCAGCAGAAGCCCGGCACCGGCGGCGGTGCCTCCCAGGAATGTGCGTCTGGAGAATTGGTTGGCGGTCATGGGTCCCCCTGTTCAGACAGCCATCGACGGTGAGCCGGCAACGGCTGAGGTGCTACTTTGATCACATCAAAGTAGCACGCGCCGGATGGCCGCGCCCAAACAAGATGCCGCGACCCGCGACGGGCAAGAAGTAGGCCTGGAAGCGCCTAGTCGGCGGACGCGGCGCTGACCAGTATGCGTGAGGTGGCGTAGTCGCTCAGGCCGACGGGGCCGCCCTCGACATCGAGCGTGAACGTGCCGTCGGGGGAGCGGGCCGTGACCGTTCCCGTAGATCCCGGCGTCACTCTGGCCTCTTCCAGGAATTCGAGCATCCCCGGTTGGAACTCCAGTTCCTCGGGAATGCGCTGCACGGTGAACTCCCGGCCCACGTCAAGCGTGTCGAGGGTCACCATGTCGGGCGCCTCGTAGCCGGAGCCGGGGATGGGGTTGCCGTGGGGGCAGGTAGTGGGCTGCTCGAGCACCCGGGTCATGGCCTTCTCCACCGCGGGGGAGATGATGTGCTCCCACTTGCCCGCCTCCTGGTGGGCCTCGGCCCACGAGAGCCCCAGGATTTCGGTGAGGAAGCACTCGGCCAGGCGATGGCGGCGCACCACCGTCTCGGCCAGGGAGTGGCCCTTCGGGGTGAGCGTGATGGTGCCGCGGCCCTCCTCGACGAGGCCCTCGGCTTGCATCCGCCGGATCATCTCCGAGACCGCGGGGCGTGAGATATTCAGGCGGTCGGCGATGCGGGCCTGGATCACGTCCAGATCGTCCTCAGCCAGCTCGAAGATCGTCTCGCAGTACTCCTCGAAGGCCGGATGCCATTCGGGCGACTCGTACGGCGTCGTGTCGATCGGCGTAGAGGTCATGGCACAACCATATTCGGCGGTGAGGCCGCTCGCGGGCTACTCGCCGTCTAGCTCCGAGATGACCGCGGCGAAGGCGGCCAAGTCGCTGTCGCCCTGCAGCACCATGTAGCTGAAGCCCCAGCGATCCCGGCGGAAGCGCAGGGTGTCGGCAATCTCGGTCGGCGATCCGATCAGCAGCATCGGGACGTCGGCCACCGTCTCGGCGGGCATTCCGAACATCTCCGCGGTCGCCTCGACGGCTTCGGTGGTGGCTCGGCCGCCCTCGGTGATCTGCATCGAGGCGACCAGCAGGTTGAGCTCCAGCTGGTCGAAGCGGTCGCCGGCCGCGTCGCGCACCCACTGGAGTTTGGCGTCGAAGCGGTCGGGCGTGACGTCGTAGATGGCGTCGAGCCCGATCTCGCCCGAGCGCAGGTTGGCGTTCACGCCCACGATGTCGGCGTGGCGGGCCGCCAGGCTCAGCATCCGCCGGCCACCCCCTCCGATCACTACCGGCACCGGTGACTGCACCGGCTTGGGCAGTCCCTCGAGGCCGCGGATGGTGTAGTGCTCGCCCTCGAAGGTGACCGGACCGTCCGCCAGTAGGCCCTTGATGATCTGGAGCGACTCGACCATGCGATCGATGCGGACTCCCGGCGGGTCGTACTCCAGCCCGGCTTCGTCGTAGTCGACCCGCTTCCAGCCGGCACCGAGGCCGAGGTCCATCCGGCCGCCGGACAGGATGTCGAGGGTTGCCACCTCCTTGGCCACCATCACCGGGTGGCGGTAGTCGTTGCCGTACACGAGGGCGCTGAGGCGCAGTGCGGTGGTGGCCGCGGCCGCGGCGGCCAGTGCCGGTCCGACCGCGTACTGGTCGTCGAAGTGGTCGGGCACGACCAAAGTGGAGAAGCCCAGCTCCTCGAGCCTCTGCGCCGACTGCGCCCAGGTCAGCTCGGGCAGCGGCGTCTTCATCTCAACGCCGAAGCGGAATGGATGCGTCATGGGGCTCACTGTACGGCGCGCCCCGGCCGCAGCCGCGGGTGTCGCAGGGGGTGGGTACGGTTGCGGCGTGGTCGCCGAACCGCTTGTTGACCCGTTGGCTGCCTTCTCTGAGCCGACCCGGGCCTGGTTCTCGTCGGCCTTCTCGGAGCCGACCCCGCCCCAGGTGGAGGGCTGGCCGGCCATCGCGGCCGGCGACCACACGTTGGTATGCGCCCCCACCGGCACCGGCAAGACCCTGGCCGCGTTCCTGTGGGCCATCGACCGTCTCATGGCGCCGGGTCAGGCCGCGTCCGACTCGGGCACCCGGGTGCTGTACGTGTCACCCCTGCGGGCGCTGGCGGTGGACGTGGAGAAGAACCTGCGGGCGCCGCTGCACGGCATCCAGCTGGCTGCGGAGCGCCTCGGCACGACGGTGCACGTGCCGACGGTGGGGGTGCGCACCGGAGACACCTCCGCCGACGAGCGCCGGCGGCTGGTGCGGCATCCCCCGAACATCCTGATCACTACCCCCGAGTCGCTGTTCCTGATGCTCACCAGCCAGGCCCGCCAGACCCTTACCGGGGTGCAGCATGTGATCGTCGACGAGATCCACGCCGTGGCGGCCAGCAAGCGGGGCACCCACCTGATGGTGTCGCTGGAGCGCCTGGAGGAGCTGTGCGAGCGCTCGCCCCAGCGCATCGCCCTGTCCGCGACCCAGCGTCCCCTCGACGAGATCGCTCGCTTCCTCGGAGGTCTCGACGCCGACCCCGACGGGTCGCCGGTCCCCCGGCCGGTCACCGTGGTGGACTCCGGCGCCCGTAAGGAGCTCGATGTCGAGGTGGTCGTCCCGGTGGCCGACATGGCTTCGCTGGGCGAGACGGTGGAACAGCCGGCGTCGGCCGGCGCGGCGGCCGGGCCGCAGCGGCGCAGCATCTGGCCCGCCATCCATCCCCGCCTGCTGGAGCTGGTGCAGTCCCACCGATCCACGCTGATCTTCGCCAACGCCCGGCGGCTGGCCGAGCGGCTCGCGGCCCGGCTCAACGAGTTGCATCTGGAGGCCGAGGACGAGGAGGCGCAGAACGAGGCACGGGACGAGGCAGCGCGGGATCTTGGGGCGAGTTCTGGGTCCCTGCGACCCAATACCAACCCGAGATCCTCCGGGGCGGACGGGCCGCAGCACGTGGGTGAGTCGATCGAGAGCCTGCTGCGGGCTCCGCCGCCGGTTGCGCTGGGTGACGAGCAGGCCGGAGCCGGCGCGGCCGAGGGGTTCGAGCTGGTCAAGGCCCACCACGGTTCGATCTCGCGGCAGCGCCGCCTGCTGATCGAGGACGAGCTCAAGCGGGGTGAACTGCGGGGGCTGGTGGCCACCTCCACCCTCGAGCTCGGCATCGACATGGGCGCGGTCGACCTGGTGGTGCAGGTGGCGTCGCCCGGGTCGGTGTCCTCCGGGCTTCAGCGCATCGGGCGGGCCGGGCACCGGGTGGGCGAGCCGAGCCGGGGCCGGATCTTCCCCAAGCACCGGGCCGACCTGCTGGAGGCGGCCGCGGTGGTGGAGCGCATGCACCAGGGCGAGGTGGAGCACACCCGCTACCTGCGCAACCCCCTGGACGTGGCCGCTCAGCAGATCGTGGCCATGTGCGCCATGGACGACTGGACCGTCGAGCGGCTGGCGGGCGTGCTGCGGCGCTGCGCCGCCTTCGCCGAGCTGTCCGACGACGTGCTGTACAGCGTGCTGGAACTGCTGTCGGGTACCTATCCGGCCGAGGAATTCTCCGAGCTGAGGCCCCGCGTCGTGTGGGACCGGGCCGCCGGCGTGCTGCGGGGCCGGGCCGGAGCGCAGCGGCTGGCCGTCACCAACTCGGGAACCATCCCCGACCGGGGCCTGTTCGGCGTGTTCCTGCCCGACGGCACCCGGGTGGGAGAGCTCGACGAGGAGATGGTCTACGAGAGCCGGGTGGGCGAGACGTTCCTGCTGGGCGCCACCACTTGGCGCATCGTCGATATCACCTTCGAGCGGGTGGTGGTGACGCCCGCTCCCGGTGAACTGGGCAAGATGCCGTTCTGGCACGGAGACGGACCCGGCCGTCCCATCGAGCTGGGCCGGGCCGTGGGGAGCCTGGTGCGGGAGTTGCGCTCGAGCGGCCACGACGCGGCTGCGGCCCGCTTACGGCAGCGCTGCGGCCTCGACGAGAGCGCGGCCGGCAACCTGCTCGCCTACCTCGAGGACCAGGCCGAGGCCACGGGGGCGGTTCCCGACGACCGCACGGTGGTGGTGGAGCGCTTCCGCGACGAGATCGGGGACTGGCGGGTGTGCGTGCTCACCCCGTTCGGCGCCCAGGTCCACGCGCCCTGGGGGGTCGCGCTGCAGGCCCGCCTGCGGGAGGCCTGGGGCACCGAGGTGGACCTGATGTGGGGCGACGACGGGATCGTCATGCGCCTGCCGGAGGCCATCGACGAACTGGTGGTGGACGACCTCCTGTTCGATCCCGACGAGGTACGGGACCTGGTGGTGGCCCGCCTGCCCGAGACCTCGATGTTCGCGTCCCGGTTCAGGGAGTGCGCGGCCCGGGCATTGCTGCTGCCCCGGCGCCGGCCCGACCAACGCACGCCGCTGTGGCAGCAGCGCCAGCGGGCCGCCGACCTGCTGTCGGTGGCGGCCAAGTACCCGTCGTTCCCGGTCCTTCTCGAGACCACCCGCGAGTGCCTCAACGACGTGTTCGACCTGCCTGCGCTGGTGGAGCTCATGGCCGACCTGGGCAACCGCCGGGTCCGGGTGGTCGCGGTGGACACCGCCCAGGCGTCGCCCTTCGCCCAGTCGCTGCTGTTCTCGTGGATCGCGGTCTACATGTACGAGGGCGACGCACCCCTGGCCGAGCGGCGAGCCGCCGCATTGGCCCTCGATCGTGATCTGCTGCGCGACCTGCTCGGGGCCGAGGAGTTGCGGGAACTGCTCGATGCCGGGGAGATCGCCGATCTCGAGTTGGAGTTGCAACGGCTGGTTGCCGGGAGCCAGGCCCGGGACGCAGACGAAGCCCACGACCTGTTGCGGGTGCTGGGGCCGCTCACGCTCGACGAACTGGTGGCCCGGACCGTTCCCTCGGCGGGGTCGGACGCCGAGCGGGTCTCAGGATGGGTACGCGCCCTGGTGGAGCAGCGTCGCGCCATCGAAGTGCGCCTGGCCGGGCGCGACGTGGTGGCCGACGCGGCCGACGCGGCCCGACTACGTGACGCGGTCGGTGCCGCCTTGCCGGTAGGCCTGCCTGCGTCCGCCACCGAGCCTGTGGACGACCCCCTCGGCGATCTGTGCGTCCGCTACGCCCGCACCCACGGCCCGTTCCTGGCCCGCGATGTCGCTGGTTGGCTGGGAATGGGCGTACAGCCGGTGGCGGCCCGGTTGGCGTCGCTGGTGACCGAGGGCCGCCTGCTGCGGGGCGAGTTCCGGCCGGGCGGGGCCGACCGGGAGTTCTGCGACGCCGAGGTGCTGCGGCGCATCCGTCGCCGCTGCCTGGCCGCCCTTCGCCAGGAGGTCGAGCCGGTGCCGCCCGAGGCGTTGGCCCGGTTCTTGCCCCAATGGCAGGGAGTCGGCGGCCGCCGCCGGGGGGTGGACGCCCTCGCCGACGTGGTGGCGCAGCTGCAGGGAGCGCCCGTGGCCGTGTCGGTACTGGAGGCCGACGTGCTGGCCGGCCGGATGGCCGGCTACAAGCCGGCCGAGCTCGACCAGCTCTGCACCTCCGGCGAGATCGTGTGGGTGGGCGCGGGCGCACTGGGTGCCGCCGACGGCAGGGTGCGCCTGGTGTTCCGTGATCAGGCCGCCCTGCTGGTTCCCGCCGCCGAATCTTGTGAGGGAGCGGTCCACGATGCGCTGCGAGACCGGTTGAGGGATGGGGGAGCGTCGTTCTGGCCGGACCTGGTGGCCGCCGCGCAGACGGCGTCGTTGCCCTACGACACCGAGACGGTGCTGGCCGCGCTGTGGGATCTGGTGTGGGCGGGCGAGGTGACGAACGACTCCCTCGCACCGCTGCGGGCCCGGATCGCCGGCCACCGGTCCGGTGGGTCGCGCCGCCAGCCGTCCCGGGCCGGGCGCACCTCTTCACGGGCCGGCCGGTCCCGGCGGGGCCGTCTCCGGCTCGGAGGTCTCAGCGCGACGGGGCCGCCGTCGGCCGCGGGGCGCTGGTCGCTGGTGGAGCCGCTGCTCAGCCCCCAGCCCGCGCCCACGGAATCGGCTCTGGCCCGAGCCCATCAGCTTCTCGACCGCTATGGCGTGGTCACCCGGGAGACCGCCCTGGGTGAGGGACAAGAGGGCGGCTTCGCAGGCGTCTACCCGGTGCTCAAGGCTCTGGAGGAGCGGGGCGAGGCCCGCCGGGGCTACTTCGTGGCCGGGCTGGGCGCGGCCCAGTTCGCCCTGCCCGGCGCCGTCGACCGCCTGCGGGGAACCCGCACGCCGGAGCCCGATGCACCGCCGGTGGTGCTGGCCGCCACCGACCCGGCTCAGCCCTACGGCGCGGCGCTGGCCTGGCCCGACTCGCCGGGCAGGCCCGCCCGCACCGCCGGGGCCCATGTGGTGCTGGCCGACGGGCTGCCGCTGGTCGTGCTCGAACGGGGCGGCCGGTCGCTGGCCACCTTCGAGGGCGCCGAGCCGAACGACGTCTGGATCGAGGCGATCATCGGACTGGTCAAGGACGGCCGCCTCCGCAAACTGGAGATCGGCAAGGTCGACGGCACCGCGGTCAGGGAGACACTGTGGGCGGGCCGTCTGGAGGCGGCCGGCTTCACCTCCGCCTACAAGGGAATGCTCTACCGCACCTGAGTCGCTCGGCGTGGCCCTTAGCCTGACCTGCGCCCGGTGAGCCTCGAATCGTGGGGAGGAGCCGCACTATGGAACTGCCGCCTGCGGGAGCGGTGCATGACGAGCGGGAGATAGAAGCGGTCGCCGCGGTGATGCGGGACAACCCGAAGCTCGAGATCGGCGACGCGACCCTGGCGCTGGAGGAGCGGGTTGCAGCCAAGCTGTCCAAGCAGTTCGGGCTCATGGTCAACTCGGGCTCGTCGGCCCTGCGCATCGCCATCGACCTC
>VXWX01000012.1:0-879 GCA_009835735.1 Acidimicrobiaceae bacterium
TCGTGATCCTCGGGATGGCTGCCATCTCAGGCTGGAGCTTCGACCAGCGCAAGGATGTCGTCCGGGACGCCGAGGTGGAGCGACAGATCGCCGAGCTCGAAGCCGAGGCTGAGGCGAACCCGACCCAATCGGGTGTGATCTCGGCTCAGATCTCCGCTCTGCTGGCCACGCAGTCCGAGAAGAAGCTGATCATCACCGACGGGGTCAGCGGCACAGGTCCTGGCCTGGGTATCTGGACCCTGGCGGCCGGGCTGGCCGGTCTGATTGCCGCCGTGCCGGCGGCAGGGGCGTTCGGCCGCGACGAGCACCTGAGATGGCGATGGAGCACGGTCACGGCCGGGATCGGCGCGGGCGTTGTCTGCGTCACCATCGGGTGGATAGCAACACAGGTGCGGTCCGCCGACGACAGCTACGTCACGGGTGTGGGCGCCTTCCTCGCCCTCATAGGGGGCGTTGTGCTGGCGGCCACGGCCGCGAGCGTTCTCAAGGAGTTCCGCCGGTCGAAGGTCTACGCCGAGGCCGAGACAAGTTTCACCCACTGATCGCGCTCGTGGCAGAAACAGGCAGGGGTGGATTAGTGGGCCTTTGTCCGCTATTCTTCTCGGCCGACCGCGCCTAATGGCTCCCGGCTGAGGCGCAGTTGGTCCACATACCCTAGGAGGGAGATGTCCTAATGAAGAGGCGAGTATCGATCTGGCTCGCGCTAGTAGCAGTGTTCTCGCTGATAGCTGCTGCATGCGGTGACGACGACGACGACACGACAACAACGCCGGCTGTGGAGGAACCAGCCGCTCCGGCGGAAGAGCCGGCGGCTGAGGAAGAGCCGATGGCTGAGGAAGAGCCGATGGCTGAGGAAGAGCCGATGGCTGAGGAAGAGCC
>VXWX01000012.1:889-17602 GCA_009835735.1 Acidimicrobiaceae bacterium
CGATGGCTGAGGAAGAGCCGATGGCTGAGGAAGAGCCGATGGCTGAGGAAGAGCCGATGGCTGAGGAAGAGCCCATGGAGGAGATGGCGATGCCTGGCGAGGGCGTCAGCGTCAACATGGCTCGGGCAGACTGGCAGAGCGGCTACTTCCAGGCTCAGGTCTACAAGCAGATGCTTGAGGAGCTCGGCTACGACGTGTCCGAGCCGTCCGAGACGGAGCTTGGCCCGTCGCTTGCATACCTGGCCATGGCTCAGGGCGACGTGGACTTCTGGGCGAACAGCTGGTACCCGGGCCACAACTCGTGGTGGGCACCGGAACTGCCTGACGGCTCAGTCGTGGGCGACCACCTCGAGAAGGTGGGCGCGGTGTTCCGCGGCGGCGGCCTCCAGGGTCTGCTGATCACCAAGTCGGTCGCCGACGAGTACGGCATCACCCACCTGGATCAGCTCAATGATGATCCGGAGATCCGAGCCGTATTCGACACCGATGGCGACGGCATCGCTGAGTTCTACGGCTGCCAGGAGAGCTGGACCTGCGACGACATGATGCAGAGCATGATCGCATTCAACGGGTGGGAGAACCTCGTCCAGACCATCGCCGGTTATGACGCCATGTTCGCGGAGGCGGTGGCCAAGGTGGAGGCCGGAGAACCGGCTGTGATCTACACCTGGACGCCGACGGCGTACATCACCCAGCTCCGGCCCGGCGACAACGTGTACTGGCTGGCAGTGGAGAACGTGCTCGACGACTCGAACCCGCTCGGGCTCGAGGGCGGCGAGGAGTTCGATCAGAGGTACTGGGCCGGGACCACCGACCCGGTAGAGCTCGATATCCCGGCCGAGCAGTGCCCGGCCAGGGCCAACGCCGACTTCTGCCAGATCGGCTGGGTGCCGGCTGACATCCAGGTGACCGCCAACAGCGCTTGGCTGGCGGCGAACCCGGCTGCGGCCGAGCTCCTCCGCTCGGCGAAGCTGTCCGTGGTTGACGTGTCGCTCATGAACGTCGAGATTCAGGGCGGACGGGACACCGAGGCTGAGATAGCCGAGTTGGCCGGTCAGTGGATCGCTGACAATCGGGCCACGGTCGACGAGTGGATCGCGGCGGCGCTGGCCGCGGCCTAACCGCACGCGAGGCCTCAGGCCTCTAACGCGACCAAACAATCGAAGAAGGCGGGGCTCCGGCCCCGCCTTCTTCGCTGTTCTGTGAGCAGGTATGCCGACTGAGACGGCCTCGTTGCTCAGAGAAGCCGTTTACGGCTGGCCGTCGCCTATCTCGCGCTTGCGGCGCTCGACGTAGTCGTCGAGTTGCTCCCGCCGGGCGCTGTCGAGCGGCGGTTCGTCGTACTCCTCCAGGGCTGCCTGCCAGACGGCGGTAGCCCGCTGGGTGGCGTTGAGCCCGCCCGAGTCGGCCCAGGCGCCGTGGTTCTGCCAGTCCGAGATCAGCGGAGGGTAGAAGGCGGTCTCGTAGCGTTCGAGAGTGTGCTCGTCGCCGAAGAAGTGGCCGCCGGTGGGCACCCGCTCCATGGCCTCGAAGGCGAGGTCCGGGCCGGCAAAGGGAACGGGTGTGAGGAACTCCATCGTCTGCTGGAGCATCTCCACGTCGAGGATCAGCTTCTCGTAGCTGGCCTGCAGCCCGCCCTCCATCCATCCGGCCGCGTGGTACACGAGGTTGGCCCCTCCCAGGATGCAGCCCCACAGCGACATCTGTGTCTCGTAAGCGGCCTGGGCGTCCACGACGTTCGACGCGCTCGAGTTCGACGCCCGGTAGGGGAGCCCGTAGCGGCGGGCCAGCTGCCCCGACGCCACGTTGGCCTTGACCTGCTCCGGCGTGCCGAACGCGGGCGAGCCCGAACGCATGTCGACGTTGGAGGTGAACGCGCCGTAGAGCACCGGCGAGCCGGGGCGGACGAGCTGCGTGAGGGTGATCCCGAACAGCGCTTCGGCGTTCTGCTGCACCAGGGCGGCGGCGAGCGTCACCGGGGCCATGGCCCCCATCAGGGTGAAGGGGGTGACCGACACCGGCTGGCCGTGCTCGGCCATGGTCATCAGGCCGTTGGCCATCTCGACGTCGAATCGGCGCGGCGAGTTCACGTTGATGATGGTGGTCACCCCGGGCGAGGCCGCCAGCGCGTCGAGGCTGTCTCCCCGGCTGATCGCCATCATCTGGATCCCGTCGAGCGCCCGGCCCCGGCCGATCGAGGTGCAGTGGTACGACAGGTCCGACAGCACCAGGTTGGCCCGGTAGGCGTCGAGGTGGCGGGTGTTGGCCGGCAGCTCCATCGGCGCGACGACTTGGTTGCCGATGATGTGGATGGCGTTGAAGTAGTGGGCCAGCCTGATGAAGTTCTCGTAGTCGGCCATGTTGGAGCTGCGCCGGCCATTGATCTCGTCGTGCACCGCGGCCGGGCCGGCCACCAGACCGAAGGCCATGCTCCGGCCGCCGATGCGGAGCTGCTTGGCCCGGTTACGGGACGTGAGCGTGAAGCTGGCCGGTGCGGTGGCCAGCGCGGCCTCCACGATGTCGCGGCCGGCCCGCACGACCTCGTCCTCGACGATGGCTCCGGCATCCGCGAAGAGCTTGCGGGCCTCCGGCGACCACAGCTCGATGCCCAGCTCCTCCAATACCCGCATCGATGCCGCGTGGACGGTAGACAGCCCTTCGTCGTCGAGCACCTGCAGAGTTCCGTGCGGGTTCTCCACGGACCGCCACGGCAACTGGGCGATCGCCGATGACCGGGTTGCGACGCGGGGTCGACCTCGTCTGACCACTGCTTGCGACCTTAGTGCCGCAATGGGACGATGGCAGGGCAGAATCTCGCCGTGACTGGACCGAGGCATCGTCCACGGATCGGCGTCGCTCGTGCGGAGCCGCCGGAGTGGCTGCTCGACCACGGGGACCGCAACATGCATTCCCTGGGGCCCGGAGCCGACCTGGAGGCTGAGTGGGTCGCGGCGGGTCTGCGGCTGCCCGACCGCACGGCGATCCGGCGCTACCGGCTCGAGCGGGTGCGATCTCAACTACGGGCCGCTGGCTGCGACGCGGCGCTGCTGTACGACCCGATGAACATCCGCTACGCCACCGACACGACCAATATGTCGATCTGGACCATGCACAACCCGGTGCGCTACGCCCTCGTTGCCACCGACGGCCCCGTGGTGGTGTTCGAGTTCTCCAAGGGCGAGTTCCTCGACACACACTCAGAGGTCGTCGACGAGA
Organism: Acidimicrobiaceae bacterium; assembly: GCA_009835735.1. Classification (GTDB taxonomy): domain Bacteria; phylum Actinomycetota; class Acidimicrobiia; order Acidimicrobiales; family Aldehydirespiratoraceae; genus Aldehydirespirator. The sequence continues at coordinate 4,106 of VXWX01000012.1, forward strand.
TCCGCCCGGGCCTGTCGTACACGTACTTCTACGCGGGGACCCGGGCCGAGGAGATCGCGGACGGCTGGGCGGGGGAGATCGCTGACCTGCTGGGCGAGCACGGCCGGGGCGACCGGCGGCTGGCGGTCGACCGGCTCGATCCGATCGGAATGCGGGCGCTGGAGGACCGCGGTGTGGTCCTCGTCGACGCCTGCGCACTGATGGAGGAGGCTCGCGTCGTCAAGTCCTCCGAAGAGATCGCGGCCATGCGCTGCGCGGTCCATGCCTGCGAGGCGGCTATCGCCGAGATGCGGGCCGCCTTCGAGCCCGGCGTCACCGAGATGGCGCTGTGGTCGGTGCTGCATGCAGGCAATATCGCCCGCTACGGCGAGTGGATCGAGACCCGGCTTCTGGCGTCGGGGCCGCGCACCAATCCGTGGTACCAGGAGGTCAGCAGCCGCCGGGTCCAGGCGGGGGAGCTGATGGGATTCGACACCGACATGATCTGCGCCTACGGCGCGTGCGTGGACATCTCACGCACGTGGCTGTGCGGGGGCGGGCGTCCGACCCCGGCCCAGCACGATGTGTGGTCGATGGCGGCCGAACAGATCGAGCGCAATACCGAACTGCACTATCCGGGCGCCTCGGTACACGAGATCGTGGAACGCTCGTGGTACCCGTCGCTGGACGAGTACAACTACTACACGGTGCTGTCGCACGGGGTCGGCCTGTGCGACGAGTACCCTTCCGTGTTCACCCGCGAGCGCTGGGGACGCCACGGGTACGACGCGGAGTTGCAGCCCGGCACGGTCATGTGCGTCGAGGCATTCGTGGGATCCAAGTCGGGCGGTGAGGGCGTCAAGCTAGAGGAGCAGATCCTCATCACCGAGACCGGCCACGAGCGGCTGTCGACCTATTCCCTCGACCTGGTCTGAGCGGGCGGCCACCCCATGAGCACCAGAATGCAACCCAACGGTTCAGCCGGCGGCGGTCGGGCCGGCGATGCGGCTCGCGTCGCCATGGAACTCGACCGGCTGGCCCGGCTGCAGGCTGAACTGGTTGCGCACGGCTGCGATGCCGGACTGTTCTACGACCCCAACAACATCCGGTACGCCACGGGAACCTCGAACATGGACGTGTACGTCCTGCACATCCCGTGCCGCTACGCCTTCGTGCCTGCCGAGGGGACGGTCACGCTGTTCGACTTCAAGGCTTGCGAGCACCTGTCCGAGGGCCATCCGGCGGTGGGCGAGGTCCGTGAGGCAACCAACTGGTTCCACTTCTTCACCGGCTCGCGCACCGAGGAGTACGCGGGTCGTTGGGCTGCGGAGGTTGCGGACCTGCTCGGCGCGGGTCGTCCCCCTGGCCACGGATCGAAGCGGCTGGCGGTCGACCGTCTGGACCCGTACGGGCTGCGGGCGCTTGGGCAGCACGATGTCGAGGTCGTCGACGGCGGCGAGATCGCCAACCTGGCCCGGGTCATCAAGAGCGACGCCGAGATCGCGGCCATGCGGGTGGCGCTGGCCGCCTGCGAGCGGGCCATCGGCGCAATGGAGGCTGCGTTGAAGCCGGGAATGACCGAGCAGGAGCTGTGGGCCGTGATGCATCGCATCGCCATCGCTGAGGGCGGCGGGTGGTTCGAGACCCGGCTGCTGACATCGGGCCCTCGCACCAACCCCTGGTTCCAGGAGTGCTCGGACCGCGTCATCGGCACCGGCGATCTCGTGGCGTTCGACACCGACCACATCGGTGTGGGCGGCTACGCCGTAGACATCTCGCGCACCTGGCTGGCGGGCGATGCCCGGCCGACCACCGAGCAGCGCACCATGTACGCGGCCGCCCACGAGCAGGTTCAGCGCAACATTGAGATGCTGCAACCCGGGATGACGTTCGCCGAGGTCTCCGAGCGGGCCCATCGTCCCCCGGACGAGCTGCACTTCCCGCCGGGCAACGCGGTCGTGGTTCACGGGCTTGGCGTGAGCAACGAGTACCCGCTCGTTGTCAACCGCGAGCTGTTCGGAACAGACGGCTACGACGGCGTGGTAGAGCCGGGCATGGTCCTGTGCGTGGAGAGCCTGGTCGCACCGGCGGGGCGACCCGAGGCGGTGAAGCTCGAGGAGCAGGTCCTGATCACCGAGACCGGCGCTGAAGTCCTGTCCGCCTACCCGTTCAGCGAGGCCTTGTTGGACTGACCCGCGACAGGCCTGCCACTAGATTCTGCGGCCATGGACAGCGCGGGCACGGCGCCGGCTCCGGGTGGGGCCGGGCCGAGAGTGGGCTTTCTGGGTCTGGGCACGATGGGTGGCCCGATGTGTCGGCGGCTGGTGGAAGCGGGCTACTCGGTGACGGCCTATGACCTGGATGCCGGAGCGCTGGCTGCGGTGGTGGAGGCAGGAGCCGCAGCCGCCGAGTCGGCCGGCCACTGCGCCCGCGGCGCCGATCTGTTCATGACCTCCCTGCCCGGACCGCCGCAGGTGGAAGCGGTCATGACTGGAGCTGGCGGCGCGCTCGGCGTGATGAGTCCCGGATCGGTGTGGGTGGATCTCACCACCAACAGCCGGGAACTGGTGCTGGAGCTGGCCTCGACTGCGCCTGAGCGGGTGGCCGTCGTCGACTCGCCGGTAACGGGCGCGGTAGACGGCGCCCGGAGGGGCGAGCTCACACTGTTCGTGGGCGGCGAATCGGAGCCTGTGGCTGTGGCTCGGCCGGTGCTGCAGCACCTCGGAACAGTCATCGACTGCGGTCCCCTCGGTGCCGGCAATGTGGTCAAGCTGGTTACCAACCAGCTGTGGTTCGCGGCCGCGGCCGCGCTGGGGGAGGGCCTCGCCGTCGGCGTGGCCAACGGCGTGGAGTTGCGGACCCTGTGGGAGGCGATCCTCAACAGCGTGGGTGACAGCTTTGTCGCCCGCCATGACGCCCCCAGCATCTTCGCCGGCCACTACGACCCGTCGTTCCCGCTTGCTCTGTGCGTCAAGGACCTCGGCCTGCTCGCCGATCTCGAGGCGAGCGTGGACGCCGATCTGCCGGTGACTGCGGCGGCCCGCAGTGCCTTCGAGCGGGCTGCGGCCCGCTACGGCCTGGACGCAGGAGAGATGTGCGTCGCCCGGCGCATCGCCGACGATGCCAGAATGTCGATGCGGCTGGAAGGCGACTGGACTCCCCACTGGGAGAAGTGACACGGAAGGGGAAGCAATGCAGCAGGCGGCGCCTCTCGGACTGTCGGATCTTGTCGATCTGCACGCCTTCCCGATCCACGCCCCGGACTCCGCTGGCTATGTGGCCGCGGTGGACGACGCCCGGATTGGGCTGCGATCAGAGGGTTGCGCCGTGCTGGGCAGCTTCGTGCGGCCCGAGGCGGTGGCGAGGCTCAACGACGAGATCGTTGAACGCAAGCACGCCACCCACTACTCCACCCAGGTCATCAACCCGTACTTCCACACCGCTCTCAACCCGGACTACCCGGCCGGCCATCCGGTCAACACGTTCATCGAGCGATCCAGTGGCTTCATACCCGGCGATGTTTGGGATCCCGGTTGTGCCACCGACGTGCTGTTCCGGGCACCCGAGGTTGCGCGGTTCATAGCCGACTGCTTGGAGATCGGTGCGCTGTACTGCTACGACGATCCGCTGGCCGGTCTCACTTCGAACATCTGCGATCCGGGGCAGCAGTTCACCTGGCATTTCGACACGAACGACTTCGCGGTGACCGTGCTGGTGCAGCCGGCCGACGAGGGAGGCCTGTTCGAATACGTCCCCCAGATCCGCTCAGGGGACGACGAGGGGTTCGATGCCATCGCCGCCGTGCTGGACGGCGGTCGTGAGGGGGTGCGGACGCTGGAGCTGCGTCCGGGCGACCTGCAGATCTTCAGGGGCCGTTACTCGCTGCACCGGGTCACCAGGGTGGGTGCCGGGTCCCGGCCCCGCCATGCCGCCATCTTCGCCTACACGCTGGAGCCAGGCGTGATCGGCCGGGTCGCGCGCACCCGCCAACTGTTCGGCCGGGTGCTTCCCGCCCACGAGGAGGCCGAACGGCGCCGGGTCCGCTCCGACGCCCTGCTCGACTGAGAGGCTGAGCGGGTAGGCGAGCGAATCTGGTTCATACGGGCGAGGCCGTGGCCCGAGCGGCCCGTGAGCGAAGCGAACATGAGCGGGAAACACTCCGCCCCGGCGTGACGGACTTGCACCTGCCCGCGCATGTTCTGATCGCTCGGACTCAGACCAGCGTGAAGCGCTCGACGCTCGTGTAGGAGCCGGACGGCTCGGTCCTCACGAGCGCGATCTCCGTGACCGCGAACGACGCCTCCAGCGCCGGCCGGTAGCCGGGCGGGGGCTTGCGCTTGAACCGGGCCACGGTGAGGTGGCCGGTGAAGGGATGGTCGGCCGGCGGCAGGCCCACCGGCGCGATGGCTGCCTCGACTGCTGCCGCCAGGTCGTCGAGACCCTGAGCTGGGATCATCAGCACACCGCGGCCCAGCCGCTTGACACGCGGCCCTAAGGTCGCTTGGGTCGCCGGCAGTTGGGCGGCGGCCAGCGCCGCCTGGACGTCGGCTTCGTCGCACTGGCCAAGAAACCGGAGGGTGACATGCAGCCGCAAGGGCTTGGTCCAGCGCAGCCCGTCAGTCGCGGGCCTGGGCATGGCAACCAGCTCCCCCAGCACATCCTCGGGCGGCCAGACAGCGACAAACAGCCGCGGCATGCTCCGAGGGTACGCGCCGAGCTGGGCCGGGCGGCCGGTGTCGTGGCTGCGTCCACCTCGCGACCTCGGCAAGTCAGCGATCAGTCGGCCAGACTCACGCGGGTGATGTCGTCATGACGGTGCTGTTGGGATTGCTGGCCGCGCTGTCAGTCGGGACATCGGACTTTCTGGGCGGTCTGGCCAGCCGGCGAGCCGACCCGGTCGTCGTGACTGCCGCCTCCAGTCTGGTGGGCCTGGTGTTGGCGTTCGTGGCCGCGTTGGTGGTGGTGGGCGAGGCGAGCATGGCCGATGTGGCGTGGGGGGCATTGGGCGGGGTCGTCCTGGCGGGCGGTCTGGTTGCGCTGTATGCGGGATACGCCCGCGCTCGGGTCAGCATCGCGGCGCCGGTGGCCGGCGTGGGCGCGGCCGCACTGCCAGTGATCGTCGCATCACTCTTCGGTGAAGATGCCTTGTCGCCGATCGCAACCGCAGGGGTCCTGCTCGGGTTGCTGGCTATCGGGCTGGTCAGCACGGCCCGTTCCGAGCAGCGAGGCTCCGTCGGCTCCAGCGTGCTCTACGGGCTGGGTGGCGCCGTCGGTGTCGGGATGCTGCTGGTCTGCCTCGCCAATACTGCCGAGGACAGCGGGCTGTGGCCCATCGTGGCGGCGCGCGGGTCCGGGTTCGTGGTGCTGGCCGTGATCATTGCCGCCAAGCGGTTCCCTCTGGCTACGTCTCGCGGCGTCTGGCCTCACGTGATCGGCATCGCGGCCCTGGTGACGGCCGGCAACGCGCTGTTCCTGACTGCGGCCCGGCTGGGGTCCACATCCGTGGCGGCTGTCCTCGCGTCCCTGTTCCCCGCCGCAACGGTGTTCTGGGCGTGGCTGGTGTTCCGAGAAAGACTGCGGGGGGTCCAAGTGCTGGGACTGGGGATTGCGCTGGTGGCCGTAGCGCTCATTGCGAGCGGCTGAGAGTCTGCGCAGCTTGAAGGGTGTGTGTCCCGGCTCGGCCGGCCGGGACAGATCTAGGAGTTCCAGCTCCATGCTTTATACCTAATTATCATGAAAAGGGCTGATGATTGTCACACCCCTGTGGCAGCATGTGCTCATGGTGATGAACACGGCACGGCGGGTGCGGGAAGGGTTGGCGGAGTTGATCCGGCTGGTGAACGATCCAGCTACTTCGACCTCGGATCTGCGGGCGCTGTTGGGAGAGTGCAAGGCGTTCGGCGGGCAGTTGACGGTGTTGCAGGCCGATGCAGCTGCTGGACTCGCGGTGCGGGAGCGTCACGGCGATGGCGGTGTGGGGGTGCTGGCGCAGGCCGTGGGCTTGTCGCGGCGTGACGCGGCGGGGCAGGTGAAGACGGCTAAGCAGTTGGAGGGGTTGCCTTCGGTGCGCGACGCGGTCGAGAGCGGCGAGATCTCCGTCGCGAACGCCAGGGTGCTTGCAGGCACCTGTGACAAGACCAGTTCCGAGCAGGTGGAGCGGGACGGGGAGCTTCTGGCCAAGGCTGCTGTGCTGTCGCCTGAGCAGTTGGCGAGAGAGGCGGGCCGGTGGGCGGCGCAGCGCCAAGTTGACGATGGTGAGGAGCTGTACCGGCGGCAGCGGGCCCGGCGGCGGTTGAGCATCTTCGACGGCGACGACGGGATGGTGCTGGTGCGGGGCGAGCTGGACCCGGTCACGGGCGCCAAGGTGCGCAAACGGTTCCTCCAGGAGGCCGAGCGGCTGCGCCGGGCCGATCTGCACAGTGACGGCGCCAAGCGCAGCCTCAGCCAGCGGATGGCCGACGCGTTAGAGACGCTGACGTCGCATGGCAGCATCTACGCCAGGATCGCCGGTGCCACGGACGGATCCCACGATGGCAGCCGTGAGAGCAGCACCGGCGGGGACAGCCGCACGAACGGGTCCGCCGCGAGCGCCGGTGGGGGACGCAGCGGCGGCGGCCACGCGAGCGGATCCAGCACAGCCGATGAAAGCCGCAGCGGCGGTGCCGGCGGCAGGTGCCGCTGCGGGAGCAAGCCGTCGGCTGACATCACCATCGTGCAGCATCTCGACGCGGCCGGCACCCGGGCGTTCGCGGAGATAGCCGGCGGCGAGGTGATCCCCGAGAGTGTGCTGGAGGAGCACTTCTGTAACTCGGCCATCAAGGGGGTGGTGTTCAGTTCTGAGGGTGTGCCGCTGTGGCACGGCCACACCAAGAGGCGGGCGACCAAGGCCCAGATGAACGCGCTGCGGGCCCGCTACGGAGCCTGCGGGGGCTGCGGCGCGGACATGTGGATCTGTGATGGCCACCATGTCGAGCCGGTGTCGCGAGGTGGGCGAACTGACATTGACAACATGATGTTGTTGTGTTGGGCCTGTCACCAGAAGGTGCATCATCACGGCTGGCGGGAGGTGCCCGACGGGCGGGGGCTGTACACGATCGAGCCGCCGGAGCGGATCCGTCATGGACCCGCCCGCGCCCCCCACCCGCCATCCGCGAATGGGCCTCCACCCCGCAGCGACACCCGATCGAGGCGACCTGTCGCCCGGATGCAGCCCCAACCGCTGTTCGGGTAGGTGCTCCCGCGACTGCTGGCCGCATCGCCTGACTGCCGGCCGCATCGCCTGACTGCCGGCCGCATCGCCGGACCCTGCCCGAGGCCTGCATGGGGGCCACGCGCAGCAGCGGTGGCGGAGCGGGCAGAATGGCCGCCATGGACGGAGAGTCCACTCCGGTGGAGGCCGACCGGTCGGGGCCACGGCTCGAGGCTGGGCTGGGAGACATCACAGCCGAGCAGGTGGATGCCATCGTCAACGCGGCCAACTCGTCGCTGCTGGGCGGCGGGGGAGTGGACGGAGCCATACACCGGGCGGCCGGACCCGAACTGCTTGAGTACTGCCGGGGACTGGGCGGCTGCGCTGCCGGCCAGGCCAAGATCACGCCCGGCTTCGGGCTGACTGCTCGCTGGGTGATCCACACCGTCGGCCCGGTCTGGCATGGCGGCAACCAGGGTGAGCCCGATCTGCTGGCGTCGTGCTACCGGGAGTCGCTGGCTCGGGCGGAGGAGGTCGGGGCCGAGTCGGTGGCATTCCCGGCCATCTCGACCGGCGTCTACGGCTACCCCACCGAGCCGGCCGCAGCCATCGCCGTCAGCACCGTGCGGACGACTCCAACAAACGTGCGCCTGGTGCGTTTCCTCTGCTTCAACGCCGAGACGTTCGACGCCTACCAGATTCTGTTGGGCTCCCACGAGGCATAGCCGCAGTGCAAGCGCGGTTCGTGGATCCTCGCCCGCTGTACGAGACGGAAGCGCCACTCAGCAGCCGGGTTGGTGCCTTCCGGCAGCACCTCGTTGTCGACAGCACTTCGCGAAGACTGTTCCGCGATGTGACGCAGGAGATCGCCGGCCACTCGCCGGTTGCCGACATCGGTTGTGGCGTCGGCGTGCCGCTGCTGCCGGTCGGGCCGACGGTGATGGACCGGCTCGACGTGATCGCCGGCGACATCTCGTTGCGCCAACTGCAGTCGATCCGCGAAGGCGAGTCCGGTCCCCGACGCAACTTGCTCCAGTTCGACGCCACCCGCCTGCCGTTCAGGAGCGAGTCATTCGGCGCGGCGGTGGCGCGGCACATGCTCTACCACGTGCGTGATCCCCGACTGGCCGCGGCCGAGGCCGCCCGCGTGATCCGCAGCGACGGGCTCTTCGTAGCGACCACCAACAGCTCCAACAGCCGGCCGGAGTTGCAGCATGCGCACGTCAAGGCGGTAGCCGATCTCGGTGGACGGCTAGTTGAGCGGATGTCCACCAACTTCGACGCCGAATCTGGTCGTTCGAAGCTGACCGGCTCGTTTCTTGGGGTGCACACCGAGCTGTGGTCGGGCGTCCTCGCCTTCCCGGCCGTCGATGCTGTGCTCGACTACTACCGGAGCACCGCGTACTACGCGATGGCGTTCGATTCCGAGGAGCACCGCGCTCGACTTGCCGACCGGGTCGCCGAGATCCTGAGAGCGCAATTCGGCGATGGTCCGGCACCACTCACTGTCGGCGGAGCCGTCTTCATGTGCAGAGGGCCGATCCGCCAAGGGGACTCTTGCGGAGAACACCTATGACTACTGAAGTCGACCGATGGATCTCACGCCCCCATGGCAGCATGGGGCCGCTGTTCACCGTGGCCTAGCGGCCGTCGGTAGGTGACTGCAAGAGCGTCAGACAGCGACTCTGCGGTAGAGCAGGCGAGGCTGGCGGTCAAAGTCGTTGACGGGATAGTGGAGTGTGAAGCGGTTGTCCCAGAGCACTAGCTGGCCTGGGGCCCATCGGACACGGCACGAGAACTCAGGCTGGGTGATGTGCGCTTCGAGGAACTCGAGCAGCGTCCTGCTCTCCTCCCTGGTCATGCCGTCGAACCGAGTTACGAACATGTTGTTGACGTACAACCCCTGGCGTCCGGATATCGGATGGCGCCGGACCACGGGGTGCACGGCGGTGAGGTCTCGGTGGTCCGGTCGGCCCGGCCCGTCGTAGGAGTGGACCGCGTTCAGGCCGGCGAGCATCTGCTGCATCACGGGGCTGAGAGCTTCGAACGCGGCGATCGAACTCGCGAACACGGTGTCGCCGCCGACTGCCGGAACGGTTGCGGCGTACAGACCGGTGATCTTCCCGCAAGGGTCCTCGAACGTGGCGTCTGCGTGCCATCCGGAACCGCCGAAGAGAGCACCGTCGGGATCCTTGCGAAGTTCGAGAACGGCCGGAAGGCCCGCAACGTGGACGACACCCTGATCTTCATGATGGATGTGTGCCGGTCCGAACGCGTCCATGAATGCATCGAGCGAACGGGGGTCCATCGCTTGGCCTGGCAAGACCACGACGAGATGGTCCGCCAGTGCGCTTCGTATGAGCTCGATCTTGCTGAGGGGCACGGGGTCGACTGCACTACCGACGACCGCGCCGATGTGCGCGGTGAGGGCGGTGACTTCAACCATCGCGCCATTGTACGTCCGAGCTAGTCGGGCGAAGCCACGTCTACAACGGCGGGGGCGGACCCGAGGAGGTGCTCGACATGGCTGGCCAGCGAGAAGAGTTGCAGCTCCCCGTGAGGCCGTCCGATCAGCTGGATTCCGGCCGGGAGGCCGGTCTTGGTCCGGCCGCAGGGGATCGTGATGACCGGCATGGTGGTGACACTCACGGCGGCGGCGATCGACAACCAGCGGTAGTACTCGCTCGGCGGGAGTCCGGAGCGATAGCCGACGTAGCGCTCCTCCACTGGGAACGGCAACACGCTGGCAGCGGGACAGATGAGCAGGTCGTAGTCGCTCATGAAGTCGACGGCGAGCTGGAAGATGCGTCCTTGCGCCGCCGTCGCGTCGCGGACGGCGTCGCCGTCGAGAGCGAGTCCCCGTTCGATGTTCCAGACGAGCTCAGGCTTGAGGACGTCACGAGCCTGGGGAAGCTCGGCTCCCAGCAGGGTGGCGAACATCAGGGCCCGGGGGACGTCGAACGCCACTGCCGCCTCGGACAGATCCGGGTGGTCGACGACGACGTCGACGCCGTCGCCCTCCAGGGCGTGCATCGCCCGGTCACACACCTCGACGACCTCTGGGGCGGTCTCGGTGACGCCTAGATCGACGCTGTACGCCACCCGGGCCGGCGGCAACGGAGTGGCTGCCGCGCTGCGGAACGACTCTTGCGGCGGCGGCTTGCCAAGCCCGGCGCGTGGGCTCTCGCCCACCATCGCGTCGGCCAGCAGGGCGAGGTCGCCGACGTCACGCGCCATCGGTCCCTGTTGAGAATGCACCTGGAACGGCACGACGCTCGGTCCGTTGGCGATGCGTCCCGGCGAAGGACGCAGGCTGGCGATGCCGCAGAAGCTGGCAGGGGTGCGCAGCGACCCGGCCAGGTCCGAGCCGTGGGCCAGCCAGGCCATGCCCGTGGCCACGGCTGCGGCCGCGCCACCCGAAGACCCGCCGGCGGTGAGGTTCAGGTCGTGGGGGTTGCGGGTGGCTCCGAAGACGTCGTTGAAGGTGTTCCCGCCCGCCCCGAACTCAGGAGTGTTCGATTTTGCAAAGACCACGGCGCCGTGAGCTTCGAGCGTCTCGACGATGACGTCGGACTGTTCCGGCACGAAGTTCTCCCTCAGCCGCGACCCGTGAGTCGTCCTGACGCCGGCGACAGCCGTGAGGTCCTTGATGGGAACAGGCAGGCCGGCCAGCACGCCGCGTTCGTCGGGCGGGACGGCCATGAGACGGTCGGCGTGATCCCGGGCTCGGTCGAAGCAGCGGGTCGGTAGTGCGTTGATGAGGTGGTCGACCGACTCAACCCGGTCTCGCACCGCTTCGAGGGCGTCGTGGGGGCGGAGGTCGCCGGCGGCTAGAGCGGCCACGACCTCGCGGGCGCTCTGCCTGATCAGATCGTCGGTCACCGGCGGGCTTGCCTGTCAGCCGTGGACTGGCATCAGCCGTGCACTGACATGGACGAGTTGGGGTTGATCTCCCGGTTGCGGCTGAAGGTGCCCAGGTCGATGGGCAGGCCGGTGTAGCGGCCTTCGACCACCAGCGGGTCAGCGTCGTGGTCGTGGCCGGCCTCTACCGCCTCGATGAGTTCGGCCATGCAGTGTCCCGCCACGCCGGCGTTCTTGAACTGGTTGCCGCTGGTGCCGATGGCCACGTAGAAGCCGTCGAGGTCAGTGCGGTCGTAGATCGGGATCCAGTCGTCGCTCACGTCGTACAGATCCACCACGCCCTTGCGCTCGTGGGGCACGCCCACCGGCGGCAGGCGCCGGCTCAGCCGCAGGACTTGCGCCTCCCACTGCTCGGCGCTGAGCCGCTGGTCGTAGTCGTCGGGGTCCACCCAGTCCTGGGGGTCGCAGCGGGGGTCGGTGCTGCCCACCAGGATGTGGTTGCCGGTCTCCGGGCGGAAGTAGATGCCGTTGTCGTCGTCGGCGATGTTGAAGCCGTCGCGCTCGTAGTCGTAGGTGGACGGCCCCGGCGCGTGGTGCACTTCGTGACGAAGCGCCCTGGTCTTGATGTTCATCGAGTCGTACACGCCGGCCATCTGGTTGATGAGGTACGAGTGGGGTCCGGCCACGTTCACCACGACCGGTGCGGCCACAGATGTGCCGTCGTCGAGGGTCACGCTCGTGATCCGCCCGTTGCTCCGGCCGATGCCGGTCACGGCGGTGGCGAAGCGGAACTCGGCGCCGGCCGACTCCGCCGCCCGCTGCAGGTTGTGGGTGGTCAACTGAGGGTCGCTCACATAGCCCGCCTCGGGCGTGAAGATCGCGCCGGGTAGGTCCTCGGTGGCGTCGGCCCAGAAGTCGGGGTCGTCGGGCCGCTTCGGCGGTCCGAAGATGCCGGGGTCGAGGATGGGCATGCGTCGCAGCAGTTCGGCTGTCGACCAGTCCTCGTAGGCGACCCCGATCGCGTCGAAGTGGGGAAGCACCTTCAGGTAGTGGCCGCCGGGATCCTTCAGCGCCGCCATCCCGCACTGCTTGTAGGCGATGAGGCCGAGCTCGTCACCGGCTTCGAGGTAGTCGGGCCACTCCAGCCAGTACTGCAGGCCCTCGTACGACATGGCCACGCCGGTGAAGGTGGAGTAGGTGAAGCGCACAATGGCGCACGAGTTGACGGTGGAGCCGAATCCGGCGGCCGGCAGCTTGTCCACGCACAGGGCGCGCCGTCCCCGCCGACCGAGCTCGAAGGCGATGGCCGCGCCGATGACGCCCGCGCCGACCACCACCGCGTCGAAGCCGTTGGCGGCCCGATCAGATGCCACGGTGGCGCTCGCTGCGCATGTCGAAGGCGATCTTGACCGCACCCCGCCGGCCCGCCTCGCCGGCGTGGCTCAGCGCGTCGACGTAACGGTCGAGCGGGTAGAGGGCCGATACGAGCCTGTCGAAGGAGACTTTGCCGGCCAGTTCCATGGCCAGATCGAAGCTCGTGGTGAGCCGGCCGTCGGCGCGGACCTCGGTGCCGTAGGCGTAGCAGCCGGCCAGCTCGATCTCGCGGTGCCACAGACCGGTCAGCTCCGCGGTCACCGTGGCGGGCATCCCCAGCATCAGCACCCGGCCCCGCGGCCGGCACAGCGACAGGGCCTCAGCCAGCGAGGCCGACGAGCCCACCGCGTCGATGACCACGTCAGCGCCCCCGGAAAGGTGGTCGCCGACCATGAACGAGCCGGTGGCCCGCCGCACGGCCCGTTTCAGCTCGCCGGGCTCGACGGCTGAGTCCGCCCCGAGTTCGAGCGCGAGTGCTCGCTGGGTGGAGTACCGGGCGCCGACCAGGATTGAGGCTGGTTCGGTCAGGCTCCGCAGGGCGGCTACCGCCAGCAGGCCCATAGTCCCGGCCCCGACGACGGCCACCGTGTCGCCGGGCTGCGCGCCGGATCGAAGCGCGGCGTGCACGCCTCCCGCCAACGGCTCGATCATCACGGCCAGCTCGTCGCTCATCCAGTCCGGCACGTCGTGCAGCTGCGAGGCGTGGGCCACTAACTCGGTGGACCATCCGCCGCCGGTAGAGCGGCAGAAACCGGTCTGGAGTCCTGGCTTGAGATGGCCGCTCATGAGGTGCCGGTAGTCGTCGCCGTCGCCGGGCGCTGCCCCCGGGTAGGGCAGGTCGAAGCCCCGCGCGGCGTGGCCCAGCACCGGCTCGACGATCACCCTGCGCCCGTCCGCCGTGTCGGCCACGATCTCGTGGCCGGGAACGAACGGGAACGAGACGTAGTCTTCGAAGTAGCGAGACGACTGGCCGTCGATGGTGGCCAGATCCGATCCGCAGATTCCACAGATCCGCGGGTAGATGCGTTGCCAGTCCTCACCGGGCAGGTCGGGCGGGTCGTCGTTGACCAGCTTGAGCGGCCCCCAGGTCGCTC
>VXWX01000001.1 GCA_009835735.1 Acidimicrobiaceae bacterium
GGCCCAAGCACGTGGTGGCCAACTGCGACGAGTCCGAGCCGGGCACGTTCAAGGACCGCATCGTCATGGAGCAGGACCCGTTCGCGGTGATCGAGACCATGACCATCGCAGGTCTGGCCACCGGCGCGCAGCACGGTTGGATCTACATCCGCGGCGAGTACCCGCTGGCCACCGCCCGCCTGCAAGGGGCGATCGACGCAGCCCGGGCCGCTGGGCTGCTCGGCGCCGACGCCGCCGGCACCGGCCACGACTTCGACATCGCCATCTGGCGGGGGGCGGGCGCCTACATCTGCGGCGAGGAGACGGCCCTGTTCAACTCACTGGAGGGCTTCCGGGGCGAGCCCCGCAACAAGCCACCGTTCCCCACCACCCACGGCCTCTTCGGCGAGCCCACCGCCATCAACAATCCCGAGACCCTGCTCAACGTCCTCGACATCATCCTTGAGGGTGCCGACGCCTACCGGACCCGCGGGACCGAGCGCTCGCCGGGCACCAAGCTGCTGTGCCTGTCGGGGAAGGTCGGGCGCCCCGGCCTCTACGAGGTGCCGTTCGGCACGACGCTGGGCGACCTGCTGGAACTGGCGGGCGGCGTCTCCGGTAACGGCGAACTGCAGGCGGTGCTGATGGGTGGCGCGGCTGGATCGTTCGTCGGCCCCGATTCGCTCGGGTTGCCGCTGACGCTGGAGGACACCCGCGCCGCGGGCACCACCCTCGGCTCGGGCGTGGTGATGGCTTTCGACACGTCGGACGACATGACCGACGTCGTGGTGCGCATCGCCGAGTTCTTCCGCAACGAGTCGTGCGGGCAGTGCGTCCCGTGCCGGGTGGGAGCGGTGCGCCAGCACGAGACGCTGGTGCAGATGCAGCGGCGAGGGTCGCTGTCGCCGGCCCGCCGGGCCCTGATCGACGAGATGGCCGAGGTAATGGTGGACGCCTCCATCTGCGGTCTGGGCCACACTGCGGCGTCGGCGGTCCGCTCCGCCCTGGACCTGGGCCTGATAGCGTCGGCGCTCTCTCGATGACCGACACGACCATCACAGAGACCGCGGTCACGATCACCATCGACGGCCGGCCCGTTGAGGTGGCGGAGGGCTCAACCATCCACGCCGCATGCGTTGAGGCCGGCATCGAGACCCCCACGCTGTGCTGGGCCGAGAACCTGACCCCGGTCAACGTGTGCCGGGTGTGCGTGGTGGAGCTGGAGGGGTCCCGGGCGCTGGTGCCGTCGTGCTCCCGCCCCGCTGAGGAGGGGATGGTCGTGCAGACCGACACCCCCCGGGTGCGCCACAGCCGCCGCATGGTGCTCGAGTTCCTGGGCTCGGGGGTGGACCTGAGCCAGGCCGACGAGATGCACTACTGGATGAAGGCCTACGGCGCCGACCCCGATCGCTACGGCGACGAGGATCATCCGGTCGAGCGGGTCGAGGAGCCGGTCAAGGTCCAGGACGAGCTCTATATCCGGGACTACTCCAAGTGCGTGCTGTGCTACAAGTGCGTGGAGGCCTGCGGCGACGACGCCCAGCACACCTTCGCCATCGCGGTGGCCGGCCGGGGCTTCGACGCCCGGATCTCCACCGAGTTCGACGTGACACTGCCCGACTCGGCCTGCGTGTACTGCGGCAACTGCGTGGGGGTGTGCCCCACTGGCGCTCTCCAGTTCAAGACGGAGTACGACCTGCGCGAGGTGGGGGAGTGGCGGCCCGAGGACCAGACTGTCACCCGTACCGTGTGCTCCTACTGCGGGGTGGGCTGCAACCTCGACCTGCACGTGCAGGATGAGCGGATCGTCAAGGTCACCTCCCCCGCCGATCATTCGGTCACCAGCGGCCACCTCTGCATCAAGGGCCGTTTCGGCTGGCAGTACGTCCACGGCGAGTGACCGCATTGCCCCAGCCCGAAGCGCTCGGGGCGGCGGCCGGGCGGCTGCGGGACGCGATGACTGCGGGCGCGGCTTGCGACCCGGTGCGGGACATGCCCGGCCTGGAAGCCGCCGGTCCTGAAGCCGGCTACGCCGTGCAGCAGCTCAACACCGAGCACTGGCTCCGAGCTGGGCGGCGGGTGAGCGGCCACAAGGTCGGCCTGACGAACCCTGCCGTCCAGGAGCAGCTCGGCATGGACGAGCCCATCTGGGGAGTGCTGTTCGCGGACAGGTGCCGCACCGACGGCAACGACCTCGGCGGTGCCGGGCTGATCGAGCCCCGGGTCGAGGTCGAGGTGGCGGTGGTGCTCGGCGCCGATCTGGACACGGGGCAGCACACCGTGGCCGACGTGATCGGCGCCACGGCCTTCGTGCTCCCCGCGTTCGAGATCGTCGACAGTCGCATCTCCGGCTGGGACATCACCAACTTCGACATGATCGCCGACAACGCCGGCGCCGGGCTCTACGTTCTCGGCACGCGGCCGGTGCCGTTGGCCGCGGTCGATCTGCGCCGGGTCGAGATGCGGCTCACCGTCAACGGCGAGGACGCCGCGACCGGCTCTGGCGCAGCCTGTCTCGGCAACCCGTTGAACTCGGTGCTGTGGCTGGCCGACACCATGAGCCAGCGAGGCACCCCGCTGCAGGCAGGCGAGGCCATCATGACCGGCTCGCTCTGCCCCATGCGCCCCATCGCCCCCGGCGACGAGCTAGCAGCCGAGATCGAAGGCCTGGGCAGGATAGAGACTCGGCTGCCCAAGATCTGAGATCATTTTTGATCTATGTAAGCACTTTTCATGTGTAGTAGTCGGAGTCATGGCGAGCCGGTCTAGGATGCAAGAGCCGGAGCGTCTCCCCTTCCAAGTCAAGTGGAAGCCTTCAACCGGACGAGGGGAGGCGCTCAGGCACCTACGATCCCATTATAGCACGTGTAATGCCAACCTCAAGTCGGCGCCATGCGAGGGTCGCGGTCTCGCAGCTCGCTCAGGTGCTCGCAGCCGAGCTGGTGCATCACGGAGGTCAGTTGCTGCTCGAACATCGAGGCCACGAACCCGGCGCCACGGGCTCCCAGAGCGCACAGGCCGTACATGAACGCCCTGGCCGAGAGGGTGAAATCGGCGCCGAGGGCCAGCGCCCGGGCGATGTCGAGGCCGCTGCGGATGCCGCCGTCGAAGAGCACCGGCACCCGACCGCCGATGCGCTCCACGATCGGGCCTAGGGCCTCGATGGCCGCCGGCGCGGCGTCGAGCTGGCGCCCACCGTGGTTCGACACCACCACCGCGTCGGCGCCCGTGTCGACGCAGCGCGCCGCGTCGTCGGGATGGAGGATCCCCTTGACCACCACCGGACCCGGCCACATGTCGCACGTCTCGGCCAAGTAGTCCCATGACAGCGTGCCGCCCAGGCTGGCCCCCACGAAACCGGCCAGTTCCCGCAGTGTCGCCCGGTCCACGTAGCGCTCCAGGGTGTGGAACCGGGGCAGGCCGTTGCGCAGCAGCCCGAGGGTCCACGCCGGTCTGAGCGCGGCCTGGCTCACGTGGCGGGGCGTGATCCGGGGTGGCATCGATACCCGCTCCCGGGTCTGGCGCTCGCGGCGGGCCCGGGCCGGGACGTCGGCAGTCACAACCAGCACTCCGAAGTTCGCCTCCTGGGCCCGGTCCAGCAGGTCTCGGCGAACACCGTCGTCTCTTGGGGGGTAGAGCTGGAACCAGCCCATTCCCCCGGCCCTCGGCCCGGCCACCGCGACGTCGGCGGTGTTGACCGTGCTGGCCACGTACGGAATCCTGCACCGGGCTGCGGTCTCGGCTAGAGCGATGTCGGCTCCGGGCCAGATCAGCCCGGTCAGGCCCACCGGGGCGATCCCCACCGGCAGCGAGTAGCGGACGCCGAACAGCTCGGTGCCGACATCGGGCTCCAGTTCGCCCTTGAGGAACCGCGGAGTGAGCAGCACTCGCCGGAGGGACTCGACATTGCGGGCGCTGGCCCGTTCGTCGCCCTCGCCGCTGTCGAGGTACTCCCATGCGAAGCGGGGTGTCCGGCGCCGGGCCCGCCGGCGCAGGTCGTCGACGGTCTGGTACTTGACCGAAGGGTCAGCCACGCGCCGGGCCGAGCACGCCTCCGAACAGGGCCAGCGTCTGGGACCAGGCCCGCTCCGCGGCGGCTTCGTTGTAGGTCGGTGCATTGGGCCAGGTGTAGGCGTGGTCCGCCCCGGGCAGTATGTCGATGGTGACCCGGTCACCCAGCGCAGAGACCGCCTGGATGAAGGGCTGCATGCTGGCCACGCTCATCATCCGGTCGGCCTCGCCGAAGCCCGCATACAGCGAGCCGGCCAGGCCTCCGGCGGTCAGATGGGGCGAGTCGGGCTCACCGTCCACCAGGAACGACGGATGCCACATGGCGCCCGCCTTGAACTGATCGGGCAGGCGCATCATCGTGCGGAACACGGCCCGGGCCCCCAGGCAGAAGCCGATGCAGCCGGCGGAGGCCACCGAGCCCGCCGGCCGGTCGGCGCTGACCGCGGCCAGGGCCGCGTCTAGGTCGTTCTGGATGCCGTCGTCGGACAACGACATCATCAGCGTCATCAACTGGTCCTGCGCTCCCGGGTTGGCGGCCAACTCCGCCGGGCTGTAGCCGATCATCCGTCCGTGGCGGTGGTACAGGTCCGGCAGGACCACGTCGTATCCGTTGGCGGCCAGACGGCACCCGAAGGCTCGCAGGGTCTCCCGGATGCCGGGCTTGTCCATGAACATCACGATCAGCGGGTGCGGCCCGCCCGATGCCGGCCGCATGCGGGGCACAGCCAGCGGCTCACCATCGCTGACGGTCTCGAGGATCGACTCCTGGACTTCAAGCAGGCTCATGCTCGGTCAAGCTACCGTCGCCGCTCACACCGGCGGCAAGGCACGGATGCTGACGTGCTGGGGCTCACGCGCGAGAGCGGTCGGCGGCGTGATCTACCATGGTCGGCCGTGGTCGATCCAGTGCCTGAGACGCGAAGCGGGTTGCTCGACCGGTACCAGCCGGTCGGCGCGTTCGACGAGGCGTTCGACGATGACGGGTCGGTGCGCGACACCTACAGCCGCATCGTCGAACGGTTCCGGGAACTGGATGTCGACGAGATCAAGCGGCTCGAGAAGCTCGTCGCCGACGAGTTCCGCCGCCAGGGAATCACCTTCACCGTCTACAGCGAGGACGAGGGAACCGAGCGCATCTGGCCCATGGATCTCTTCCCAAGGCTCATAGCCGCCGCCGAATGGGACGAGCTGGCCCGGGGCCTGAGCCAGCGGGTGGCCGCCATGAACTGCTTCCTGGCCGACCTGTACAACGGCGGCGGCCAAGCCATCGCGGACGGTGTGTTGCCCCGGTGGCTGGTGATGTCGTCGCAGGGCTTCGAACGCAACGCCATGGGCATCGCTGTGCCCCACTCCGCGCACTGCAACGTGGCCGGGATCGACGTGGTGCGCGACGCCGACGGCCGGTACCGGGTGCTGGAGGACAACCTGCGCAGCCCCAGCGGTATCTCCTATGTGGTCGAGAACCGGGCGGCCATGGCAAAGGCTTGCAGCTGGCTGTTCTACGACCACGCCGTGCAGCCCACCGAGCAGTACGGCCAGATGCTTCGCTCCACGCTGGAGTCGATGGCGCCCGGGGGCGAGGACGACGCCCACATCGTGGTGCTGACCCCGGGAATCTTCAACTCCGCGTACTTCGAGCACGCCTTCCTGGCCCGCTCGATGGGGGTGGAGTTGGTTGAGGGCAGGGATCTGGTCGTCGACGGCCACAACGTGTACACCCGAACCATCGAAGGCCTGGTGAAAGTGGACGTCATCTACCGGCGCATAGACGACCACTTCCTGGATCCGGTGGCCTTCCGGCCTGACTCGACCCTGGGCGTGCCCGGCCTCCTCAGTGCGTTGCGGGCCGGAACCGTCACGGTGTGCAACGCGCTCGGCAACGGTGTCGTCGACGACAAGGGCGTCTACCCCTACGTCCCCGAGCTGATCCGCTACTACCTGGGCAGCGAACCGATCATCGACAACGTCACCACCTACATGATGTGGGATCCCGACCAGCGACGCGAGGCTCTGGACAGGCTGGACGAGCTGGTGGCCAAACCGGTAGGCGAATCAGGCGGCTACGGCGTGCTGATCGGCCCCCACGCCACCGAGCAGCAGCTGGACGAGGCTCGAGCCACCATCGAGGCCGAGCCCCGCGACTGGATCGTCCAGGAACTGGTGCAGCTGTCCACGCTTCCGTCGGTAGCGGACGACCGTCTCGAGCCGCGCCATCTGGACCTGCGGCCTTTCGTGCTGACCGGCGAGCGGACCCAGGTCTTCCCCGGTGGCCTCACCCGGGTGGCCATGCGTCGGGGATCGCTCATCGTCAACTCCTCCCAGGGCGGGGGCTCCAAGGACACCTGGGTCTTGGCCCCCGAGGCGCCATGACAGCGGCATACCGGCCGTTCCGGAGCACACCATGATCCTGGCCCGTCACGCCGACGCGCTGCTGTGGACGGGCCGCTACCTGGAGCGGGCCGAGACCACGTCCAGGTGCCTCAACTACGCGGCCAACTCGATCACCCACCTGCGCGGCGACGAGGCCCGCGCCGAAGGTGAGCTCATGGTCAGGACCCTCGGGCTCCAGGAGGAGCTGGAGGCCGTCGGGCCGTTGGAGAGCCAGCCGCAACTGGTCGCGTTCCTTCTGTCCGACACCGACAATCCCGGGTCGGTGGTGTCGGCCGTCATCGCGGTCCGCGAGAACCTGCGCTCGGTTCGGGACCGGATACCGATCGAGCTGTGGGAGGAGGCCAACGGCCTCTACCTCAGGTTCCCGTTCCTCGGCCACGCCAACGTCGCGCCGGCCGGGCTCCACGAGGTGCTGCTGATGGTGAGGCGGGCGTGCCTGGCCATCTCCGGAGTCCTCAACGAGGGCATGCGGCGCGACGAGGGACACGCCTTCGTGGTCGTCGGCCGGATGCTGGAGCGCTCGATCTTCACGGTGGGCTTGCTGGAGGCCAGCCACTCCGACGCTCGCGGCGTGATGGACGCCACCCGGATGCTGCGGCTCACCAGCTCGTTGCAGGCGTACCACCGCCAGCACGGCAACGCTCCCGACCCCGACGGCGTGGTGCGCTACCTGCTGCATGCCCCGGACCTGCCCCGTTCGGTGCTGTCATGCCTCAACCGGGCCGAGGAGGGCCTCACCGGTCTGGGTGCGAACGCCGCGGCCCTGGACCGTGCCCGCCGCAAGGCGGCCCTGCTGCGAGCACGCCTGGAGCTCGGCGAGGTCGAGGAGGCCATGACCTCTGCTCCGGTGGCGACATTGCAGGACTTCGCTGCACAGCTCGCGGGACTGGCCAGCGACGTGCACGCCGGCATCGTGCCGCCGCTGGCTATGGCCACGGTTCAAGCCCAGTACGTCCGTCCCGGCCATGCAGACGAGCCCGGGAATGAGGGCGAACCCGGCCATGCAGACGAGTGGGCGCAATGAGGCTGGGCATCTCCTACCGGATGCACTTCCGCTACTCGGAGCCCGTGACCGAGTGCCAGAACGAGGTGCGGGTACGGCCCCGCGACGACGATCATCAGCGAGTGCTGTCGTACCGGCTGACATCGCAGCCGCAACTCCAGGTGCTGTCGGTTGTCGACTACTGGGGCACGGTCGTGGAGCATCTCGGCATCCGCACACCCCACACCGAGCTCGAACTGCTGGCCGAGGCGACCGTGGAGACTGCGACGCGCCCCGGGCCGGCCGAGGCTGCGGCCGGTCCGGCGCTGGATGACGCCGGCTTCCGGTTGGAGCACCTCGAGTTCTTGGAACCGTCCCAGCACGTCGACTGGCACCCCGGCGACGCCGTCGAGCAGCGGGCCGCAGGCGCGGTCGCAGGCGCGGCGTCCGTGCCGGAGATGGTCTCCGCGGTGTTGGCCGATGTGCGAGGAGCGTTGAGCTACGAGCAGGGCGCCACCGACATCGGCGTCTCGCTGGCGGAGCTGCTCGGAGGAGGGGCGGGCGTGTGCCAGGACTTCGCACACCTCGCCCTCGGCATGCTGCGAAGTGTCGGTGTTCCCGCTCGCTACGTCTCGGGGTACCTGTTCGCGGCGGATGAGACCTCGGCGAACGCCGAGACCGCCGAGGTCGTGACGGTGCAGACCCATGCGTGGATCGAGGTCGCCTTGCCTGGCTCGGGCTGGTGGGCGCTCGACCCGACGAACGGCGGACCGGTCGGAGAGCGCCACGTCGTCATCGGCTGCGGGCGTGACTACGGCGACGTGCCGCCGGTGCGAGGCGCCTTCATGGGCTCGGGTACCGCAGAGGTCGACGCCGAGGTGGTCATCGGGAGGCATGTCGAGGGACCGTCCGCGGCCGCAGCGAGCGCGCCGGGCCGGCAGGTCGCCACAGCCGCGGCGCCACCAGCCCCGAACTGGCGCAACCAGCAGTCCCAGCAGCAGCAGTGAGCCGCGTCGCTGGCTCTGGAAAGCGGGCTCCTCAGCGCCGGGCCAGATGGGCCATGTCGCGCACGAGTTGCATCAAGTCCGGCGGGGTGTACGCCGGGTCGAGATCGGCATAGACGGCATGCACGTTGACGGCTAGGCGCTCGCTGTCGGTCCATTCGCGGAACTCGCCCAGCTCGATGTCGCGGGCGGCCTCCGTGGCTGGCATCCCGGCGCTGTGTCGCTCGGCCGCCTCTCGCTGCACGAAGGTCAGATAGTCGCGGACCATCGCCGGGCCGCGCCGGTCGACGACGGGCCCGTGTCCGGGCACGATCACTTCGACGTCGAGTCCGAGGATCAGGTCACAAGCGCGGATCCAGTTGTCGACGGGGCCCGCCCACACGATGGGTGTGCCGTAGACGAACAGGATGTCACCGGCGAAGACCGTCCGGGCGTCGGGCACATGGACCAGCAGATCACCCTTCGTGTGGGCCGGCCCCACATCGATCAGTTCCACCTCGCGCCCGCCGACGGTCAGACTCAGGCGACCCGAGAAGACCCTCGTAGGCGGGGTGGCCACGATGCCGCCGAAGTCGAACGGGCCGAAGGCGGCCCGTATGTAGTCGTTGACGACCGGATCGCCGAAGTCGGCGGCCACCATGGCCGCCAGGGCCGAGGCCGGCACCTCCGGGAACTCGTCGAGACACGCTTCGGTGGACACGATCTCGGCGCCCGCGACTAGCTGGTTGCCGTAGCAGTGGTCGCCGTTGGCGTGCGTATTGACCAGGGTCTGGATCGGCCTCGTGGCCGTTACTGGGTCCATGCTGTCCAACATCGCCCGAGTCAGCGGCAGGTCGAACAGCGTGTCGACCAGCAGGGACCGGCCGTCGCCGGCGACGAGGCCGGCGTTGCTCCATCCCCAGCTGCCGTCGGGCTGAAGGTACGCCCAGATCCCGTCGCCAACCTCTGCCAGCCCGTGCTCGAACTCGATCCCGGCCACAGCGGCGCCTCCTCTGCCGGTCATGCTAAGACGTCGCCTCCGCGGGGGCGTGAGTTCCACCGCGAGCCCACAGCTGGAAGCACAGGGCGATGAGGCTGTAGCCGAGGTAGGCGACGCTGATCGGCATCACGGTGTCGTCGATGGTGCGGTCGGTGAAGGAGGCAAGCAGCGAGCCCAGCATCGAAGTGCTGAAGACCATCACCGACGCGGCCGTGCCGGCCAGCTTGCCCATCGGCTCCAGAGCCAGGCTGATGCTCGTCGGGAAGAACGCAGTGTGGCAGCAGTTGGCCAGGCTGAACAGAACCAGCCACAACAGGAGCGGAGGGACGCCGCTGCCCGCGATGGTGACGCCGAGCAGCGCCGTCGACACCGCCGAGTAGGTCGTCCCTGCTATGAGCGCTACCCGTCTCGCGTCGATCGAGCGCAGCAGGCGATTGTTGCCCAGGGCTGTCAGCGCCGCGGCCACACTCATGGCGGTGAAGTACGGCACGAACCACTCCGGCTGGCCGTACACGGCCGAGAAAATCAACTCGGTGCTGGCCAGGAAGGAGTAGAACGCCGCGAAGGCAAATGTGTTGGCCAGCGTGTAGCCGAGAGCGATGCGGTTGCGGACGACCGTGCGGAACCCAACGGCAACTGCTCCAAGCTGCAACTCCCGGCGATGCTCGTGGGCGAGGGTCTCGCTCAGGCGCAGCGACCACAGCGTCACGGCCAGCGCGCTGAAGATCCCGAACGCCATCACCCAGCGCCATGAGCCGATCTCGACGAGAGCCTTGCCGAGAACCGGGGCGATGATCGGTCCGATGAAGAAGGCGGCCTGGATGAGGGTCATGACGCGGGCCATTGCCGTCCCCGCGAAGCGGTCCCGGACGATGGCCTGGGACAGCGTTCGAGGACCGGCTGCGGCCAATCCCCATGCGAAGCGGCTGGCGTACAGCACGGGCAGCGATGGTGCCAGCGCTGCCACCAGAGCGGCTCCGCCGTACAGCACCATGCTGGCCAGCAGCACCCGTTTGCGGCCCACAGTGTCGGAGATGGGGCCGTAGAACAGCGTTCCCACGGCCATGCCCATGAAGAACAGGGTCATGGTGAGGGCCAGGTCGGTGGCCTCGGGGGCAAGGCCGAAGGCGGCCCGCATCTGTTCGAAAGCGGGCAGTGGCATGTCGATGGCTAGAGCGGCCATGGCGCTCACTAGGGCCATGAACAGGATGAACTCTCGCTCACCCATGCGGGGTCCGGCTCGGTTCACGGCGGCGAGTCTGCCCTGACGGTGGTCGGCAACCCCCCAGCGGGCCTCATCAGGCTCGTTGCCCTGCCGTCCGGCCCGAGACGTTAGGGTTCGGCCGTCTAGTGCCGGTCCGGACGCGGCCCGGCGAGATCGGAGATGTTGATGGACACGACGACGACCGCGACGGTGAACCTCCCCGGACGGCTGGGCGATCCCGAGATGACCGTGGCCACCGACCCGCGGGCAGATCCACGCATGGTGGCGGCGCTCGAGCCGCTGGGCCTGGCCGGGCGGGCCGATCCCGTCCCGCTCACCTCCGAGTCGTCTCTGGAGGACATCCGAACTCTGGCGGCCCTGGGCGAGCCGGGATTCGAGCAGCTCTTCGACATCCTGTTCGAGGCCCTGCCTCCCGTCGAGGGCGTGGAGTCGCGCACCGAGGTGATCTCCGGCGTCGACGGCAACGACATCAGCCTCTACATCCACCGTCCGACCGGCAGCGCCGGCCCGCACCCGGGGATCCTGCACATCCACGGCGGGGGCATGGTGATCCTGTCCGCCGCGGGCGCCTCCTACCGGCGCTGGCGCGACGAGCTGGCGGCGCTCGAGGTGGTGGTGATCGGGGTTGAGTTCCGTAACGCGGCCGGGGCGCTCGGTTGCCATCCGTTCCCCGCGGCCCTGAACGACTGCACCTCGGCACTGGAATGGATGCACGCCCACCGGGACGACCTCGGGGTGTCCAGGCTGGTGGTCTCGGGCGAATCGGGCGGCGGCAACCTGACGCTGGCCACCACGCTCAAGGCTCGCCGCGAAGGCCGTCTCGACCGGATCGACGGCGTGTACGCCCAGTGCCCCTACATCTCGGGCGCCTACGCCAGCATGCCGCCCGAGCTGCCGTCGCTGCACGAGAACGACGGGTACTTCATCGCCAACGACACGATGGGCTACTTCGTGGAGGCCTACGACCCGGGCGCAGCCAACCTGACCAACCCGCTGGCCTGGCCATGGCACGCCTCGGTGGACGATCTGGTCGGCATGCCGCCCCATGTGATCTCCGTGAACGAGCTTGACCCGCTGCGCGACGAAGGCCTGGACTACTTCCGCAAGCTCGTCGCCGCGGGTGTGTCCACTTACAGTCGCACGGTCAACGGCACCTGCCACGCCGGCGACCTGCTAATGCCAGGAGCCATGCCCGAGGTGTACGCCGCCTCGGCCCGAGACCTCGCCACCTTCGCCCACGAACTCTGAGGGACGGGAATGAACTGGCAGCGGAGAGTGCCGAAATGGGCGCTGACCGCTGCCAATTCGCGTGACTAGGCGCGGTCGGCTCGGACGCGGGCTCGGGCCTCGGCCGGGGTCTCGGCTGCGTCGGTGCGGGCCAGCGCCTCCTTGCGGACCAGCTTGACGGGCACACCGACGGCGTCGCCGGGCGGGAGCATGTCCGCCGTGTAGTGGGCGATCTGCTGACGGGCGGCCACCTTGTCACCCTCCATGTCGAGGTTGCGGGCGTTGGTGCCCCTGGGCGGGACGATGGCCCGGCCGTCGCGCCACTCCAAGTCCCACCACCACTTCTTGACGGGGTTGATCGAGCCGTTGCCGACCCTGTCGTCAAGTCGGGCCAGCCAACCGCGGGTGAACGGCAGCTTGATGGCCGCCCACAGCAGCGCCCGCTCGGCCAGCACACCCTCGATGTTGAACGGGCACGTCTTCATACAGCGCCCGCAGGCCGATCCCCGCAGGTTGCCGAGCCGGTACTTGGTGCACCGCTCGACATCGGGCTTCCACATCTCGGCCCCGTTGAACATGACCTTGTCGCCGAAGGGGATGGCCGCGCACGGGCACTCCCGGGCGCACTTGGTGCACTTGGAGCAGAAGTCCTGCAACCCGAAGTCGATGTGGCGGTCGGGCGTGACCGGCATGTCGGTAGTGACCACGACCGACTTGAACCTCGGACCCACGAAGGGGTTGAGCACCAATTCGCCGATGCGGCTCAACTCGCCCAGTCCCGCGTGCAGCACGAGCGGTATGTGCAGCACGTCGGACTCGGCGTTGGTGTGGCTGCGGGCGCTGTGGCCCAGCGAGCGGATGTGGGACGAGATGATCCCGGCGATCTGCGCTCCCCGCATGTAGGCCCGCATCGACTGGGCGCCGCTCACCCAGTCGTCGCCGCTGGCGCCCTCCATGGTCTCGTAGCCCTGATCCAGCAGGATCACCAGCGCGTTGGCGTGGTAGGGCTCGACGACGGATCCGTCCTTGCGGTGCGAGTACCACGCATAGGTCGGGACCCGGCACACACCGGCCATGTCGCCGCCCAGGTGGTGGGCCAGCGCCTTGAGGGCGTCGGCGTTGCGGTCGGGGTCGGCGCTGGCGGGATCGAGTGCCGGTGCGACTTCGCCATCCTGGTACGGGACCATGGCGTCGATCTGGTGTACGTACGACTGGGCGTGGGGGGTCTTCCAGGCGAACACCTTGACGTCGCCCTGGAACTTCGGCCCCATGTCGCCGTTGGCCGCCCGCGGGAAGCCTCCGGCCCGCACCGGCACTCTGGGCACCTCGTCCTCGATGATGAGCGTCGTGGGCGTGTCCACCCGCTTGATTCGCTCCATGGGGTAGCGCCCCATGTGCAGGGGCCGGTGGTCGCCGTTGAGCCGCCCGATGCCGGCCCGGGTGCCGCCTCGCCCCAACATCCAGCCGAGTCCGCAAGTGCTGCGCACAGCCGCCAGCGGCGACCTGCGGGCCAGAGGGGCGTCGGGATGGAGCTTCCAGTCCGTGCTCACCACTGCCACCGCGAACCCGCCGCCCATGTACGGCACCCGCAGCCGTCCTCGACGCGCCTCCACCAGTCCGGCCTGGAGCGCCACCCGGTCGAGGTCGAGGTCGCTGGCGTCGGGGGTGTGGGCCATCGCGTCGTGGCCGAGGGTCCGGATGTAGTGGGCGGTGATTACGGCCAACTCGGTGGCCCGCAGGCTGGCGTTCACCCGGCGGGTCCCGTTGATCCAGTCGTCGCCGGGTTGGGAGCCGTCGAGCTTGCGGGTGAAGCCGATCAGGATGACGACGCCGTAGCGGTGCGCCCGCCTCTCGCCGGTCCAGGCGTCGGCGGGGATTAGCCCGCAGCCGACCATGTCGGCGTCCAGGAAATAGAGCCCGGCCTTGAGGTTGCGGGCGGCATCGACCGGGCCGTCGGGAACGGGCGCGGCCGGTGCCACCGGCCCGTGGCGCTGCTGGTTGAACAGGTTCAGGTAGAGCCCGTAGGCGGGCGCAGCCGATCTGGGGCCGGGTGACTCGGCCTCAACGGGCCGGGGCGGCAACCGCCCGGAGTCCAGGCCGGGGGGCTGGGCGTCGGCCGCGGCGAGGTGGGGAAGGCGCTCCAGCGGGTACGGACCCAGATGGACCGGCCGCTTGCGGTGCGAGAACAGCCTCACTGATTGGTCAGCTTAGAGTTCGGGCTGGCCGGGATACCGTGAGGCGGTGCGCCAGCTGATCACCGACGCCCTGATCGTCACCGGCGACGGGGCCACCGAGCCTTACCGCGGTGATGCGATGATCGACGGCGACCGGGTCGTCCATCTGGGCGAGGTGCCGCCCAGCGCAGCCGCAGGAGCGGAGCGCACCATCGATGCCGATGGCCGGGTGCTGGCTCCCGGCTTCGTGGACACCCACAACCACGGCGCCCTGGCCGGTACCCGCATCGGTGGGCATGGAATCCCCGTCAGTTGCGAGATGGCGGTGCGGGGCGGTGTGACCAAGCGCATCTGTGGCGTGGACGGTCTGTCCCCCGCGCCGGTGGTGCCCGATCAGCGAGCCGAATACGCCGCGCAGCTCGCGCCCCTCGACGGCATGGCCGGACCGCCGGGCGATCCCGACGGCGATGATCCCGCTGGCGGCGGCCAGTGGCCCTGGACGACGATGGAGGAGTTCCTGCGGTGGCACGCCGGCCGGTCGGTCACCGACTTGGGGATGCATCTGGGCCACAGCGCGGTCCGGCGCACGGTCATGGGCAACCTCGACCGGACGGCCGACGACGCCCAGATCCGGGCCATGGCGGAGGTGGTGCGCCGGGAGGCGCCCTGGTGCCTGGGCCTGTCCACCGGGCTCGTCTACAACCCGGCGGTGTACTCCGACCAGCGGGAGATCACTGCCCTGGTGCGGGCATTCAACGAGGTCAAGCCAGGCGCCCTGTATCCGCATCTGCGGTCGGAGAGCGACGACATCATTGAAGCCCTCAACGAGGTGATCACTGCCGCGGTCGAGGGCGGGGGCGGCTACTGCAGCGAGCACTCCAAGATCGCGGGCCGCCGCAACTGGGACCGCTTCGGCGAGGTGGCGTCCAGGCTCGACGACGCCGCCGGCTCTGTGCCGACCCTGGGCAACATGTACCCCTATACCGCGGGCAGCACCACGGCCGACGCGTTGTTCCCGCCGGAGGTGCGCTCCGGCACCCGAGCCGAGTTCATGGCCCGGCTGACCGACGACGACGTGCGCCGATTCGCTTTCGAGAAGATCTACGCCGACGGTACCGGCTGGGACAACTTCGTGGCCTTCTGCGGCGGCTTGGAGGGTGTCCAGATCGCGGGGGTGCTCGAGGGGGTGGGGGACGAGTTCCTGGGCAAGCGCTTCTCCGACGTAGTGCTGGCTGCGGGCGTGACCGACATGAACTCGATCGAGGCCCACGACGCCGTCTGCGACTTCTTCCTGCACAACCGCGGTGAGGTTGCCATCATCAGCCACTACGGCAACGAGGCCACCGTTGAGAAGTTCTTCCGCCGCCCGAACATGGCGCTGTGCACCGATGGCCTGATGCCCGGGCCGGGCCAGAAGCCCCATCCCCGCTCGCTGGGATCGTTCCCCAAGGCGCTGCGCATGGCCCGGGAGCTGGGCATCCCGGTGGCCGAAGTCGTGCATCGCCTGGCGGTGCTGCCGTGCGACTTCATGGGGCTGCCCAGCCCGGTGCTGCGCGAGGGTGCCGATGCCTCGCTAGTGCTGATCGACTGGGACCGTGTCACCGAGCACAACAGCTACGAGGATCCGCTGATCCCCCCCGAAGGCATCGACGCCACCTGGGTGCACGGCGACCTAGTGCAGCACGAAGGCCGCATCCACCCGCCCCACACGTTCAGCGGCCGCCACCTGCTCACCCCGCAGGCTGGTTGATCAGGTGGGTGGCGGCGTTGTCGAAGTGGTCGAACATCGCGGCCCGGATCTCGTCCGGTAGCGGCCGGCCGGTGCCGTCGGCGATTGTGGCTGCGTCGAGCGAAGCGGTCATGTGGACCATCCAGGCGTCGCGCTCAGCCCAGCCGATGGCGAAGGGGAAGTGCCGCATCCGCAAGCGGGGATGGCCCCGTTCGTCGCTGTAGTGCGGGGGCCCGCCCCAGTACTGGGCCAGGAAGCCGGCCAGGCGCCGCCGGGAAGGCCCCATGTCCCGCGGGTACATGGGCCGCAGCAACGCATCGCCCTCGACGGCGTCGTAGAAGCGGTCGACCAGTTCGTCGAAGAACCGCTGGCCGCCAACGATCTCGTACACGGTCGGCGGCGCCGACATGGATTCGCGTAACGACCCCTTCAGGTTCACCCCCGCCGAGAAGTTCTCGGCGTCGCCCTCTCCGGGTTCGCCGCGGCCGGTGGTCGGTGTGTCGGCTTCGGGCTCGATGGTCACGGCCGGGGCATCTCGCGGAACTTGGAAGGGTCGTAGGGGGCGCCGCAGCGGTCCAGGGCGGCTCGCCACGAGGGGCTGTTGCGGAGTCCCCAGCGCAGGAATGTCAACAGCGTGGTCGTGGTAAGACGGGCGCCGGGGCGGGCCTTCAGGCCGAGCACGCTGGCCAGCTCGGTGGGCATAGTGCTGATCGCTCCCTGCATCAGCACTGCGTAGCCGAACCGTTGGCGGGCCGGCAGGGGCGGCTGCCGCAAGAAGTCGACTGCGGATCGCATCCCGGGGCTGGGCGCCAGCGCGGGATGGGTGCGGACCCAGGTGTGCAGCTCCGCCGCGGTCTGGGGCAAAGGCGCTGCCCCGAGCATGGCGCCCACCTGGGACTGCTCGACGACGAACCGGTCGGCCTCTGCCTCGGTGAGACCTAGGCCGAACTCGCGGTACGACACAAGGAACGACTCGGTGAGGGTGTTGTGCACCCAGGCGGCCAGATCCGGCATCGTCGCGTCATAGGCCATTCCCCGGTGCGAAGCGCCCCTCACGCCATGGTGGGCGGCCCTGACTCGGTCCACTGCCTCCTCCACTTCGGGCATTGCCCCAAAGGTCGCAGACGTCACGTAGAACGCGGTGCGGTTGAGGCGCCCCATGGGGTCGTCGCGGTAGCGGCTGTGGTCGTCGACGCCGGCCACGGCCTCGGGATGGGCCGCTTGGATCAGCAGCGCCCGGATGGCGCCCACGAACACGCTCACGTCGCCGATCACCTTCCAGCTAACTGAGTCCGGTCCGCACAGCCCGGCGTCGTCGGGATAGTCGGCGGTGCGCTGCAGGGGCATCTCGCCATGGGAGAACAACCCGCTGACCGAGGCCCCCAGGCGGGCCCGGTACCGCTGCAGCGTGTCCATGCCCGCACGCTACTGCGGGTGCGTGGGTGTCAGGACTGGGTGCCGGCCTGGGTGCCTCGGCGGGCCTTCATGCGTTGGCGCATGCTGGCGTGGGCCTCGGGGGTGCCGTCGTGGAAGGTGCCGAACAGCTTGTCGATGGGCACGGGCCGGTTGCCGTAGTTGCACTCGAAGTAGCGGTGGTGCAGATGGTGGAAGTAGTCGGCGCCCGGCGCGCTGCGCCCCTCGCGCCGGCCGACCTCGAAGCGCTCGAACCCCGAGTGCGACACCGCCGGCGACACCCCCTGGAACAGGCCACCGAGTATCACGATGAACGGGTGGGCCGGGACCACCCACCACAACGCGAACACGCTGAAGTAGATCATGTGCTCCAGCGGGTGCATCGAGATGCCGGTCCACGGCCCGGTGTTCACGTTGCGGT
>VXWX01000143.1 GCA_009835735.1 Acidimicrobiaceae bacterium
AATCGAGACCTGGGCCGCAGTGCCGAGCGCACGCATAGCTCTAGCGGTACAAGGCGTGTATCTCTCGGCGAGGTCCAGTGCCGTCGATGAGGCCGCGGACCCCGCAGAGGGCTTGGAGGAACCAGTCCGGCTTAGGATCCGGACTCTGCGAGCCGGCTGCGCAGGCCGTAGAGGCGCTTGCCCACCTCGACCTGGGTGTCCGCGACGCGTCGCAGGCCGTCGCGCAAGATTCCTAGACGGTCGATGCGGACATTCAATGCGTCGATGAGGTCCCGGAACCGACCGCCGGCATCGCCGTCGGCTGCCTCCAGCGCATCACGCAAGGCGGTGACATGCTGGATGCGGTTGGCGAAGCCGTCGCCGTCCTGCCGCCGTTGTCGGGCCGCGGCGCCGGCGGCGAGAAGAGCGTCGAGCGCCTCGATCACGGCGCCAGCCGATTCTCCGGTCGCGAGCGATGCGGTGTCATCTGCGATGAGCGCGTCGAGCGCGTCGATCACGGCGCCAGCCGGATTGTCAATCGGGGCTTGGGTCATGCTTGGACCTCCATGGTCATTGCGACGGCGCCGTCACCTTAGGCGCGGCTCAAGCATGCGTCGATCTCCGACGCCACGGGTGACAGCGCCACGAGATCGCAGAAGGTGGCCCTCGACACGAGCCACCGCCCCTCGGCCAGTACCGCCTCACCGATCCGACCATCGAAGATGACCTGGTCGTTCAACAGGATCGAGTAGGCGACCTCGGCCGTGGTGCTAGAGGTGCGCGAGATCGAGTCGACCCGGCCCCGGACGGCGGCGCCCGTATCCCCGGAGCTCTCGAACGTGAGGCGGGCGGCCTCCCGCATCCCGACAAAGTCCTCGACTTGGTCGATGCGCGCTTCGATGTCGGCGATCGACCCGTCGAAGAAGACCTCGAACGCGGCGGTGATCGCTTGGGCCGTGACCGAATCGACAGGCTGGCCGCCGGGTTCGACCGGTGGTTCGGGCTCGCCGGGCAGGGCTAGGTCCGATGCGGCCGGATCGACCGCGGCCGCATCACAGACCAGCGCGAGGGCCACACCGGTGTGGTCGGACGGGAAGGCCAGCTCGCCGGGTGCCGGCTCGGCGTTGAACAGCCCGGTACCGCCGGCCACTGCGCAGTCCCGGCCCGGAGCCAAGAACAGCAGGTAGTCGATGCGCCTGCGCTGGAGACTGGCCGGATCGGCCATGTCGGCCAGCGTCGCGTCGTCTCGCCCGGCCGTGCACCCCGCACCGGTGGCCGTATCGCATTCCGGATGTCCCGCGGCCAGATGCGAGTCCACGAACGAGGCTCCTTCGAACACCGCCATCGTCGGACTGCCGGCGATGTCGTTCAGGTCTCCCCCGACGACGGTCACGCCGCCGGGCACGGCTGCCTCGCGGGCGAACTCGAGCACCTGCCGGGCCTGGCACGTCCGCAGGCTCCCAGCCGGGTCGCACGGCGGCGGGCACAGCTCGACGCTGCAGGCCCGGTCGTCGCTCCCCGAGGCCAGGTGTGTGGTCAGGAAGTCGACCACCCCGATCGGCGACGCCACCCGCACCAAGTAGGTCGAGCGGAACCGATCGGCCAGCACCCGTCGCTGCGCGCCTACCACCTCCAGGGTGGTCAGCACAACCTCCCGGTCCAACCCAGGATCGCCGTCCCAAACCACCTCGTAGCCACACCCAGCAGCCTCAGCCTCGATCAAGCCCACAATCCGCTCATTGGCCTCCTGCACCGACACCAGCTCCGGACACCCGGCCGTCACCAGCTGGTCCATGAACAACGCCACCCGCTCCGTCACCGCGCACGAGTCACTCGCCAGAGAACACCCAACCCCATGCAAGATGTTCTGGCTAACAAACCGAACCGTCCCATACTCAACAGGCTCGTCCTCAACAGGCTCGTCCTCGACCGCGGCCTCAGCCGGCTCGACGGGTTCCTCAGCAACCGGCTCAGCAGTCACCAGAGCCTCAGCAACAACCTCCGCGTCGTCATCAAGCTCCACGGCCGCGTCAGCGTCCAGCTCAGGCTCCACCGGCGCCGTTTGAACAACAGGCACAGGCTCCCCTCCCCCACCAGACCCACACCCCGAGGCAACAACAGATAGGACCGCGACGACGGCTGCGGCAAGCCGGGCAGCGGCCCGCCAGGCCGGGGGGTGGCGACGAGTCAGATGACCGACGAATAGGGCGGAGCCCGTGTCGGTCATCTCGGCTCGGCGACAGGACCCGCCGGCCGGGACGCCCCACCAAACGACACAGGACCCGCCAGCCGGAATTGACGACCAGCGGGCACGAACACTGCGTTACCTCAACGGCATCGAAGTCGGCTCAACCACAGCAGGCAGGTCGGTAGAGCCCATCAAGTACGCATCCACCGCGGCCGCACAGGCCCGACCCTCGGCGATGGCCCACACGATGAGGCTCTGGCCCCGTCCCATGTCGCCGCACACATAGGTGCCCTCAACGCTGGTGGCCCAGTTCTCGTCGCGGGCCACGTTGCCCCGATCATCCAACTCCACACCGAACTGC
Source organism: Acidimicrobiaceae bacterium (assembly GCA_009835735.1). Classification (GTDB taxonomy): domain Bacteria; phylum Actinomycetota; class Acidimicrobiia; order Acidimicrobiales; family Aldehydirespiratoraceae; genus Aldehydirespirator. The sequence goes on from VXWX01000143.1 coordinate 2,529, forward strand.
TCGATCAGCGGGCCCCGCTCCGGACCCACGAAGCCCATGGCCAGCAGGACCATCTCCGCGGGCATCTCCTCCTCGGTCCCCGGAATCGGATCGAACTGCATCCGACCGTCCTGGAACGACTGCTCGACCCGGATCGTGGCCAGCGCGGCCAGGTTGCCCTCGCTGTCGCCGACGAACTCGGTGGTGTTGATGGCGTAGTCGCGCTCGCCGCCCTCCTCGTGGGCGGATGACACCCGGTAGATCATGGGCCACGTCGGCCACGGGTTGGCGTCGGGCCGCTCGTCGGGCGGGCGGGGCATGATCTCGAACTGCCGGATCGAGGCGGCCCGCTGGCGGTGGGCGGTCCCGAGGCAGTCGGCCCCGGTGTCGCCGCCGCCGATGATCACCACCCGCTTGCCTTCCGCGGTGATGGGTGAGGAGTCGAGGTCGCCCTCCTGCACCCGGTTGGCCAGCGGCAGGTACTCCATGGCCTGGTACACGCCCCGCAATTCCCGGCCCGGGATGGGAAGGTCGCGCCAGGCCGTGGCTCCGCACGCCAGCACCACCGCATCGAAGGAGTCCTGCAGCTCCTCGGCGGTCACGTCGGAGCCGACGTCGACACCCGCCCGGAATTCGGTTCCCTCGGCCTCCATCTGGGCCAGGCGGCGGTCGAGATGGCGCTTCTCCATCTTGAACTCGGGGATCCCGTAGCGCAGCAGACCGCCGATGCGGTCGGCCCGCTCGAACACGACCACTTCGTAGCCGGCCCTGGTCAGCTGCTGGGCCGCAGCCAGGCCGGCCGGCCCCGACCCCACCACGGCCACGCTGCGGTTGGTCCGCACCGCGGGCGGCTGGGGAACGATCCAGCCCTCGGCCCAGGCTCGGTCGACTATCTCCACCTCGATCTGCTTGATCGTGACCGGAGGCTCGTGGATGCCCAGAACGCAGGCCGCCTCGCACGGCGCGGGGCACAGCCGGCCGGTGAACTCGGGGAAGTTGTTGGTGGCGTGCAGGCGCTCGATGGCCCGCCGCCAGTGCTTCCGGTACACCAGGTCGTTCCAGTCGGGGATCAGGTTGCCTAGCGGGCAGCCGCTGTTGCAGAACGGGATCCCGCAGTCCATGCAGCGCGACGCCTGCTGCCGGAGCTTGTCCGCCGGGAAGTTCTCGTACACCTCGCGCCAGTCGCGCAGCCGTACCGGCACCGGACGGCGGGTCGGAAGCTCCCGGGTGTGCGTCAGGAACCCCCGCGGATCAGCCATGGTTCACCCGTGGGCAGCGGCCATCACCGCGGCCACCTCGTCGGTGCCGGAGGTCCGGGCCTGCTCGGCCGCCAGAAGCACCCGCTTGTAGTCGACGGGCATCACCTTCACGAACTTCTTCGAGGCTGAAGCCCAGTCGCCGAGCAGCTGAGCCGCCACCTCGCTGCCGGTCTCGTGGCGATGGCGCTCCACCCGGTGCCGCAGCCACACCAAGTCCTCACCGTCGAGCTCCTCAAGCTCCACCATCTCGGGATTCACCCGCACCGGCAGCTTGCCGCCGGGGTCGTAGACGAAGGCGATACCGCCCGACATTCCGGCCGCGAAATTGCGGCCCACCGGTCCCAGAACCACCGTGCGCCCGCCGGTCATGTACTCGCACCCGTGGTCGCCGACGCCTTCGACCACCGCGACGGCCCCGGAGTTGCGCACGCAGAACCGCTCCCCCACCAGACCCCGCAGGTACATCTCGCCCGACGTGGCGCCGTAGCCGATGACGTTGCCGGCGATGACGTTGCGCTCCGCCGCGAAGTTGGCGTCGGCCGGCGGGCGGACGACGATGCGACCACCCGACAGGCCCTTGCCGACGTAGTCGTTGGCGTCACCCTCGAGGCGCAGGGTTATGCCGCGGGGCAGGAACGCCCCGAAAGACGTGCCGGCCGCGCCGGTGAAGTTCACGACGATGGTGTCGTCGGGCAGGCCGGCCGCGCCGTAGCGCTGGGTCACCTCGCTGCCCAGCAGCGTGCCCACCGTGCGGTTGGTGTTGCGGATGGGAATGTCGATGGTCACCGGGCGGCTGTCCTCCAGAGCGCCCTCGGCCAGCTGGATCAGCATCTGGTCGAGGGCCCGGCCCAAACCGTGGTCCTGCTCCGCACGCTGGTGGCGCACGGCATCGGGCGGGATGGTCGGCAGGTGCAGGATGGGCGTGAGGTCCAACCCCGAGGCCTTCCAATGCTCGACCGCGTCGGCCACGTCGAGCATCTCGACCTGCCCAACGGCCTCCTCGATGCTGCGGAAGCCGAGTTCCGCCAGCATCTCTCGCACCTCTTCGGCGATGAACTCGAAGAAGTTGACCACGAACTCGGGCTGTCCCGAGAACTTCTTGCGCAGCTCGGGGTTCTGGGTGGCCACCCCCACCGGGCAGGTGTCGAGGTGACATACCCGCATCATCACGCAGCCCATTACCACCAGCGGCGCGGTGGCGAAGCCGAACTCCTCGGCCCCGAGCAGTGCGGCGATCACCACGTCCCGACCGGTCTTGAGCTGGCCGTCGACCTGCACCACGATGCGGTCGCGCAGATCGTTGAGGAGCAGCGTCTGCTGGGTCTCGGCCAGTCCCAGCTCCCAGGGCGCGCCGGCGTGCTTGATGGATGTCAGGGGCGACGCTCCCGTGCCACCGTCGTGGCCGGAGATGAGCACCACGTCGGCGTGGGCCTTGGACACCCCGGCGGCCACCGTGCCCACCCCCACCTCGGCCACCAGCTTGACGTGGATGCGGGCCGCGGGGTTGGCGTTCTTGAGGTCGTGGATGAGCTGGGCCAGATCCTCGATGGAGTAGATGTCGTGATGGGGCGGCGGGGAGATGAGACCGACCCCCGGCGTGGAGTGCCGGGTCTTGGCTATCCACGGATAGACCTTGTGGCCCGGCAGCTGGCCCCCCTCGCCGGGCTTGGCCCCCTGGGCCATCTTGATCTGGATGTCGTCCGCGTTGACCAAGTACTCGCTGGTCACGCCGAAACGCCCGGACGCGGCCTGCTTGACGGCGCTGCGCCTCAAGTCACCGTTTGGATCTCTGATGTAGCGGTCGGCGTCCTCGCCGCCCTCACCGGTGTTGGACTTGCCCCCGATGCGGTTCATGGCTATGGCCAGGGTCTCGTGGGCCTCCTTGGAGATCGACCCGTAGCTCATAGCGCCCGTGGCGAAGCGCCTGACGATCGCCGCGACCGGCTCGACCTCGTCGAGCGGTACCGGTGGCCGCGCTCCGGCGCGGAGCCGGAACAGCCCCCTCAGGGTGCCCAGGCGGCTGGACTGGTCGTCGACGCGCCGGGTGTACTCCCGGAAGATGTCGAAGCGGCGCTCGCGGGTGGCGTGCTGGAGCTTGAACACGGTCTCGGGGTTGAACAGGTGGTACTCGCCCTCGCGCCGCCACTGGTACTCGCCGCCGGCCTCGATGGTGCGGTGGGCCCGCCGGGTCGCGTTCGCCGGGAAGGCCCGCCGGTGGCGCACCGCCACCGCAGCCGCGATCTCTTCCAGACCGATGCCTCCCAGGCGGCTGGCAGTGCCCGTGAAGTGCTTGTCCACCAGCTCCGGCCCCAACCCGATGGCCTCGAATATCTGGGCGCCGGTGTAGGAGGCCACCGTGGAGATGCCCATCTTGGACATCACCTTGAGGATCCCCGCGCACGCAGCCTTCACGAAGCTGCGGTGCGCGGCCTCCACCCCCGTCGAGGGGTCCAGGCCGTGGAGTCCTTCCGACACCATCTGCGTGATGGTCTCGAAGGCCAGGTAGGGGTTCACCGCGTTGGCGCCGTAGCCGAGGTGCAGGCACAGGTGGTGGACTTCGCGGGCGTCGCCGGTCTCCGACACCAGCCCCACCCGGGTGCGGGTGCGCTCCCGCACCAGGTGCTGGTGCACGGCCGAGACGGCTAGCAGCGACGGGATGGGCGCCATCCGCTCGTCGCTGCCCCGGTCGGACACCACCAGGATGTTGGCTCCCGCGGCTATGGCTTCCGAGGCCGCCTTGCACAGCCCGTCCAGGGCTTGTCGCAGGCCCTCGCCTCCGTCGGCGACCGGGTACAGCGCGCTGAGCATCTCGGCATGGAAGTCCCCGAGACCCCCGGGCCCGTCAATGCCGACCAGCCGGGCCAGCTCCTCGTCGGTGATGACCGGGCTGTCGATGTGAACGGTCCGGCACGACGACGGCTGCGGATCGAAGAGGTTGCCCTCACCGCCGACCCGGGCGTACAGCGAGGTGACGAGTTCCTCCCGGATGGCGTCCAGCGGCGGGTTGGTGACCTGCGCGAAGAGCTGCTTGAAGTAGTCGTAGATCGGCCGGGCCCGGTCTGACAGCACTGCCGGCGGCGTGTCGGTGCCCATGGAGCCCAACGCTTCCTTGCTGTCGATGGCCATCGGAGCCAGCAGCAGGCGGTGCTCCTCGTGGGTGTGGCCGAACATCTGCTGGCGCTGTATCAACGACCCCTCGTCACGGCGGGCTACATCGCGTTGGGGCAGGCCGTCGAGGCGCACCAGATTCTGGTCCAGCCACTGGCCGTAGGGACGGGCCGAAGCCAGGCGATCCTTGATCTCGTCATCGCGCACGATGCGGCCCTCGGCGGTGTCGATCAAGAACATGCGCCCGGGCTGAAGGCGACCCTTCTCGACCACCGAACTCTGGGGAACATCGATCACACCGGTCTCAGACGCCATGACCACCAGACCGTCGCTGGTGACCATGTAGCGCGAGGGACGCAGCCCGTTGCGGTCGAGAACCGCGCCGATCACGGTCCCGTCGGTGAATGCGATCGAGGCCGGGCCGTCCCAAGGCTCCATTCGGGTGGCGTGGTACTGGTAGAAGGCCCTGCGCTCCGCAGTCATCTCGGCGTGATGCTCCCAGGGCTCCGGGATCATCATCAGGACCGCCTCGGCCACCGAGTAGCCGCCCAGCGTCAGGAGTTCGAGCACCTCATCGAAGCCGGCGGTGTCGCTGGCGCCGGGCGTGCAGATGGGGAAAGCCCTCTCGAGGCCCTCCAGCGACGGCGACGACAGCAGCGTCTCACGGGCCCGCATCCAGTTGCGGTTGCCGGCGATGGTGTTGATCTCGCCGTTGTGGGCGATCATGCGGTAGGGGTGGGCCAACGGCCACGACGGGAAGGTGTTGGTGGAGAAGCGCGAGTGGACCAGCGCCAGCGCGCTCTCCATCCGCTCGTCACGTAGATCGGCGTAGAACGACGTGAGCTGGCGGGACATCAGCATTCCCTTGTAAACGAGCGTCCGGGCGCTGAGGCTCGGGAAGTAGACGCCGGTGTGGGGCGGTGCGGCGCTGCCCATGGCCGCGTCATCGTCCTCGGCCGCCTCGTAGCCGGCTCCCCCCGGCCCGATCTCGTGCTCTATGCGCTTGCGCACGATGTAGACCCGCCGGTCCAGCTCGATGCCCGCGAGGTCGTCGCCCGCGATGAACACCTGACGGAAGCTGGGCATCGCGGCCCGCGAGCCCGAGCCCAACACCGCGGTGTCGACGGGGACGTCCCGCCACCCGATCACATGGAGTCCCTCGGACCGCACGATGCGCTCCACCTGTGCCGCCGCCTTCTCGGCGTCATCCCGGGCAGGAGGCAAGAACCCGATGCCGGTGGCGTACCGGCCCGCGGGCGGGAGCTCGTAGTCCACCACGTCGCGCAGGAACCGGTCCGGTATCTGGATCAGGATGCCGGCGCCGTCGCCGGTGAGCGGGTCGGAGCCCAGTGCCCCCCGATGCTCCAGATTGCACAGGGCCCGCACGCCCAGAGCCACCACGCGGTGGGAGGCCTTCCCGCTGATGTGGCACACGAAGCTGACGCCACAGGCGTCGTGCTCGTTCTGCGGGTCGTAGAGGCCCTGGGGCTCCATGGGGTCGGCAGCCATCGGTCTCCTCGCGGGAGGCTGGATCGTCGTTGGCGGCGCTTCTCAGGCAGAACTGGTGTGCCCGAACCGCGGCTTGCACGGCGGCGGAAGGGACGTCATTGGCCGCTCACCGCTCGAAACGCGTCTAGACAACCTACCGGACAGTTACCCCGAACCGTCAAGCCCGGAGAGGCCGAGCGGATTGGCGGCGCAACACGGCCCATACGGAGCGAGGCCGTGGCCCGAGCGGCCCGTGAGCGCAGCGAACAAGAGCGGGAGTAGCGCCGCCCGCCCAGATCAGCGGCGGGCTACCCGGGCCAGGTCCTTGGACCGGTAGACGTAGGGCACGACCGCCAGCAGGATGGGCAGGATCTCCAAGCGGCCGATGATCATCAGCAGTGCCAGTACGAGCCTGGCCGGCTGGCTGAACGCCACCGCGTAGTTGGAGGTCGGGCCGGCCTCGCCCAGAGCCGGGCCCATGTTCCCCAGCGCCGAGACGACCGATCCGAGCGAGGTCTCCAGATCCCCGCCCAGTGCCGTGACCGCCAGCAGGCCGGCGATCACCAGCATGAAGTGAAGCAAGAAGAACCCGGCCACCCGGGACACGACGCTCTCGCTGACGGTGTCGCGGCCGAGGCGGATCGGGATCACGGCCCGGGGCGACTGGGAGTGCTGGACGGAGCGCAGCATCACCAGCCCCAGCACCTGCATTCGCATCACCTTGATGCCGCCCGACGTCGAGCCCGTGCAGCCGCCCACCACCATCAGGAACAGCAGCACGAGCTGCGCCCCGGCGACCCAGGTCACATAGTCGCCGGGCGAGCCGGACCCGGTGGCGTTGGACAGGCCGGTGCTGGTGCCCAACGAGACCACCGTGAAGACCGCTCCCCGGATCGCCGAGCCCAGCGGCAGGCCGTTCTCCAGCCACACCAGGATCACGATGACGGCCGAGGCGACGGCCAGCACGCCGAGGTACGAGCGGAACTCGCTGTTGCGGTGATACGGCACCCGGCCGGTGGTCACCGCCCGCCAGTGCAGCGAGAAGCTGGTTCCGCCGAGGACCATGAACACGATCACCACCGTCTCGACGGCCACGCTGTCGTAGTGCCCGATCGAGTCGGCGTGCACCGAGAAGCCGCCGGTGGCCGCGAGCGTGAACGCGTGGGCCACCGCGTCGTAGAGCGATGAGAATCCGTCAGCCACGAAGAAGGCCACCGCTGCGCAGACCGTGAAGCCGATGTACACCATCCACAGGCGCCGGGCCGTCTCGCTCACCCTCGGTGTGAGGCGGTCTGACGTTGTCCCCGGCGCCTCGGCCGTGATCAGCTCCAGCCCGCCGACACCGAGGAACGGGAGCACCGCCACCGCCAGGACCACCACGCCCATGCCGCCGTACCAGTGGGTGAGCTGGCGGTACATCATCAGGCCCCGGCCCGGGGACTCAAAATCGGTCAGCACGGTGGAGCCGCTGGCCGAGAAGCCCGACGCCGACTCGAACACGCTGTTGACGACCTGCTCGACGAAGTCTGCACCAGGCCCGGCGAACGTGCCGGCCAGCACGAAGGGAAGGGCGCCCACGACGGTGGTGAGTATCCAGGTCCACGCGACCGTGGCGAAGATGTCGCGCTTGCGGATCGCGCTGGGCCGGGTGAGGTACCACAGCAGGCCTCCCGCCGCGCCGGCCACCAGCGCGGAGGCTCCCAGTGCCAGCGTGTCGCGCCGGCTGGTGGCCGCCTCCAGCAGGGCGCAGGCCAGCATCCCCACCGACACCGCCGCCAGGGCGATGCCGAGGATGTGAAGGGTCGTGGAGGCGAACCGGTCCCGAAGAGGGCTGGGCCCGGCCGGCGCGACCTCAGGGACGGGACCGCTAGCCATCGCCGGACCTGGACTCGACCAGAGCCTCCAGGCGGCGGGACGCCGACCTGACCGAGAAGCGGCCCCGCCGCACCGCGGCCTTGTACCAATTCATGACCAGGCCGACGCCGGCCAGCACCGGGGGCACCGACATCCGACCGCCCATCATCAGCGGCACCAGGGCCAACCGCTCCGCCCGGTCCACGCCTTCGAGCAAGCCGAAGGCGCCGATCTCCCCGAACGCGGGACCGAAGGTGGTCACCGCGCTCACCGATCCCCACACGCTGCCCAGCAGCGAGACGCCCGAGACGCCCAGCAGCAGGGCCCCGACCCCCACCAGGACGACATAGGCGACCTGGTGGCCGCCTAAGCGGTCCAGCGTGCGCTGGGAGAGGGTCTCGTCATCGCGCCGCACCAGGACGACCGCGTAGGGGTCGAGCTGGCGGCGAAGCTCTCCACCGGCCGAGCCCATCAGCAGCTGGACCCGCATGACCCGCATCCCCCCACCGGCCGAGCCCATCATGGAGCCGATCCCGGCTGCGACCAGCAAGATCACCGTGGTCGCGGTCCCCCACGCCGTCCAGTCAACGACCGCGAACCCGGTGGTGCTCATCGCCGACACCGCCATGAAGCCGGCCTCGCCCCAGCCGATGCCCCGGTGCAGGGCCATAGCCGCCGTGGCTGCCGCCAGCAGCACGACGTACGTCCTGAGCTCCTGGGAGCGCAAGAGGGGACGGAGCCGGCCCCGGGCGATCCACCAGACAACGAAGATTCCCGCGCCGGCCAGGAGCATGCCGGCGCCGGCCACCGCCTGGGTGGCACCCCCGTAGCCGGCCAGCGAGTCGGCCCGGCCGGTGAAGCCCCCGGTTGAGACGGTGCCCAGCCCTACGACCAGGGCCTCGGTGACTCCGAGACCAGTCAGCAGGTAGGCGATCACGCAGGCCGCGGTGAAGCCCGAGTACAGGATGAGCACCCGGCGCCTGCCCGTGGATGCGCTGGGCACGAGGTCCAGCCCCCTGCGCCCGGTGGTGTAGCCGATCAAGGCCGTGGACCGCAGCACGACCGGGAGGGTCACCACCCCGATCCACACCGCTATCAGACCCCCCACCCAGCTGGTGGCCGCCCTGAACAGCAGGACCGACCGCGACACCTCGGCGGCGTCCAGGAGGGTGAGCGACGTGGTGGTGAAGCCGGCTGCGGACTCGACCAGGGCGTCGTCGAGGCGGGCCAGGCTGCCCGTGCCCGCATACAGGACTGTGCCGAACAGCACCAGCGCCGTCCAGAGGAGGCCGATTCCGGCGAACACCCGGCCCGTTCCGGGCCGTTCCGGCGGCGCCACCCGCCGTCTGGCCACGGCCGCGAGAGCCGCGAGGACAGCCCCCACGCAGGCGAACGCGACGGCGTCGGCGTTGTCATCCCCGATCCCGGCGAGGCCGCACAGCATGGTGGCCACGCCGAGGACGACGCCAGCATCGACGATGGAGGCGAGCGCCCAGGACACCACCCGCGCCGGTGGCCGCTGCGTCGAGCCGGGGAGCAGGGGCCGGGTGCGGCGCAGCCCGCCCAAGCGTCTCAAGCCGGCAGCCGGTCCCCTGCCGCCTAGTCGTCGCACGTCAACAGCCGATGGACCTCCCGAGCCGAGCCCGGGGTGGCGAACGCGACCACATGGTCGCGTCCGCGCAGCCGGCTCCGGCCGCGGGCGATCTGCGGCTTGCCGTCGCGCACAATGGCCCCGATGAGCACGCCCTTGGGCAGCTTGAGGTCCTTCACGAGAGCCTCGTCGGCCGGGCAGCCCTTCTCCACCTCGAGTTCCAGGACCTCGGCGTCGGACTCCAGGAAGGTCGCCACCGCGGCCACATCGCCGCGCACGAAGCGCATCACCCCGTCGGCGGTGGCGGTGCGGGGCGACAGGGACACATCGACACCCGCGGAGTCCAGCAGCGACAGCAGGGCCAGCTTGTGCACCACCGCGATCGTCTCCGACGCGCCCACGGACTTGGCGTATAGGCAGGCCAGGATGTTCGATTCGTCCTCGCCGGTCAACGCAGCCACGGCGTCGAACCGGCCGAGGTTGGTCTCCTCGAGGAGGTCGGCATCGGTTATGTCGCCCTCGAACACCTGCACACCGTCCAGGTGCTCGGCCAGCTCCAGGGCCCGCCGGGCGTCGCGCTCGACGATGACCACCTCGACCCCCCTTGACACCAGCTGGGCCGCGAGGATCTCGGCGGTGCGGCCCCCGCCGAGCAGCAGCACGTGGCGGACCGCTCCGGTTCCCAGACCCAGGAGTTTGGCCACCCGGTGGCGGGCCCGCCGCTTGCAGACCACCCGCACCAGGTCGTCCTCGAGCAGCGTGTAGTCGGTGCGGGGTATGTAGGTGTCTTCGCCCCGGGAGATCGAGCCGACCATGAACTCCCAGTCGGGCTCGTACTCGGCCGCGATCTCCGACAGCTTCCGGCCCACGATCGGGGCATCGGCCTCGAGGCGGGCGCCCATGACAATGGCCTCACCGTGGGCCATGACCGCAATCTCCGACGCCCCGGGGTAGTCGAGAAGGTCAAGGATCCGCTCGGCGGTCGCGTGGTCGGGATCGATCACCAGGTCGGCGCGGAATGTCTGCCTCAGCTCTGCCGAGGCCTTGCCGCGCAACTCCTCGGCCTCGATGCGAACGATGGTCTTGTCCACGCCCCGCTGCTTGGCGATCAGCGACGCGACCAGGTTCACCTCGTCCTTGCTGGTGACCGCCACGACCAGCTCGCAGCTGTCGAGGCCGGCGTCGGAGAGCACGCTGGGATGGGTGCCGCTGCCCTCCACCGTCAGCACGTCGAGGTCGGCGCCGATCTTGCGGAGGCGGTCGGCGTCGATGTCCACCACCGCGACGTTGTGGCGCTCTCGGCTGAGCCGGGCGGCCACGTAGGAGCCGACCTCTCCGGCCCCCACAACGATGACATGCACGACTATGTTCTAGCGCCTCAGGCCGTCCGCTAGCGCGATCAGGCCGGCGGCCCGATCAGGCCAGCAGCCCGCCGTCGGCGATCACGATGCCGGCGTCGGTGGCGACTGCGTCAAGAGGCACGTCCCACCGGTCCTGAGGGACGTCGGCGACCTGCTGGAACGAGTAGGCGACGCCGATGGCCGCGGGCCGGTGCCTACCGGACGGCAGCGACGCCAGGGCCCGGTCGTAGAACCCCCCGCCCTGCCCCAGCCGGTGGCAGCGCCCGTCGAAAGCGGTCAGGGGCACCAGCACGGCATCGTGGTCGGCGAAGGCCACCAACTCGCCGTCCACCGGCTCGGGAATGCCGAAGGACCCCCGTGCGAACGACTGGCCCTCGCACCAGGCCACGAACTCCAGATCGTCGCCCACCACGCGGGGAACGGTGAACACCTCCCGGCGCTCGCCGTCCAGCAGCCCGTCGAGCGGGATCTCCCCCCGCACCGCCCGGTAGGCGGCAACCCGGCGGGCCCCGGCCATCGCCGGAAACGCCTCCAACCGCCGTGCCACCGCTGCTCCGGCCTCGGCCACGGCCGCCGGGCTCAAACCGGCGCGGCGGGACCTCATCTCGGCCCGGAGCCGGGCCTTGGCATCCGACACCGAATTCATCCCCCAAGAGTAGGCTCGCCGGGTTCTAGGACCCTCAAAGGGAGCAGTGTCTTGCAAGCAATCCCCTATATCGCGCTGGTTTCGGCCCTGGCCGCCCTCGCCCTCGCGGCCTTCTACTACAAGAACGTGTCGTCGGCCCCGGCCGGCAACGAGCGCATGGTCTCGATCATGAAGCAGATCCAGGCCGGGGCCCGCGCCTTCCTGCGCCAGGAGTACACCTGGGTGGCCGGCTTCGTGGTGGCGATGGCCATCCTGATCCCCGTCGTCACCGGGGTGGCCCTGTCGTTCGTCAGCTACCTGCTGGGGGCGGCCCTGTCGGCCGGCGCGGGCTACGCGGGCATGACCGTGGCCACCATGGCCAACGCCCGCACCACCAATGCAGCCATCGACGGGCCGGCCAAGGCATTGCCGCTGGCGTTCAGGGGTGGAGCGGTGATGGGCTTCTCGGTGGCCGGGCTGTCGCTGCTGGGGTTGACCTTCACCTACCTGCTCTTCGTGGAGTGGATCGGCACGAACGATGCCTTCGAGATCTTCACCGCCTTCGGCCTGGGTGCCAGCTCCATCGCCCTGTTCGCCAGGGTGGGCGGGGGCATCTACACCAAGGCCGCCGACGTGGGCGGCGACCTGGTGGGCAAGGTGGAGGCCGGGATCCCCGAGGACGACCCCCGCAACCCGGCCACCATCGCCGACGCCGTGGGCGACAATGTCGGCGACGTCGCCGGCATGGGCGCCGACCTGTTCGAGAGCTACTCGGGCTCGATCATCGCCCCGGTGGCCCTGACCGCTTTCAGCCTGGGCCTGACCGCCGACGCGGCGTCCGACGACTGGAACGTGCAGCTTCTCATGTTCCCGATCGCAGTGGCTTTCGTGGGCATGATCGCGGCCATCATCGGCTCTTTCGCGGTGCGCGGCTCCGGCAGCAGCGAGGTCAAGGCGCTCGCCCGGCAGCTCCACCGGGGCACCACCGTGGCCATGTTCCTAACCGTCATCGGGACCCTCATCATGGGCGGGGTCTTCTTCGGCGACGGCGACCTGTTCGAGGCGTGGTACGGGCTGCCCCTGTCGGTGATCGGCGGGCTGGTCGCAGGCTGGGGCATCGGCAAGGTGGCCGAGATCTGGACCAGCGACCACTTCAAGCCCGTGCGGCGCATCGCCGCGCAGGCCGAGACCGGCCCGGCCACCACCGTGCTGTCAGGAGTGTCGGCCGGGATGGTGTCGGTGGCCGCCTCGGTCGGGTTGATCGCCGTCGGCGTGTTGATCGCCTACTGGGGCGGCCAGCAGACCCTGGGCGACACCACATTCGGCGGGGTGTACGGCATCGCGGTGGCCGCGGTCGGGATGCTGGCCACCACCGGCGTGGTCGTGTCGGTCGACGCCTACGGGCCCATAGCCGACAACGCCGGCGGGATCGCCGAGATGGCCGAACTCGACCCGAGCGTGCGGGAGGTGACCGACGCGCTCGACTCATTGGGTAACACCACCGCCGCGATCGCCAAGGGCTTCGCGGTCGGGTCGGCCGCGCTCACCGCGCTGGCCCTGTTCAAGTCCTTCGAGGTGGCGTTGACCAGCGCGGCCGCCGAGGAGGGCCGCGACTTCGCGCTGAGCCTCGATGTCGGCTCCGTGGACGTGTTCATCGGGCTGTTCCTCGGAGCGATGGTCCCGTTCCTGTTCGCGGCTCTCACCATCGACGCGGTGGGCCGGGCCGCCAACAAGATGATCGAGGAGGTGCGCCGCCAGTTCCGCGAGATCCCGGGGCTGCGCGAGGGCACCCCCGGAGTCGAGCCGGACTCCGCGGCGTGCGTGGCCATCTCCACGAAGGGGTCGCTGCGGGAGATGCTGGCCCCGGGCGCGCTGGCGGTCGTTGTGCCGCTGGTCATCGGCTTCATCGATGTGGACGCGCTGGGCGGCTTCCTGGCCGGAGCACTGGTGACCGGCTTCGCGCTGGCCATCTTCATGGCCAACGCCGGCGGGGCGTGGGACAACGCCAAGAAGTACATCGAGGCCGGCGCCCACGGCGGCAAGGGATCCGATCCCCACAAGGCCGCCGTGGTGGGTGACACGGTCGGCGACCCGTTCAAGGACACTGCGGGGCCGTCGATGAACATCCTCATCAAGGTGATGACGATCGTTTCGCTCGTCTTTGCCTCGGCCTTCGTGTAACGGGCTCGTAGGAAGGCTGTTCCGGCCGGCGGGTCCTGTCGCCGGGCTCCGTGCGGCCGACGGGGCTTCGCCCCATTGTCGGACGCCCGGACCCGTCGCCACCCCCCGGCCTAGCCGATCGCTCTCGGCCCTTGTTACGGCGAGGGGGCTACTTCTACTACCGTTCGGACTCCGGTAGCTGAGCGGAGGCGGTCGAAGCCTTCGTTTACGCTGGCTAGGGGCACTCGGTGGGTGATCATGGTTTCTAGGTCTAGGTCGCCGCGTTGCCAGAGGGCTACTAGGCGGGGGATGTCGCGGTTGGGCCAGCAGTCGCCTAGCAGGCTGCCCACTAGGCGCTTCTGCTGGATCATGAAGACCGTGACCGAGCCGATGTCTACGGTGTGCTCGGGCGGGGGTGCGCCGACCACCACGGTCGTGCCTCCGGGCCCGGTCACCTCTAGGCCGAGTCTCACTAAGTCGGCTACGCCCGCGGTCTCGAAGGCGTAGTCCGCTCCTTGGCCACCGGTGGCGTCGGCCACTGCGGCCCGCAGTTCGGCGGCGTCGCCGCTTACGGTGTCGGTGGCTCCTAGGCGCAGGGCGGCCTGCTGGCGGGAATGCACCGGGTCGGAGGCGATGATGCGGGATGCACCGGCGATGCGGGCTCCCTGGACCGCGGAGATGCCGACGCCTCCGAGGCCGGTGACCACGACGGTGGAGCCCCGCTCCACCCGGGCCGTGTTGAGCACGGCACCGACGCCCGTCTGCACCGCGCAGCCGATCAGGCAGGCCACTTCGAGAGGAACGGCGTCGTCGAGGCGCACGACGCCCGAGGCCGGAACCACCGTTTGATGGGCGAACGCGCCGACGCCGAGGCCGCGGTGCACGAGTTGGCCGTCCCGCGAGAACGGCGACGTGCTGTCGGGCCGGGTGCCGGCCACGAAGCTCATGGCCTGCGGGCAGCGGCTGGCCTGCTGGCGGGCGCAGCCCTCGCAGTGCCCGCACGGCGCCAGCGGCGTGATCATCACCTTGTCGCCCGCCGACACGTGGCCGACTCCGTCGCCGACCGCGGCCACCACTCCGGCCGCTTCGTGGCCGAGCACGGCCGGGAACAGGTAGCCCCCCTCGATGATGGTGAGATCGCTGTGGCAGATGCCGCTGTGACTAACGGCCACGCGCACCTCGCCGGGCCGGGGATCGGCCAGCTCCAGGTCGTCGACCATCTCAAGCGGAGACGCCGGATCAGTCAGCAGGGCCGCTCTCACAGGCCGCAAACCCTACTCGTGGGTCCCGCTCTTGTTCGCTCCGCTCACGGGCCGCTCGGGCCCTGGGCTTCGAAGGGGCCGCCGCGGGTGGTGGGGCCCACCCGGGCCATCACCAGCGACATCACCCGGTGGGCGGCGTCAACGGCCGCAGTCGGGGCGGCCCCG
>VXWX01000139.1 GCA_009835735.1 Acidimicrobiaceae bacterium
ACATCCACAAGCGGCTGCTCGACATCCTCGAGCCGTCCAAGAAGACGGTGGACACGCTCCAGCGCCTCGAAGTCCCCGCCGGCGTCGACATAGAACTGAAGGTCCAGCAGGCCTGATCAGGCCTCGGCCGGTTCGCCGGCTGCGGACTCGTTGCTAGCGGGCTCGCCATCCGCGTGCCCGTCTGGTTCGGCCCGCTGGTCGAGCCAGCTGGAGATGAAGGCCTGAGCGGTGGCCGCTACGGGCAGGGCCAGGAAGGCCCCCACGATCCCCAGCAGGGCAGTGCCCGCAATCACCGAGCCGAACGCCAGAGCGACGTGGATCTCCATGGTGTGGGCCGTGACCCGGGGCGACAGGAAGTAGTTCTCGAGCTGCTGGTAGGCGACGATCACGAGCAGCACGAACAGTCCGGCGCGGGGCTCATGGAGCAGCGCCACCAGCACGGGTAGCACGCCCGCGACGTACGCGCCGATGGCGGGAATGAACTGCGAGATGACACCCACCCATATGGCCAGAGCGACCGGCGAGGGCACGTCGAGCAGCAGGAAGGCGATCCAGTGCACAAATGCCGAGATCAGGGCCAGGATGGTGCGGGAGTAGATGTAGCCGCCGGTCTTGTTCATGGCCAGATCCCAGATCTCGGTCACTATCGCGGCCCGGCGCTCGCCCAGCCGCGACGACACCATCCGGCGGAGCTTGGGTCCGTCGGCCACCAGGTAGAAGGTGAACAGGGCCGCGGTGAACACCTGGAAGAGGAGATTGGCCACGGTCGCGCCCACGTTTACGACGTCGTCGGCGAACCGGCTGGCCAGGTCTTGCAGCCCGCCGCCTGCGAGGAATTCGTCCTTGAGAGTGTCGAACTCCAGCTCGATGCCGAACGTGTCGTCGAGCCAGCCGCCGATGTCGTCGATGTAGGTGGGCGCTTTGTCGATCAGGTAGTTGGTCTCTGAGGCAAGCGCGGCGCCGACCACCGCGGAGAAGCCCGCTGCGAGGAGGGTCACGATGGCGAACACGATGGCCGTGCCGAGGCCCCGGCGAATGCCCCTGCGGGCCATGGCGTTCACGGCCGGCTCCAGCGCGAAGGCGACGAACAGCGACACCAGCAGCACCACCAGCAGCGTCCTCAGGGCCCGGACCACGCCCACGGCGTAGAAGGTGAGCAGGCCACCGACCCAGAACCCGACGATGGCCCGCTTGACCCAAACCGGCACGGTCCTGCCGTCGTCCATCGCCGCGACCATAGCCAGCGGCGCTCTCGGCGAGGGGGATCACCGGCCTCCGGAGCTCCGGCTCCTGTTCGCTTCGCTCACGGGCCGCTCGGGCCCTGGATCTCCCGCTCCTGTTCGCTTCGCTCACGGGCCGCTCGGGCCCTGGGAATGTTGGGGGAGGGGAGAGGCGCCGTTACACTCGGCCCTTCGCTTCGGGCCTTCCGGGGTGAGTACGAATCGACGTCCGCACAGGCCCTTGTGGGATCCCCAGTGGGGTACCGCGGGGAACCGTGCGGCACAACCAAGTAGCCGCTCCGCCGGGCAAGCCCGAGCGGAGCGTTCGCGTGAGCGGCGCTTGCGCCCAGATGTCAGGACGAGGCCATGGCCACAAAGGCGATCGTCGGCACCAAGGTCGGCATGACCCAGGTGTGGGATGAGAACAATCGGGTCGTTGGCGTCACCGTCCTGCGCGTCTTGCCCTGCCGTGTCGTGCAGGTGAAGACCAATGAGAACGACGGCTACAGCGCGATACAGGTCACCTACGGCATGGTCGATCCGACCCGGCTCACCCAGCCTGAGGCCGGACACTTCCAGAGGGCGGGCGTGGATCCGGGCCGTTCCGTCGTGGAGCTGCGCCTCGACGACGCGAGCGAGTACGCCGTCGGCCAGGAGATCAGCGTCGACCTGCTCGATTCCGGTGAGAAGGTCGATGTGACCGCGGTGTCCAAGGGCAAGGGATTCACCGGCGTGATGAAACGCCACGGCTTCAAGGGACAGCCTGCCGGTCATGGCGCTCACAAGGTGCACCGCAAGCCCGGAGCGGTCGGCC
This sequence comes from Acidimicrobiaceae bacterium, assembly GCA_009835735.1. GTDB lineage: Bacteria > Actinomycetota > Acidimicrobiia > Acidimicrobiales > Aldehydirespiratoraceae > Aldehydirespirator. Next base: position 2,035 of record VXWX01000139.1, read on the forward strand.
AGTGCGCCACCCCCTCGAGGGTGTTCAAGGGCAAGAAGCTGCCCGGGCGGGCCGGAGCCACCCGGGTCACGACGCTCAACCTCGAAGTGGTGAAGGCCGATGCCGATGCCGAGGTGCTGCTGGTCAAGGGCGCTGTACCCGGGCCGAAGGGCGGAACCGTAGTCGTGCGCAACGCGGTGAAGGACGGCTGAGTCCATGGAGCCGGTGCAGGTGGTGACCCCGAACGGCAGGAAGGTCGGCGAGATCGTTCTCGACGACTCGATCTTCGACGTGGAGCCCAACATCGGCGTGATGCACCAGGTGGTGACCGCCCAGCTCGCAGCCCGCCGGGCCGGCACCCACAGCACCAAGGGCCGAGCCGAGGTGGCCGGCGGCGGCTCCAAGCCCTGGCGCCAGAAGGGCACGGGCCGGGCCCGCCACGGCTCGATCCGGTCCCCGCAGTGGCGGGGAGGCGGCGCGGCCCACGGTCCCAAGCCCCGCGACTACCGCCAGCGCACTCCCAAGAAGATGAAGCGCCTGGCCCTTGCCTCGGCGCTGTCGGATCGAGCTCGCTCGGGCAGCGTGATCGTTGTGGACCGCTGGCGTTTCGACGGGCCCCGCACCCGTGACGCCGTGGCGGCCCTTGATGCCATCGGAGCGACGGGCAAGGTCCTGGTGGTGCTGGGTGACGACGACTCCGACGCTCAGAAGAGCTTCCGCAACCTTCCGCCGGTGCACTGCCTGCACTACCGCGAGCTGAACACCTACGACGTGCTCAACAGCGACGTGGTGGTGTTCACGTCGGACACCGTGCCCGGCGGCCGACACGCCGGCGGCCAGGGCCGCGACGCCGCGGAAAGCAACGGTGACTCCGATGCGTGATCACCGCGATGTGATCCTGCGCCCGGTCGTGTCGGAGAAGAGCTACGCGCTGCTCGCCGACAACGTCTACACATTCCTCGTCGCTCCGCAGGCCACGAAGCCGGAGATCCGGGCCGCGGTGGAGGCGATCTTCGACGTCGAGGTGGTGAAGGTGAACACGCTGCGCCGCAAGGGCAAGCGGCGCCACAACCGCCGCAACAACACCTGGGGTCGGCGCCCCGACACCAAGCGGGCCCTGGTCACTCTGGCTGCGGGCGATTCGATCGATCTCTTCGAGGCCTGACCATGGCGATCCGCAAGCGCAAACCGACCAGCCCCGGCCGCCGTTTCCAAACCGCGTCGGACTTCTCCGAGATCACCCGCTCGCAGCCTGAGCGCAGCCTTCTGGCGAAGCAGTCGGGCACCGGTGGTCGCAACAATCATGGGCGCATGACGGCCCGTCACCGCGGCGGCGGCCACAAGCAGCGCTACCGCAAGATCGACTTCACCCGAACCAAGGACAACGTTCCGGCCACGGTGGCCGCCATCGAGTACGACCCGAACCGCACCTGCCGCATCGCGCTGCTCCACTATCACGACGGAGAGAAGCGGTACATCCTGGCGCCCAAGGGCCTGGAGGTGGGCGACCGGATCATGTCGGGCTCCCGGTCGGAGGTCCGTCCGGGCAACGCCATGGCCCTGCGCTACATCCCGGTGGGCACGGTCGTGCACAACGTGGAGTTGAAGGCCGGCGGGGGCGGGCGCATGGCCCGCAGCGCCGGAGCCAGCGTGCAACTCGTGGCCAAGGAGGGCCGGTTCGCCACTGTTCGCCTACCCAGCACGGAGATGAGGCGGGTGCCGATCGACTGCCGGGCCACGATCGGCGAGGTCGGCAACTCCGAGCACGAGCTCACCAAGATCGGGAAGGCGGGCCGCAACCGCTGGAAGGGCGTGCGGCCTCAGACGCGGGGCGTGGCCATGAACCCGGTCGACCACCCCTTGGGCGGCGGTGAGGGCAAGTCCTCGGGCGGACGCCACCCGGTATCTCCCTGGGGCAAGCCCGAGGGACGGACCCGCGCCCGCCGCAAGGACTCCGACAAGCTGATCGTTCGACGCCGCCGCCGGCGCGGCACCCGGAGGTAGATCCATGCCTCGCAGCCTCAAGAAGGGTCCCTTCGTGGACGACCATCTGCTGCGCAAGATTGACGAGCTCAACGAGCGCAACGAGAAGAGGGTCGTCAAGACGTGGTCGCGCCGGTCCACCATCATCCCCGACATGGTGGGTCACACCCTGGCGGTGCACGACGGCCGCAAGCACGTGCCGGTCTACATCACCGAGTCGATGGTGGGCCACAAGCTGGGCGAGTTCGCACCCACCCGTACGTTCCGGTTCCATGCCGGCCAGGAGCGGGGGGCTCGTCGCTGATGGTCGGGCTCAAGACCAATGAGCGGCCCGGAACACGGGCACGAGCCTCCTACGTGCGCAGCTCCGCGTACAAGGCCCGCGAGGTGCTCGACCTCATCCGGGGCAAGAGTTGCGCCGACGCCCAGGACATCCTGGCCTTCTCAGACCGCGACGTGGCCCGGCCCATAGGCAAGGTCCTGGACTCTGCCCTGGCCAATGCCGAGCACAACGATGGTCTCGACGCCGACGAACTCTACGTGTCGGCCTGCTATGCCGATGAGGGGCCGACTCTCAAGCGCTGGCGGCCCCGGGCCCGGGGTCGGGCCACCCGCATCCGCAAGCGCACGTGCCATATCACGGTGATCGTGAGCCGCTACGACCCCGAGACGCTCGAGAAGGTGCGGGCCAAGCAGTCGCAGCGCGGCGTCGCCACCGCGGAGGCCCGCCGCCGCCGGGTGGCCCGGTCCCGCGCTGCGGTCCAAACGGAGGAAGCGGCATCCGACGAGCAAGCCGAAGAGGCTGACGTGGAGGCAGAAGCCGACGTAGAGGCCCAGGCCGCGGCCGTGGTCGAGGCCACCGAGGCCGCCATGGCCGGCGACGCTGAAGACGCTGACGACGCTGAAGAGGCTGAAGAGTCCGAAGCTGAAGAGTCCGACAAGGCTGACGGGAGCGGCTGATGGGTCAGAAGGTCAACCCCTACGGGTTCCGCCTGGGCGTTACCACCGAGTGGAAGAGCCGCTGGTTCGCCGACCGCAAGGAGTACGCGGACAACGTCATCGAGGACTGGAAGATCCGGGACTTCCTGATGACCGAGCTGCCCCATGCGGCCATCAGCCGCGTAGAGGTGGAACGCACCCGCGATCGCCTGCGCGTCGATGTGCACACCGCGCGCCCCGGCATCGTGATCGGCCGGCGCGGCGCCGAAGCCGACCGGCTGCGGGCCGGCCTCACCGAGATCAGCGGCAACCCCCGGGTGCAGCTCAACATCCAGGAGATCAAGCAGCCCGAACTCGACGCCGCTCTGATCGCCCAGGGAGTCGCCGACCAGCTCACCGGCCGGGTGGCCTTCCGGCGAGCGATGAAGCGGGCCGTGCAGAACGCCCAGCGGGCCGGTGCCCTGGGAATCCGGGTGCAGTGCTCCGGGCGGCTGGGCGGCTCGGAGATGGCCCGCACCGAGTGGTACCGCGAGGGGCGGGTGCCGCTTCACACCCTGCGGGCCGACGTCGATTATGGATTCCGCGAGGCCCGTACCACCTACGGCCGGATCGGTGTGAAGGTGTGGCTCTACAAGGGCGACATCCTGCCCTACAAGACGCTCTCCGAGGACAAGGCCTCCAAGGAGGCCGCCATGGCCGCGGGCGAGACATCGGGCCCCGGGGCCAGGCCCCGCAAGATCGTCTCTTCCTCGGCAGCCCGGCGCCGCGAGTTCAGCGACGAGATAGTCGACGAGGAGCCGGCGCCGCTCATCGGCGAGGCCGACCCGGAGTTCGAGAAGCTGCTCGACGAGGAAGCCGCCATCGAGGCCTCCACCCGCGAGCACCACGAGACGCCGCACTTCCGCCCGGGCGACGACTGAGAGAACTGTCATGTTGATGCCGCGCAAGGTCCGCCACCGCAAGCACCATCGGGGCCGTACCAAGGGTGTCTCGAAGGGACGCACCGACGTCGCCCACGGCGACTACGGCATCCAGGCCCTCGAACCCGGGTGGCTCACGTCCCGCCAGATCGAGGCGGCCCGTGTGGCCATGACCCGTCACATCAAGAGGGGCGGCAAGGTCTGGATCAACGTGTTCCCCGACAAGCCGGTGACTCAGAAGCCGGCCGAGACGCGGATGGGGTCGGGCAAAGGCAACCCCGAGCACTGGGTGGCAGTTGTGCGGCCCGGCCGCGTCCTGTTCGAGCTGTCCTACCACGACGAGGGCATCGCACGGGGCGCCATCGACCGGGCCATTCAGAAGCTGCCCATGAAGGCCCGCTTCATCGCTCGGGAGGAGGGGTTCTAGATGGCCCGCGCCAAGGCCCTTACTGATCTCGGCGACACCGATTTGATCGAGCGACTGTCGGAGGCGAAGGAGGAGCTGTTCAATCTGCGCTTCCAGTTCGCCACCGGACAGTTGGACAACCCGGCTCGCCTCAAGCAGGTGCGCCGTGACATCGCCCGCGTGCTCACCGAGTTGCGGGCACGCGAGATCGCGGCCGCAGAGGCCGAGATGGCAGTCGAGGGGAGATGACGATGGCTGAAGACTCGGGAACGCGCCGCAACGGCCGCAAGGTGCGGGAGGGTGTGGTGGTCTCCAACCGCATGGACAAGACCGCGATCGTCGAGGCCACCGAGCGGGTCCGGCACCCGCGCTACGACAAGACGGTTCAGCGCAGGTCCCGCCTCGCCGTCCACGACGCCGACAACACTCTGGGTGTCGGCGACCTCGTGCGGGTGGCCGAGACCCGACCCCTGTCCAAGACCAAGCGCTGGCGTCTCGTGGAGATCTTGGAGCGTGCCAAGTGATCCAGCAGGAGTCCCGGCTACGGGTCGCCGACAACTCCGGCGCCAAGGAGGTGCTGTGCATCAAGGTGCTCGGCGGCTCCAAGCGCCGCTATGCGTCGGTCGGCGATGTGTTCGTGGCCACGGTGAAGGACGCCATCCCAGGCGCGCAGGTCCGCAAGGGCGACCTTGTGCGTTGCGTGGTCGTGCGCACCCGCAAGGAGAAGCGCCGGGGCGACGGCAGCTACATCCGCTTCGACGAGAACGCCGCAGTCCTGATCAACGAGCAGGACCAACCGCGGGGCACCCGCATCTTCGGGCCGGTGGGCCGCGAGCTTCGCGACAAGCAGTTCATGCGCATCGTGTCGCTGGCACCGGAGGTGCTGTAGATGGCTAGACGCTCCAAGAGCTCTCGCCCGGCCCGGCGCTCCATGAAGATCGTCAAGGGCGACCGGGTCGTGGTGCTGACCGGTAAGGACGCCGGCCTGGAGGGCACGGTCGAACGGGTCATTGTTGCGGAGGGCAAGGTGATCGTCGAAGGCGTGAACGTCGCCAAGCGGCATCAGGCGCCCACCCGCAACGTGCAGCAGGGAGGCATCATCGACAAGGCGATGCCCGTCGACGCGTCCAACGTCGCCCTGGTGAGCCCGACCGACGGCAAGCCCACCCGGGTGGGTTACCGGTTCACGCCCGAGGGCACCAAGGTCCGTGTCTGCCGCCGCACGGGGGCCGACCTGTGAGCACCGCAACCGACTACCGGCCCCGGCTGCGCACCGCGTTCGACACGGAGATCAAGCAGGCACTCGTCGAGCAGTTGGAGCTGTCCAACGTGATGATGGTGCCCAAGCTCTCCAAGATCGTGCTCAACATGGGCGTCGGCGACGCCATCACCCAGGCGAAGCTGCTGGAGGGCGCGCTGGCCGACTTGGCCGTGATCTCGGGCCAGAAGCCGGTCATCACGCGGGCCAAGCGGTCGCTGGCCAGCTTCAAGCTGCGTGCCGGCATGGCCATCGGATGCAAAGTCACACTGCGAGGTGACCGCATGTACGAGTTCTTCGACCGGCTCATCGCGCTGGCCATCCCTCGCATCCGAGACTTCCGCGGGTTGCCGCTGCGGTCCTTCGACGGCAGCGGCAACTACACGTTCGGGATCACGGAACAGCTCATCTTCCCGGAGATCGACTACGACACAGTCGACGCCACCCGGGGGATGGACATCACGATCGTCACGACAGCCGAGTCGGACACTGAGGGCCGGGCGCTCCTGGAGGCGTTTGGGTTTCCGTTCCGCCGAGAGGGGCAATGAGCGATGGCTAAGAAGGCTCTGAGGGAGAAGCAGCAACGCACTCCGAAGTTCAAGGTGCGGGCTTACACACGGTGCCGAGTGTGTGGCCGGCCCCGTTCCGTGTACAGGAAGTTCAGCCTGTGCCGCATCTGCCTGCGCGACCTCGCCCACGCCGGGGAGCTGCCCGGCGTGAAGAAGGCGAGCTGGTGAGGTGACCTGCCGATGACGATGACAGATCCGATCGCAGACATGCTGACCCGCATCCGCAACGCCAACGTGGCCATGCACGACGAGGTTTCCATGCCGTCGTCGAAGCGCAAGCTGGCCTTGGCCGATGTCTTGCAGCGGGAGGGCTACATCGCGTCCTACGCCGAGAGGGAAAACGCGCCTCAGCCGGGCAAGACGCTCACGATCGAGATGAAGTACTCCCCCGAGCGCGACCGCGTCATCCGGGGACTGCGGCGAATCTCCAAGCCGGGGCTGCGCATCTACCGGAAGCGCGACGAGATCCCGCGGGTGCAGGGCGGGCTCGGAGTGGCCGTGGTGTCGACCAACAAGGGTCTGATGAGCGATCGAGAGGCGAGGAGGAACCGCATGGGCGGCGAGATCCTCTGCTACGTGTGGTGAGAGTCCGATGAGTCGAGTGGGAAACTCCCCGATCACGGTCCCCGGCGGCGTGGACGTGACCCTCGAGGGCCGCACCGTCGTCGTGACGGGAGCCAAGGGCACGCTGAGCCGAGACCTGCCCGGTGAGATCACGCTGCGGGCCGACGACGGCATCCTGCACGTCGAGCGTCCCGACGACACCGCGCAGAACCGGTCGTTGCACGGGCTCACCCGGAGCCTGGTGCAGAACATGGTCACCGGGGTGACCGAGGGGTTCACCAAGGAACTGCGGATCCAAGGCGTGGGCTACAGGGTCGCGGAGTCCACTCCCACCTCGCTGGAGCTGTCCTTGGGCTTCAGCCACACCGTGAAGATCGCAGCGCCCGAGGGCGTGGAGTTCGAGGTGCCGCAGCGCACCCAGATCCTCGTCAAGGGCATCGACAAGCAACTCGTCGGCCAGGTGGCGGCCGACATCAGGAAATGGCGCCCGCCCGAGCCCTACAAGGGGAAAGGCATTCGCTACGCCGACGAGCGGGTCAAGCGCAAGGCCGGAAAGGCGGCGAAGTAGTCATGGTCGATCAGGCCAGGAAGCGCCGGGAGGGCCGCATCCGCCGTCATCGCCGGGTCCGCAAGAAGGTGCAGGGCACGGCCGCCCGGCCGCGTCTTTCGGTGTTCCGGTCGAGCCGGCACATCTCCGCACAGCTCATCGACGCCCTTGAGGGCGTCACCCTGGTGTCGGCGTCCACTCTGGAGGCCGACCTCCGTTCCGCTCCGGGTGGCAACGTGGCCGCGGCCCGCACGGTGGGGACGCTGGTAGCGCAGCGCGCATCGGAAGCAGGAATCACGGCCGCGGTGTTCGATCGGGGCGGTTACAAGTACCACGGCAGGGTGGCCGAGCTCGCCAACGCGGCCCGCGCGGCAGGATTGGAGTTCTGATGAGCGAGGAGCGCACAGGCGGTCCGCCGCTGCGAGAGTCGCGGGTGATCAACATCAACCGGGTCGCCAAGGTGGTCAAGGGCGGACGCCGGTTCTCCTTCACGGCGCTGGTCGTGATCGGCGACGGTGCCGGCCGGGTCGGCCTGGGCTACGGGAAGGCCAAGGAGGTGCCCCTGGCCATCCAGAAGGGCACCGAGGAAGCCAGGCGAAACGTGTTCGAGGTTCCCATGGCGGGCAACACGATCATGCACCCTGTGATCGGCACGACCGGAGCCGGCCGGGTGCTGCTGAAGCCGGCCGCTCCCGGAACCGGTGTGATCGCAGGCGGCGCCGCTAGGGCCATCCTCGAGGAGGCGGGCATCGGCGACGTGCTGTGCAAGTCGCTCGGCTCGCCCAACCACATCAATGTGGCCAGGGCCACCATCAGCGGGCTGCAGTCGCTGCGCCGTCCCGACGAGGTCGCCCGCCTACGGGGCCTGGACCCCACCGATTTCCTGCCCAAGGGCCTGTGGGACGCGTACCAGACCACCCGGATGGACCGGGCCGCGGCAGCTCAGCGCAGCGACGAGGCCGAGGAGGAATGATGGCTCTTCGGGTGACCCAGGTCCGCTCGGCCATCGGCTCGAAGCCCAAGCAGCGCGGTACGCTTCGGGCTCTCGGCTTGGGACGGATCGGCCGGAGCAACACCCTGCCTGACCGTCCCGAGATCCGCGGCATGATCCAACGGGTTCCCCACTTGGTCTCGGTAGAGGAGGTGGACGGATGACAGGGCAGACAAAGCTGCACGATCTACGGTCCGCTCCCGGGGCCCGCAAGAGGCCCAAGCGCGTGGCGCGGGGCATCGCAGGGCGCGGCGGCAAGACCGCGGGGCGCGGCATGAAGGGCCAGAAGGCCCGCAGCAAGGTGCCCGTCGGCTTCGAAGGCGGTCAGATGCCGCTGCTTCGCCGCGTCCCCAAGTGGCGGGGATTCACCAACCCGTTCAGAGTCGAGTACCAGCCTGTCAACCTCGACACGATCGAGGCCACCGGCCTGGACGAGATCTCGCCGGAGATCCTGCGCGAGCGGGGCCTCGTCGGCAAGAAGGCGCTCGTGAAGGTGCTGGGCCGGGGCGAGATCAGCCGGGCGGTGCGGGTGAAGGCCCACGCCGTGTCGGCTGCTGCGGCGGAGGCCATTTCCGCAGCCGGCGGCAGCGTCGAGATCATCGCCAAGCCCTGGGGCGACCGCCGGCCGCCCCACGGCAGCTACAACCAGCACACCAACCGCTGAGAGGAGAGGGCTGGCCGTGCTGAACCGCGTGCTGAACATGTTCCGCATCCCGGATCTGCGCAACAAGATCCTCTTCACGCTGTTCATCCTCGGCATATACCGCCTGGGCGCCTTCATCCCCGCGCCCTACGTCGATACCGACGCCGTGCAACTGATGCGGGACCAGGCCAACACGTCGGGTGGGATCCTCGGGTTCGTGCAGCTGTTCTCGGGCGGCGCGCTCACCCAGTTCGCCATCTTCGCGCTGGGGATCATGCCCTACATCACGGCATCGATCATCATGCAGATCCTGGGCGTGGTCATCCCCCGCATCGAGCAGTGGCAGCAGCAGGGTGCGGTGGGCCAGCGCAAGATCACCCAGTGGACGCGCTACCTCACCGTCGGCATCGCGCTCCTCCAGTCGACCAGCTTCGCGTTCCTGTTCCACAGCGGCGCCCTGGTGGGCGGGATCGACCTGCTGCCCAACTTCACGGTGTGGTCCGTGTTCGTAGTTGTCCTGACCCTCACCACGGGCACCGCCCTGTTGATGTGGATGGGGGAGTTGATCACCCAGCGCGGCATCGGCAACGGCATGTCGCTGCTCATCTTCACCAGCGTCGTGTCGGCGCTGCCGGCCCAGCTCACCGAGGTCAGAGCCAACAACGGCTACGACGCCCTGACCGGTTTCGTGGTGGTGGCCCTGATCCTGATGGTGTGCATCGTCTTCGTGGAGCAGGGCCAGCGCCGCATCCCCGTGCAGTTCGCCAAACGGGTGGTGGGCCGGCGCATGTACGGCGGCCAGAGCACCTACATCCCGCTGAAGGTCAACCAGTCGGGCGTGATCCCGATCATCTTCGCCAGCTCGGTGCTGTACCTGCCAACGCTGATCGGTGCGGCCATGCCCGACGGCGGCATCGGCGGCTCCATCAAGGACTTCGTCAACAACCACCTCACCTACCCGACCAGCCCGGTGTACATGTTCTTCTACGGCCTGATGATCATCGGCTTCGCGTACTTCTACACGGCCATCACCTTCGACCCGGTGAAGCAGGCCGACACCATCCGCAAGCAGGGTGGGTTCATCCCGGGGATCCGTCCCGGAGTCCAGACTGAGCGCTACCTGGCCAAGATCCTCTCGCGCATCACCCTGCCCGGGGCTCTGTTCATCGCCTCGGTGGCGCTGGTCCCCTCGATCCTGGTGGCGCTAACCATCGGCACCGACGTGGGCGCGGGCGCGGGGGCCGGCGCCTTCAACTTCGCCTTCGGAGGGATCTCGCTGCTCATCGCGGTCGGCGTGGCGCTCGAGACGATGAAGCAGATCGACAGCCAGCTGATGATGAGGAACTACGAAGGCTTCCTGAAGTGACGTGCCCAAAGCAGATCGACAGCCAGCTGATGATGAGGCAGCCACGAAGAGGCTTCCTGAAGTAGCTCCTGATGGCTCCTCTACGCATGGTGATCCTGGGCCGGCAGGGTTCGGGCAAGGGCACACAATCTGAGCGTCTGACGGACAGGTTCGGCTGTGTGCATCTGTCCACGGGCGACGCCTTGCGGGCCGCGGTGGCGGCCGGAACCGAACTGGGTCGGCAGGCCAAGGCCATCATGGACGAGGGCGGGCTGGTAGGCGACGACATCATGAACGGGATCGTGCGCGACCGGCTGGCCCGCGACGACGTTGCGGAGGCCGGGGTGCTGCTCGACGGCTACCCGCGGACCGCCGATCAGGCCGACGCCCTGGAGGCCGTCCTGGACGAGGGGGGCCACCGTCTCGACGTGGCCCTGAACATTGACGTGCCCATTGGTGAGGTCACGGCCCGGATGCTGGATCGGGGCCGCTCCGACGACACTCTCGAGGCCATCCAGCGTCGCCTGGAGCTGTACGAGGAGCAGACCGCTCCGCTGCGCGACTGGTTCGAGGTTCGCGGGCTGCTGGCCACGGTGGACGGTGTCGGCACGCCCGACGAAGTGTTCGAACGGGTGGTGGCAGCCGTTGAACGAAGCCGTGGTTGACGGGTTGGATGGCCGGCCGGTCACAGATAGCGTTGCACTTCGGCCTTGGGCCGGTGCTGACGCGCGCCGACCGGGGCTCATCCCGCAGGAGGACAGACACTGCCGAAGCCGAAAGAGGACGCGATCGTATTGGAGGGAACCGTCACGGAATCCCTTCCCAACGCAATGTTCCGCGTCGAACTCGAGAATGGCCACTACGTGCTGGCCCACATCTCGGGCAAGATGCGGATGCACTACATCCGGATACTGCCCGGGGACCGCGTCCAAGTTGAGGTGACGCCGTACGACCTCCAGAGGGGCCGTATCACCTACCGCTACAAGTGAGCATCAACCAACCATGAAAGTCCGACCCAGCGTCAAGAAGATGTGCGACCGGTGCAAGGTCATCCGCCGGCGCGGGCGCGTCATGGTGATCTGCGACAACGCTCGCCACAAGCAGAGGCAGGGCTGAGATGGCGCGCATCTCCGGCGTCGACATCCCGCGCGAGAAGCGGGTGGAGATTTCCCTCACCTACATCTACGGGATCGGCCGAAGCACCGCGCAGCAGGTCTGCGAGGCCACCGAGATCAACCCCGACACCAGGGTGCGCAACCTCACCGACGACGAGGTGGCGAAGATCCGGGGCTTCATCGACGCCAACCTGCGGGTGGAGGGCGACCTGCGGCGCGCCGTCTCTCAGGACATCAAGCGGAAGATGGAGATCGGCTGCTACCAGGGACTTCGTCACCGTCGCGGTCTACCCGTGCGGGGTCAGCGGACCCATACCAATGCCCGCACCCGGAAAGGCCCGAAGCGGACCGTGGCCGGCAAGAAGAAGGTCAAGAAGTAGGCGCAATGGCGAAACCATCGTCGGACAGAAGGCGCACACGCAAGCGCGAACGCAAGAACGTGACGCACGGCGTGGCTCACATCAAGAGTTCGTTCAACAACACGATCATCACCATCACCGACCTTCAGGGCAACGTGATCTCGTGGGCCTCTGCGGGCAACGTCGGCTTCAAGGGCTCGCGCAAGTCCACGCCCTTCGCGGCGCAGATGGCCGCCGAGCAGGCCGCTCGCAAGGCGATGGAGCACGGCCTGCGCAAGGTCGATGTTCAGGTCAAGGGCCCGGGATCGGGCCGCGAGACCGCCATCCGGTCGCTTCAGAACATCGGCATCGACGTCACCGGCATTACCGATGTCACCCCGGTGCCCCACAACGGCTGCCGCCAGCCCAAGCGCAGAAGGGTCTGACGTGTCTCGCTATACCGGACCCAAGGCGCGCGTGTCGCGCCGCCTCAACACGAACATCTGGGGCACCAAGGGCGAGGCAATCGCCCTCGACCGGCGGCCCTACCCGCCGGGGGAGCGGGGCCGATCCCGGCGGCGCAGCACCGCCTCGGAGTTCCTGGTGCAGATGCAGGAGAAGCAGAAGGCTCGCCACACCTACGGGCTGACCGAGCGCCAGTTCCGCAATCTGTTCGCCGAGGCCAGCCGCCGCCAGGGCGTCACCGGCGAGAACATGCTGCGGTTCCTGGAGTTGCGCCTCGACAACTTCATCTACCGCATGGGCTGGGGCGCCACCCGTCCCCAGGCCCGCCAGCTGGTCAACCACGGCCATGTCAACGTGAACGGGTCCCGGGTGACGATCCCCAGCTACCGGCTGCGCAAGGGCGATGTCGTCGACTTGCGGGCGAAGATCCGCGGCTCGGCCACCGTCCAGTGGAACGTGGACGTGCTCGATCGCACCCCGCCCGCATGGATCGACCGCGGTGAGGACAACTTCACCGCCACGGTGCGCGAGCTGCCTATCCGGGAACAGATCGACGTACCGATCCGCGAGCAGCTCATCGTCGAGCTCTATTCCAAGTAGCCGAGAACTTGTACACCGAGTCCTGTACTCCAAGTAACCCTTACTCGGACTGACGCACGAGAGGCGAGGATTCCCATGCTTGTAATGCAGCGCCCGACCGTCGAAGTCCTCGAGTCGGCCGACGGCAATCGACAGCGGTTCGCGATCGGCCCTCTCGAGCCCGGCTTCGGCCATACGCTCGGCAACTCGCTTAGGCGCACGCTGCTGTCGTCGATCCCGGGGGCCGCGGTGACCCAGGTCCGCTTCGACAGTGCCCTGCACGAATTCGCCACGATCACCGGGGTGGCCGAGGACGTCACCGACATCATCTTGAACCTGAAGGACTTGGTGCTGGTGGTGCTGTGCGAGGAGCCCGTGACGCTGAGACTCGACATGCGCGGCCCGGCCGACGTCACCGCTAGTGACATCCAGCGTCACCCAGACGTCGAGATCCTCAACCCGGAGGCTCCGATCGCCACCCTCAACCACTCCGGCCGACTGGCGGTCGACATCACCGTGGCCCGGGGCCGCGGCTACGTGTCGGCCGACGAGAACAAAGAGCTGACCGCAGCCATCGGCGTGATTCCCGTCGACTCGATCTACTCCCCCGTGCGGCGGGTCTCGTTCAACGTGGACGCCACCCGGGTCGAGCAGTCCACCGACTACGACCTGCTGGTGCTCGAAGTCGAGACCGACGGGTCGATCTCTCCGACCGACGCGATGGCCTCTGCCGGTGCCACGCTGCGAAGCCTCATCCAGCTGGTCGAGGAGATGAGCGACGACCCGCGGGGCTTGGAACTGGGCGAGATCGTGTCGCCGACCCAGCCCGACGCCGAGGCGGAGCTCATGGTGGACGACCTCGAGCTGACCGAGCGACCCCGCAACTGTCTCAAGCGGGCCCAGATCAACACGCTGAACGAGCTGCTGGAACGGACCGCCGACGACCTGCTGGCCATCACGAACTTCGGAGAGAAGAGCCTCGACGAGGTCGTGGCCAAGCTCGACGAGCGCGGCCTGTCGCTTCGGGGAGGCATGGGCTGAAATGCCGGCCCGTCCCCGCAAGGGTCGCCGCTTCGGCGGCAGCAGCCGCCATCAGAAGCTGATGATGGCGAACCTGGTGGCGTCGCTGATCGCGGCGGAGGGCATCACCACCACCGAGGCCAAGGCCAAGGCGATGCGCCCCATTGCCGAGAAGATGATCACAAAGGCGCGTCGCGGCGGCGTGCACAATCATCGGCAGGTGGTGAAGTTCCTGGGCGACCGGGAGATGGCGTCCAAGCTCTTCGATGAGATCGGTCCTCGTTACTTCGATCGTCCGGGGGGCTACACACGCATCGTCAAGCTCGGGCCTCGCCACGGCGACAACGCTCCCATGGCGCGCATCGAACTGGTCTGAGAGGGCGACTCGGAGCCTTCGATTGACTGAGGGCCCGGGTCCGGTCGGGGTCGTCCGCATGCGGATGACCGTGGCGTACGACGGCTCCAACTTCCACGGATTCGCCCGCAATGAGGGCGTGCCCACCGTTGCCGGAACCCTCGGCGACGCTCTGAGCAGCGTGGTGGGTCATCCCGTTGATCTCGTGTGCGCGGGACGGACCGACCGCGGCGTGCATGCCCGGGCCCAGGTGGTGTCCTTCGACGCCGACGTGGAGCGGGCTGATCCGGTTCGGCTGGTGCGGTCCATCAACCGCATGTGCGGTCCATCCATCTCCGTGTCGAGGGCCAGCGTGGTCTCTGCTGGCTTCGATGCTCGGCACTCATGTACCGGCCGGGTCTACCGCTACCGGGTGCTCAACTCGCCTGTCCCCAATCCGCTGGTGGGCGGCCTGTGCTGGCACGTCGAGCACCCCCTGGACCTGCGGGCCATGCGCACTGCCGCCGACCGTCTGTTGGGCGACCACGACTTCAGCTCCTTCTGCCGCCGCAATCCCTCGCATCCCGACCAGTCGATGGTGCGCACGGTGCGGCGGGCCGTGTGGTGGCTCGAGGGCGATGTCGCAGTGTTCGAGATCGAGGCCAGTTCGTTCTGCCACCAGATGGTGCGTTCGCTGGTAGCCCTGCTGGTGTCGGTGGGCCTGGGCCGGCACAAGCCCTCCGACGTGGGGGCGATCATCGCGGCCCGCGACCGCGGCGCGGCGCCCTCCCCGGCCCCTCCCGGTGGCCTTGTGCTCTGGGCCGCGCTCTACGACAGCGACATAGGAGGATCCGAGCGTTCCTGACGGGTCTCCCGCTCTTGTTCGCTTCGCTCACGGGCCGCTCGGGCCACGGCCTCGCCCGTATGGGGCGGATTCACTCGCCAGCTCGCTCGGCCTCTTGCGGAGATTGTCGTTTGCCGGGCTCGGTCCTAGCCTGAGATGCCGGTCTGTGC
>VXWX01000133.1 GCA_009835735.1 Acidimicrobiaceae bacterium
ACGCCTCGCGCAGAGGCCGCGCCAGCACGAACTCGACGGTCGGCGTCGGATCAACACGCCGTGCGTTCACCGCTGGCGCGGGCAGCGAGTCAGTGCCCAGCCGCGCCAACATCTCGGCCGCCTGCAGCGCGCTCGGCGCCGAACCGTCACCGCCCAGCATGAACGACAGTTCTGCGCTGAGAGCCGGCGAGCATCCGAGGCGACGCAGATCGGCCGCACGCCAGGCGGTGCCCGGGTCCGGCAGGATCCCGGTGGACAGTTCGACCAACGCCAGTGCCAGCGCAGTCATGTCGGCGGCGAACCGGGCTGGAGCCCCTGGCAGCAGCCTTCCAGGGCTGAACCGCTGAAGCGGCCGGCCGTCCGCGGCGCGGGCCGCGTCGAAATCCGCCAGCCACAGCTCGCCGTTGTGGCTCAACAGCAGGTTGGCCGGCTTGACGTCACCGTGCACGAGCCCGGCCGCATGCACCCGAGCCAGCGCGGCCGAGGCCGCGGCCCCGACCGCCCTGACTTCGCCTTCCGGCAGAGGGCCCCGCTCATGCAGCACGTCGGCCAGCGAGCAGGCCGCCCTCTCAAGCGCCAGGCCATGGGCGTCGGCATCGTGCAGAGGCACGATCCCGCAGCCGCGCAGAGCCTGGAGGTGCCGAGCTTCCCGGGCCGCAGTCTCCGGAGACGAGCAGTCCTTCGAGAACAGTTGAACGTCGCCGCTCATGAATTCTAGTATATGTGGGTGCCTCTGGTTGTAAGTGCTTTATCAGGATGATACAGTGTATTTCATGTTGATTGCGCTGATATCTGTCCTGGGCACAGGCCTGGTGGGGATCATTGGCGTACTGGTGCACTTCCTGCTCAAGCAGGGTGCTGGGCTGCGGGACCACGTTGACGAATGCCACCGCGAGGCGATGGCTGCGATTGCTGAGCAGCGAGAGCATGCTGACAAGCTTCATGGAGAGGCGATGGCTGCGATTGCTGAGCAGCGGGACCACGCCGACAGGCTTCACGGTGAGGCGATGGCTGCGATTGCTGAGCAGCGGGACCACGCCGACAAGCTCCACCGCGAGGCCATGGCTGCGATCGCCAAGCAGGGCGAGCGCTTGGTTGATCTGCACCTGCAAGCCATGGCGGCTGTCGCCGCGCTGGGGGAGCGCACCGCCGCGCTCGAGGCGAGGGTCGGCTGACGCTGGCCCGCGTTGACTTCGGCGATCTCGAGGCCGATCTGGCGGAGGCGCCGTAACGAGGGTCGGGTCGGCAGACCGAGGCCGGGGCAACGGGCCGGTAGCTTGGAGGGGTGAACCGGCTCCGTATCGGACTCCTCGGCTGCGGCAACGTGGGCGCCGCTCTCGTGACGCTGCTCGACGAGCAGCGCGACACGGTGGCGGCGCGCACCGGCATCAAGCTGGAGATCACCCGCATCGCGGTGCGCTCCACCTCCAAGGACCGCGGCCTGAGCATCGATCCGTCGGTGTTCTGCACCGACGCGGCCGCGATCGTCTCCGATCCCGAGATCGACATCGTCGTCGAGGTCATCGGCGGCATCGAGCCGGCCCGCAGCCTGCTGCACGACGCCATCGCCGCGGGCAAGCCTGTCGTGACGGGCAACAAAGAACTGCTGGCCAACTACGGCGCGGAGCTGTTCGCGGCCGCCGACGACGCCGGCGTCGACCTGCTCTTCGAGGCCGCCGTGGCCGGGGCCATCCCCCTCATCCGGCCCCTGCGGGAGTCGCTGGCGGCCGAGCCGGTGCAGCGGATCATGGGGATCGTCAACGGCACCACCAACTACATCCTCACCCAGATGTCCGAGGGCGGTGCGAGCTACGCCGAAGCCTTGAGCGAGGCCCAGAGCCTGGGCTACGCCGAGCGCGATCCCACCGCGGACGTCGAGGGATTCGACGCCGGAGCCAAAGCCGCCATCATCGCCACCGTCGCCTTCGGCGCGGTGGTGGTGGCCGGCGACGTCTACCACGAGGGCATCTCCCGGATCACCAGCCACGACATCGAGATGGCCCAGCGCCTGGGTTATGCGGTGAAGGCCGTCGCCGTCGCCGAGCGGACGGGGTGGGGCAACGGCGAGCCGCCGGAGGTGGCCGTGCGGGTCCATCCGGCCATGGTGCCGGTGCACCACCCGCTGGCCAGCGTGCGCGACAGCTTCAACGCCGTCTTCATACAGGGCGACGCAGTCGGTGAGCTCATGTTCTACGGCCGGGGCGCCGGCGGCCGCCCGACCGCCGGAGCGGTCCTGGGCGACCTCGTCGACGCGGCTGTCAACCTCGCCTCGGGGGGTCCGGGCCGCATCGGGCGGCTCGTCCGGGCCCGCATCCGCTCGATCGACGACCTGCGGTCCGAGTACTACATCGGCTTGGAGGTCGCCGACCGGCCCGGCGTGCTGGCCTCGGTGGCTGACGTGTTCGGACGCCACGGAGTGTCCATCCGTTCCATGGAGCAGCACGGCCTGGGCGACGACGCCCGCCTCGTGTTCATCACCCACGAGTGCCGCGAGCGCGACCTGCAGGCCACGCTGCGCGACCTCCGCGGCCTGGAGGCGGTCCACGAACTGGGCAACGTCATCCGGGTTGTCGGGGACGAGAACCCTCAGTAGGGCAATGCGGTACATGAGCACCCGGTCGGAGCCGGGTCACGGCGACCGTCTCGCGTTCGATGATGTGCTGCTGGGCGGGCTCGCTGTCGACGGGGGCCTCTACATCCCCGAACACGTGCCCAAGCTGCCCGAGGCCGCCGGCCCCGAAGCCCGCAACCTGAGCTACGCCGAACTGGCCGCCCGCATCATGGCTCCCTACGTGGGCGGAGCAGTCGACGACGACGAACTGGCGTCGCTGGTTGCCGATGCCTACGCCACATTCGACCATCCCGAGGTGTGCCCGCTGGTCGCCCTTGACGACGACCACTGGCTGTTAGAGCTGTTCCACGGGCCCACGTTCGCCTTCAAGGACATCGCCCTGCAGGTGGTGGCCCGGCTGTTCGATCACGAACTGGAGCGCCGCGACGGCCGGGCCATGATCGTTGCGGCCACCTCGGGCGACACCGGCTCCGCGGCCATGGAGGCGGTGGCCGGCCGCGACCGCCTCGACATCGTGGTGCTGCACCCCGCCGGGCGCACCAGCGAGATCCAGCGACGCCAGATGACCACGCTGGACGCGCCCAACGTCCATGCGGTCGCCGTCGACGGAACCTTCGACGACTGTCAGGACCTGGTGAAGGCCATGTTCGCGGACGAGCCGTTCCGCGCCGAGTCCAAGCTGGCCGCGGTCAACTCCATCAATTGGGCCCGAGTGGCGGCCCAGATCGTCTACTACGTCTGGGCGGCCCAACGGCTTGCCGGCGATCGGCCGGTCACGTTCTGCGTTCCCACCGGCAACTTCGGCAACGTGCTGGCGGGGCACTACGCCCGCCGCATGGGACTGCCGACAGAGCGCCTTCTGATCGCCTCCAACACCAACGACATCCTCAGCCGGCTCATCGAGACCGGGGAGCTGGCCGCCCACGACGTCGTGCCCACCCTCTCGCCCAGCATGGACATCCAGATCTCGTCGAATCTCGAGCGCCTGCTGTCCGAGCTGTTCGACGGAGACGGAGCAGCCACCGCCGCCCTGCTCGCCCGGTTCCGATCCGAGGGCCGGGCCGGGTTGAGTACCGAGCAGCACGAGCGCCTGAGGGCGGAGTTCGCCGGCGACCGTCTCGACGACTCCGAGACACTCGAAGTGATGGGCCGGGTTCATGCCGAGTCGCAGATGTTCATCGACCCCCACACCGCGGTCGGGGTAGGGGTGGCCGAACGCTGCCGCCGGCCCGGCGAGCTGGTCGTGTCGCTGGCCACGGCGCATCCGGCCAAGTTCCCCGATGCGGTCTTGAACGCGACCGGGTGCCTGCCAGATCCGCCCGCGGCGCTGGCAGCCGTCGCTGATCTCCCCGAGCGCTGCACCTCATTGCCGAACAGCCTCGACACGATCGAACAGTTCGTGCGCTCGGTGCGGAGAGATTGAGGCAGGGACTGAGGCAAAGGCCGGACGCCGGGCCGCGCTGGTTGCAGCAACGGCCCTTTGCTGCGTAGCCTTCGCTAAGCGCCTCGCGCTTTCGGCGTGATGGCTGCTTCTCCGGCTCGTGATGCGTCGCTTCGCCGAGCCGGGATGCTTGAGTCCGACAACCGGGGAATTCATCCGTGGAAGCGACCGAGATGCGGCGGTCCACGCTGCAACGCAAAGACCGTGGCGAACTCAATCAGATCGCCGCCGCTCTGGGGGCCAAGCCCTCCAGCCGGGCCCGCAAGGACGAGATCATCCAGCTGATCATCGACCTGACCGCCGACGGCGCCAGGATCTCCCAGCCGGCAAGCGAGAGTCCGCCGGCTGAAGCCGCGCCGAGCGGATCCGACGAGGCAGATCACGAACCGCGGTCCGCCGACAACGCCGGTGCCGCCGGGCGCGACGGCGATCAGAACGGCGAAGGATCGGCCACCAACCGTGGGGAGAGCCGCACCCCGGACCGCGGCGAGGACGAGGTGGATACGGGCAACCGTCGCCGGCGTCGCCGCAACCGCGATCGCGACCGCGACCGTGACGACAGCTGGGACGGCGATCCCGTCGCGGTCGCGGGCCGCCTGGATCTGCGCGACGAGGGCTATGGGTTCCTCCGGGTCGACGGCTGCTTGCCGAACCGCAACGACGCCTACGTGCCGGTCAAGACGATCCGCCAGTACGGCCTGCGACGCGGCGACCACCTCACGGGCACGTCCCGGCCGGCCAACCGGGCCGAGAAGAATCCTGCGCTGCTGACACTGGAGTCGATCAACGACGGTCCCGCGGAGTTGTCGGATCGTCCGCAGTTCGAGAGCCTCACCCCGATCCACGCCGTGCGACGCTTGACGCTCGAGCAGCCAGAGGATCCCGAGGCGATCGCGGCCCGGCTCATCGATCTGGTCGCGCCGATCGGCATCGGCCAGCGAGTCCTGGTGAGCGGGCCCCGGCGGTCCGGAGCCTCCGAGCTGCTCACCTCTTTGATCACCGCGATCGAGACGAACGAGCCGGACATATTCGTGATGGGTCTGTTCCTCGACCAGCGGCCCGAGGACATCACCGAGGTGCGGCGGTGCGTCCGAAACGGCGATGTGGCGGCCACGTCGTTCGACCAGACCCCTGAGGAGCACGTGCAGACGGCCGAGATGACCATCGAGCGGGTCAAACGCCTCGTCGAGTCCGGACGCAACGTGGCGGTGGTGCTCGACAGCCTCACCTCCCTGGCCCAGGCCTACAACGCCGCGCTGTCGAACGCGGGACGGGCCTACAGCGGCAACGTCGAGAGCGGTGCCGTGCACATGCCCAAGAAGCTCTTCGGAGCGGGCCGCAACGTCTCCGAAGGCGGCTCCCTCACCATGATCGCCTCCATCGTCTCCGACGGCTCGAGCTCGCTGCCCGGCGTCCTGAGCGACGAGTTCGTGGGCACGGCCAACACCGAGATCCGGCTCGACCATTGGGCGGCGCAACTCGGTCTGTTCCCGGCCATCGACGTGAGCGTCTCCGTGTCGCGCGACGAGGACCGCTTCATCGACGCAGACGAGGTCCAAGCTCTCCAGGACCTGCGGCGCAGCTTCGCCGGCGGCGAGGGGGACAGCGGCCCGGGAACTGTGGTCAACGCTCTGGAGACGGCTCTCACACGCTTGCGCAGCACCCCCTCGAACGCCGAGTTGCTGCGCTGATCGGGGCTCCACGCGGAAATGGGAGAAAGTTCGTCGCCGACGGGGTTGTGACCGGCCCGCCCGACTTACAGACTGGTGCCCCGATGAAGACCGACATTCACCCTGAGTACCGGCTGGTGGTCTTCTCCGACCAGTCCGCCGGCACCTCGTTCCTCACCCGCTCGACCATCTCCACCGACGACACCATCGAGTGGTCCGACGGCAACACGTACCCGCTGGCCAAGGTGGAGATTTCCAGCGCCAGCCACCCGTTCTTCACCGGGACGATGCAGATCGTCGACACCGCGGGCCGGGTCGAGCGCTTCGAGCGTCGCTACGGCCGCCGCAAGGGCCGCGAGTAGACGCAGGGTCCGCGGGCACCGTCGGCGATGGAACACACTGAGGCGAATTCTCGCGCTGGTGCGGCCGAGGTCCGCGCCGGCGCGGGCGACGCGCTGGCCAAAGCGTTCGAGATGATCGCCACACCTGCCATCTTCGGGTTCGGCGGCTGGCTCGTCGACGGACGCCTCGGGACGTTTCCGCTGGTGACCCTGCTGCTCGCTCTGGTGGTGTTCGGATACCAGATATGGAGCTTCGCCCGGACCTACGGCGCGTCGATGGACGAGGCCCTCGAGAGCCGCAGGACAACCTACGGCGGGCCCGACCCTGCGGCCCCCGGCCAGTCATGAGCACGACCGGAGGACGGACCGTGGTCGCCGAGGCGGGCGGGGCCAGCGTGCCGGAGGCTTCCACCGCTCCTGAGCGGGACGTGGCGCGCGACATGATCCGCCGTTCCGCGCTGTTCGGGGTTCCGCTGCTCGCAGGGGGCGCGCTGGGCTGGGGATGGACCGGGGCGCTGTCGGTCGCCCTGGCCCTGGTGCTGGTGCTGGTCAACTTCGCGCTGGGCGCAGCCGCCATCGGTTGGGGCGCCCGGATGGGTCCCTCGGCGATGATGGCTGCGGCCATGGGCGGTTACGTCGTCCGCCTCGGTATCGTCACCGCCGCTGTGCTGCCCGTTCGCCACCACGACTGGTTCGAGCTGCTGCCCTTCGCGGTGGCCCTGCTCGTCACCCACCTCGGTCTGCTGATCGTCGAGGCCCGCCGCGTCTCGGCCTCGCTGGCCTTCCCCGGCCTCAAGCCCTCCCGATCCTCGAGGGAGCGTTCGGCATGAGCATCCTGGCCCTTGAGTTCCCGCCGGTCAGCCACCTCTTCGACTGGCCCACCATCTGGCTCGACGGCACGCCACTGGCCATCAACAAGACCGTCCTCATCTACCTGGCCGCCACCGCGGCCACCATGGTGCTGTTCGGGCTGGCCGGCCGGCCCCGCGAGTCCCTGGTCCCGGTCGGCGTGCAGCATGTTGCCGAGTCGGGGGTGAACTTCATCGAGAACTCGGTGGTGATGCAGACCATCGGCCCCGACGGCAAGAAGTTCATGCCCTTCCTCACCTCGATGTTCTTCTTCATCCTGTTCTCAAACATCACCGAGGTGATCCCGTTCATCCAGTTCCCGGCCAACAGCCGCATGGCCATCCCCATCACCCTCGCCCTGCTGGTGTGGGTGATCTACAACGTGGTCGGCGTCAAGAGCCAGGGCGTGTTCGGTTACCTCAAGAACTCGCTGTTCCCGCCGGGTGTGCCCAAGGTCCTCTACGTGATCGTGACGCCCATCGAGCTGGTGTCCACCTTCGTGGTGCGGCCCTTCTCGCTGGCCATCCGGCTCTGGGCCAACATGGTGGCCGGGCATCTGCTGCTGGTCACCTTCGCCATCCTGACGGCCACCCTCTGGGACTTCTTCTACGTCCCGGCCGCGCTGCCCTTCCTGATGCTGATCGCGATGACCGCCTTCGAGATTCTCGTATCGGTGCTCCAGGCCTTCATCTTCACCATCCTCACCGCGGTGTACATCGGCGGCTCCATGCATCCCGAGCACTAGCAGCCCGTCGTTCCGCTCCTCCCACCCGCCCGTCCGATCAACCACTCATCACAACCACAGGAGAAAGCAAGTGCTTAGTCTTCTCGCACAGACCGCCCCCGGCGAGTTCCTCGACGGGCTCAAGGCCATCGGCGCCGGTCTCGGGTACGGCCTGGCCGCGGTCGGCCCCGGCGTGGGCATCGGCCTCGTGGTCGGCAACGCCATCACGTCGATGGCCCGCCAGCCCGAGTCCGCCGGCATGGTCCGGACCACGATGTTCCTCGGTATCGCCTTCACCGAGGCGCTGGCCCTCATCGGGTTCGTGGTCTTCATCCTGCTGCTCCCATAAGGGAACTCGATCATGGCAAGAAAGACCCTGAGGCTCTTCGCCGCTCTGAGCGTTGCGAGCGCGGTGCTGCTCGCCGCGGCCGGACCGGCATGGGCCGCGGGCGAGACGATCGGCGGGTGCGTAATCGCGCAGGTGCACTACGCCGAGGAGGAGTACGGCAGCCTCAGCGCCGTCGAAGCGGACGAGAAGGCCTTCAAGTCCTTCGAGGAGGACCTCGAGGGCTGCGTCGAGGCGCCCAGCCCGATCCTGCCCGAACTCGACGAGATCATCTGGGGCGGCTTGGCCTTCTTGATCCTGTTCGCGTTCATGTGGTGGAAGGGCTTCCCCGCAGTCAAGCGGGCCATGGACGCCCGCTCCGAGAAGATCCGCGCCGACCTCGACGCGGCCGACAGCGCCAAGGCGGACGCCATGCGCACCAAGTCGGAGTACGAGGCCCAACTGGCCGACGCCAAGACGGCCGCGGCCGCCATCATCGACGAGGCCCGTGGCCAGGCCGACCAGCTCCGCCAGGACCTGCAGGCCCGTGCCGAGGCCGACATCGCCGAGCAGCGGACCCGGGCCGCGGCCGACATCGAGTCGAGTCGACGCCAGGCCATAGACGACCTGCGCACCGAGGTGGCTGCCATTGCGGTGGGCGCGGCCGAGCGCGTGGTCGGCGCCAGCCTCGACGCCGACGTGCACCGTTCCCTGATCGACGGCTACATCGACGACGTGGCCGGCTCAGGCAGCAACGGGGACGGGAGCTGAACGGTGACATCGGCCGGGCACCTAAGGGGCGCTGATCCCCGGACCGTCGGCGGGATCTGAGGGATGGCTGACCAGCCCGTCTCCGACCGCATCGGCGGCTACGCCGACGCCGTGCTGGCGGTGGCCCGCGCCGAGGGCGCCCAGGCCGAAGTCGAGTCCGAGTTGGCCCGCTTCGCCGAGGCGCTGCGCTCCAGCGACGAATTGCAGTCCACCCTCGCCGACTCAGTCATTGACGTGGAGCGCCGGCTGCAGATCACCGAGGACCTGCTCGGAGGCAAGGCTCTCCCCGCGACCGCGGCGCTGGTGTCGCTGGTGGTCGGTGCAGGCCGCGGCGGTGAGCTAGTCGAGATCATCGACGCCGCCATCGACCGGGCCGCAGCCGGACGCAATCGGCGGGTGGCTCGGGTGCGCAGCGCGGTGGAACTCACCGGCGAGCAGCGCAGCCGTCTGGTTGAAGCCATCAAGGCGTCGGCGGGCCTCGACGTGGAGATCCAGGCCATCGTCGATCCCAGCGTGGTTGGTGGGGTGGTCACCGAGATCGGTGACGACGTGATCGACGGCAGCGTGCGCAGCCGCCTCCAGCAGATGCGAAGCGGCCTCGGCTGAGCACGCCCGGGCCCACACCAGAGACGAGCGATAAGGGATTGAGCGACCAGACATGAGCGACACGGCACAATTAACGATCAACACAGCGGACATCGCGGCTGCCATCCGCCAGAACCTCGAGGGGTTCACCCCCGCGCTGGAACAGTCCACGGTGGGCCGGGTGCTCGAGGTGGGCGACGGCATCGCCCGCGTGTCCGGGCTGCCCGACGCGGCCGTCAACGAGATGCTGCGCTTCGCCAACGGCGCCGTCGGCCTGGCGCTGAATCTCGACGAGACCTCCATCGGCGCGGTGGTCCTCGGCGATGTGGAGGGCATCGAGGAAGGCCAGCCCGTTCAGGCCACCGGCGACATCCTGTCGATCCCGGTGGGCGACGGCCTGCTCGGCCGGGTGGTCAACCCGCTGGGCGAGCCGGTGGACGGCAAGGGGCCACTGTCCAACCCCATCCCGAGGCGTATGGAGATCCAGGCGCCGGGCATCACGGGCCGCAAGCCGGTGCACGAGCCGATGCAGACCGGCATCAAGTCCATCGACTCTCTCATCCCCATCGGCCGGGGCCAGCGCGAGCTGATCATCGGCGACCGCAAGACGGGCAAGACCACCATCGCGCTCGACACGATCCTGAACCAGCGCGGCCTCGACCTGAAGTGCATCTACGTCGCCATCGGTCAGAAGGCCTCGACCGTGGCCCAAGCGGTGGCCACCCTCGACGAGCTCGGAGCCATGGACTACACCGTGGTGGTGGTGGCGCCGGCGTCGGAGCCCGCCCCCTACAAGTATCTGGCTCCCTATGCCGGGTGCGCCATGGGCCAGCACTGGATGGAGAACGGCGAGCACGCCCTGGTCATCTACGACGACCTGTCCAAGCAGGCCGAGGCCTACCGCCAGGTGTCGCTGCTGCTGCGCAGGCCGCCGGGGCGCGAGGCCTATCCCGGCGACGTGTTCTACCTCCACAGCCGCCTGCTGGAGCGGGCCGCCAAGCTCAGTGACGACCGGGGCGCAGGGTCGCTCACGGCGCTGCCAATCATCGAGACCAAGGCCGGCGACGTGTCGGCCTATATCCCCACCAACGTGATCTCCATCACCGACGGCCAGATCTTCCTGCAGGACGACCTGTTCAAGTCGGGCATCCGCCCGGCGGTGGACGTCGGCATCTCGGTCAGCCGGGTCGGTGGCGCGGCCCAGGTGAAGGCCATGAAGACCGCGGTAGGCACCCTCAAGGGCGACCTGCAGCAGTTCCGGGAGCTCGAGGCCTTCGCGGCCTTCGGCTCGGACCTCGACGCGGTCTCGAAGGCCCAGCTCGAGCGGGGCTACCGCCTCACCGAGCTGCTCAAGCAGGGCGTGAACAGCCCGCTGCCGGTCGAGGAGCAGGTGGTGTCGATCTACGCCGGCACCCACGGCTACCTCGACGGTGTGCCCATCGGCGATGTGCGGCGCTTCGAGAGCGAGCTGCTCGACTGGTTCCGCAGCCGCGAGGCCGCCACGCTGGCCGAGATCCGCGACAGCGGGGCCATCTCCGACACCGACGACTTCGATGCCCGGGTCAAGGCTTTCGCCGACCAGTTCGAGACCTCGGACGCCGCCCCGGGAACCGAGCCCGACGCGGTCGAGCAGGGCGCGGAGCAGGCCACCATGGTCGACACCGAGACCACCCTGCCCGAAGAGGACCTGAGCCGGGACGAGGGCTAGAGGCGCAGGCAGGGCAACAGGGGAACAGGGACTGAGGCAGGACTGTGCCTGGAGGCAGAGAACGCGAGCTGCGCCGGCGCATCGGCAGCATCCAGTCCACCAAGAAGATCACCCGCGCCATGGAGCTGATTGCGGCCACCCGGGTGGTGAAGGCCATGCAGCGGGCCAACGCGGCCCGGCCCTACGCCCGGCTCATCACCAGCGTGATCGAGGACCTGGCCGCGGGCGGCGCCGAGGTCGACCATCCGTTGCTGCGCCAGGCCGATGAGATCCGCAACGTCGGGTTCATCATCATCACCGGCGACCGCGGCCTGGCCGGGGCCTACAACACCTCGGTCATCCGCACCGCCGAGCGCCAGGTCATGGCCCACACCTCGGAGGGCAAGGGCTATTCCCTTTGCTGCGTGGGCCGCAAGTCGGCGAGCTATTTCCGCTTCCGCAACTACCGCATCGACAACGCCATGTCGGGCTTCAGCGACAACCCGTCCTATGACGACGCCCGCCGCATCGCCGAGACCGTCAGCGAGTCGTTCCTGGTGGAGGCGGTCGACCAGGTGGAGCTCATCTACACGGAATTCGTGTCGATGGGCACCCAGCGGGTGGTGGTGCGGCGCTTCCTGCCCCTGGTCGACACCGAGATGATGGCCAGGGAGGGCTCGGGCACCGGCCGGGAGGGGAGCTTCGAGTTCGAACCGTCCCCCGAGGCGGTGCTGGAGGCGCTGCTGCCCCGCTACACCGAGGCCCGGCTGTACGGTGCGCTGCTCGACGCGGCAGCGTCGGAGCATGCCAGCCGCCAGCGGGCCATGAAGGCCGCCACCGACAACGCCGAGGAGCTCATCACCAAGCTGTCGCGGGCCATGAACCAGGCCCGCCAGGACGCCATCACCACCGAGATCATGGAAATCGTCGGCGGGGCGGAGGCGCTTGGCGGCGGCGACGCGACTAATGCCGACATCGCGCTGGCATCGATGCTGGCCGGCACGGACGCGTCTGACCTGGTCCCCGCGGGTGGACACACCGCGTAGGACGAGCAGCACAGCACGGACCGCAAGAACGAACTGAACAGAACGACACGGATAGAAAGCCACAGAGAGTATGACCATCACCGAATCGGCCCCAGGCACCGATCTTCGCACCGGCCGCATCGTCGGCATCGCCGGCCCGGTCGTGGACGTGGAGTTCCCGCCCGGGCACCTGCCCGAGATCAACACCGAGCTGGAGTTCGACGTCGTCGTCGACGGCCAGGACGTGCGGGTGCCCGCCGAGGTGGCCCAGCAGATTGGCGAGCACCGGGTGAGGGCCATCGCGCTCAAGCCCACCGACGGCCTCACCCGCGGCACCGAGGTGCGCAATACCGGCCACGGCATCCAGGTGCCGGTGGGGGACGACACCCTCGGCCATGTGTGGAACGTGATGGGCGAGTGCCTTGACACGCCGGGCCACAGCACGCCCGAGCGCTGGGACATCCACCGCCCGGCGCCCTCGTTCGACTCGCTGGAGCCCTCGTCGCAGATGTTCGAGACGGGTGTGAAGGTGATCGACCTGCTCACCCCCTACAAGCAGGGCGGCAAGATCGGCCTGTTCGGCGGGGCCGGCGTGGGCAAGACGGTGCTGATCACCGAGATGATCACCCGGGTGGCCACCAACCACGGCGGCGTGTCGGTGTTCGCCGGGGTGGGGGAGCGCACCCGCGAGGGCACCGACCTGTTCCTGGAGATGGGCGAGACCGTGATGGGCGACGGCAAGACCCGGGTGCTTGACAAGGCCGCCCTGGTGTTCGGCCAGATGGACGAGCCGCCCGGCGTGCGGCTGCGGGTGGCGCTGGCCGGGGTGACGGTGGCCGAGTACTTCCGCGACGTGCAGAACCAGGACGTGCTGCTGTTCATCGACAACATCTTCCGGTTCGTGCAGGCCGGCTCGGAGGTCTCAACGCTCTTGGGCCGCATGCCCTCGGCGGTGGGCTACCAGCCCACCCTCGCCGACGAGATGGGCGAGCTCCAGGAGCGGATCACTTCCACCCGGGGCAAGTCGATCACCTCGCTGCAGGCGGTGTACGTGCCCGCCGACGACTACACCGACCCGGCCCCGTTCACATCGTTCACCCACTTCGACGGGACCACCGAGCTGAGCCGCGACATCGCCGCGCTGGGCATCTACCCGGCGGTGGACCCGTTGGCGTCCACGTCGACGATCCTCGACCCGCTGGTGGTGGGGGAGCGCCACTACGCGGTGGCCCGCCGGGTGCAGGAGGTGCTCCAGCGCTACAAGGAGCTGCAGGACATCATCGCCATCCTCGGCCTCGACGAGCTGTCCGAGGAGGACCGGGTGACGGTGGACCGGGCCCGCAAGGTTCAGCGGTTCCTGTCGCAGCCCATGTTCGTGGCCAAGAACTTCACCGGCCAGGACGGCATCTTCACCCCGGTGGAGGAGACCATCGAGTCGTTCGAGGCGCTGGTCAACGGCGACATGGACGACCTGCCCGAACAGGCCTTCTACATGGTGGGCGGCGCCTCCGACGTGGAGCGCAAGGCCGCGGAGCTGCAGGCCTGACATGCGTGAGGCCCTGGTATGGCCGTAGAGCTCGACGTCGAGCTGGTCTCGCCCGAGGAGGTGACCTACTCGGGATCGGCCGAGATGGTGATCGTGCGCACGGTGGAGGAGGGCGACATCGCCTTCCAGGCCGGACACGTGCCTTTCCTGGGCGTGCTGGCCCCGTGGTCGGTGGACGTCCTGCGGCCCGGCGGCGAGCGCGACACCTTCGCCGTGCACCGGGGCTTCGTCGAGGTCAGCCACAACAAGGTGACCATCCTCTCGGACGTCTCCGAGGCCGCCGACGAGATCGACCTGACCCGGGCGGAGACTGCCCGGCAACGAGCCTCGGAGGCTCTTGCAGCTGACGCCGAGGACGTTGAAGCAGCCGCCGCGTTGGAGCGGGCCGAACTGCGCTTGAGAGTCGCGGCCGCTTAGAGCGCCGGCCGGTGCCGGTTAGAGATCGCGGGCCTTCCGGTGGCGGTGCCGGCCCTCGATGAGGCGCACCGTGCCGGACCGGCTGCGCATCACCAGCGACTGGGTGTGGCAGTAGGTAGCGTCGAAGTGAACGCCCTGGAGCAGATCACCGTCGGTCACTCCGGTGGCGGCGAAGAAGCAGTTGTCGGTGTTGACGAGATCGTCTTGGGTTAGCACTCGCTCCACGTCGTAGCCCAGCTTCGTCAAGGCCTTGCGCTCGTACTCGTTGCGGGGCCACAGGCGGCCCTGCAATGCGCCCCCCATGCACTTGATGGCGGCCGCGGTTATCACCCCCTCGGGAGTGCCGCCGATGCCGAAGAGGATGTCGGCACCCGTGTTGGGCCAGGCAGTGGAGATGGCGCCGGCCACATCGCCGTCGGGGATCAGCCGGATGCGGGCACCGGCCTCACGGACTTCGGCGATCAGATCGTCGTGGCGGTCACGGTCCAGGATCACGGCGGTCAGGTCGCGCACGTACTCGCTCTTGGCCTCGGCCACGGCCTTCAGGTTGTCCGTCGGCGACTTGGTGATGTCGATCAGGTGGGCGGCTTCCGGGCCGGTGGCGATCTTCTCCATGTAGACGCACGGGCCGGGATCGAACATCGTGCCCCGGTCGGCCACGGCGATCACCGACAGGGCGTTGGCCCGCCCCAGCGATGTCAGGGTGGTGCCGTCTATCGGGTCGACGGCCACGTCCGTCTGCGGCAGCTGGCCGTTGCCGACCCGCTCGCCGTTGTAGAGCATGGGTGCCTCGTCCTTCTCGCCCTCCCCGATCACGACGATGCCGTCCATCGAGATGTCGCTCAGCACTCTCCGCATGGCGTCCACCGCGGCCCCGTCGGCGCCGTCCTTGTCTCCCCGTCCCATCCAGCGGGACGCGGCTATGGCCGCGCCCTCGGTGATTCGCACCAACTCCAGCGCGATGTTGCGATCGGGTTTGGGATGCGTCGGTGCGACCATGTCGCGAACCTATCCGAAGCTGGGCACCGGTGAGTGGTACGTGGGTAGTACGGAGTAGCACGTGAGTGGCGCAGGCGCGACCTGAGCGTCGCAGCAGCTCAGCAGTGCCGCAATGGGCGGCCGCGGTGGCAAGATTGTGACGTGCCCGCCGCGTTCCGAGACAGGTTCCGCCGAGGCTCGGCCGACACCGAGTCCGAGCCTTTCCCGAGCGATCCTGCTGACCAGGATCCCGACCAGGATCCCGGCGACGGCGAAGCCGGGGAGTGGCTGGCGTACGAGCTTCACGAGTGGTCGCTCGAGAGCCGGGTGATGCTGAAGCAGTTGCTCACAGTCGACAAGGTCGTCCATTCGTGGCAGGGCACCACGTTGATGGTCCACGAGTCGCTGGAGGAGAAGGTCGACAGCCTCGTGGACGAGGTCGAGGAGACCGAGAGGGCCAAGGAGGCGACCAGCCGACCGATCGGACCCGAGGACTCCTTGACGGCCTTCGAGCTCGCAGAATGGTCGGAGGCGCTGAGGTCGGAGTTGGTGGAGCGACTCGTGCAGGCCCGCGTGCCGCACATCTTGGACAACGAGGGTGACACCGCTGAGGCCGACGCCGATCAGGAGACCGAGCCGGGCGAAGTCTGCGACCTGCTGGTCCGCGAAGCGGACGAGGACCGCGTCGAGCTGGTGATTGACGATCTGCTGGCCCGCGAGGAGGAAGCTCAGTTCGAGGAACTCGACGGCCTGGAGGTCAATACGCTCCTCAGCGACCTGTTCGTGGCCTGCGATCGGCTGCGGCGAGATCCCGGGGATCTCGACGGTCTGCGAGGCGTGGTGACCAACGCTCGGCGGATCGCCGGAGTGCGGACGCCGTTCGGCTTCTCTGCTCCCAACTGGCGAACGCTGCGCAACACGGTGGGTGAGTTGCTCGACCTGGTGGAGAGCGAGGACACCGACAGAGACGATCTGCGCGAGCTCGCCCACCGCATGAGCGACACACTGCGGACGCTCGTCTGAGTCGGGCTCGGCCGCGACCCCACTTCTAACCAGACTCTCAACGTCGGCTCCTACATTCCTGCCCCATGGCCGACGAAGACACTCCAGCAGAAGACACTCCTGTCGAGGACGCGCCTGTTGAGGACGCTGCCGAGGACACATCCGTAGAGGACGCTGCCGTAGAGGACGTGCCTGTTGAGGAGGCGCCTGTCGAGAACGCGGCAGCAGAGACCGGCTCCCCGGATGACGGCAGCACAGGTGCGGACGAGCCCCGGCGGCCTACGGCCCGGGTTGTTGCCGTGGTTGCGGGCGCGGTGCTGGCCGGCGCGGCGGCCATCACCGGCGCGGTGTGGGCCATCTCGGCCATCGTCGACGATGACGATGACTACGACGACTACGGGGCCTGTTGCTACGAGGACTACGCGACCGCCGTTGCTCCCGCGGAGTTGCGTGGCGTTGAGCGCGATTGGGGACCTCGCCCCGACCGCGACCGGGGCGAGCGGGCCGAGCGGCGCCGCGATGAGCGTCTCGACCGCGAGCGCGGCGAACGCTTCGACCGTGACCGCGACCGGGCCGAGCGCCACAAGCGCGGCCCCGACAAGGAACGCGAGGAGAGATACGGCGGAAACAGGGCCGACGGGAGCGGGCCCGACAAGCCGGATGCGGCCGAAGGCTGCACGACGATCCTCAGCTTCGGCACAGGCGATGATGCCGTGACCGTCCTGGTCTGCAACGCCCCCCGAGCCGCGTGGCCAGATCTCGATCCCGGCGACGAAGGCAGGAGCTTCAAGTTCAGAAAGCTCCCGCCGGACGCGTTCCGCTTCTTCCCCTTCTCCAACCTGAGGGGCGAGCGGATGCCCTTCGAGGGCGGTGAGTGGCCGTTCGGTCCCGGACCGATGCCGTGGGATCGCGACGGTGGACCTTTCGAGGATGGTTGGCCTTTCAGGGAGGGCAGGCCCCGTGAGGGCGAGCCGCCGTTCGATCTGGAGGAGTTCTTCGGGGGTGAGCGGTTCGGGGACGGCGTGCCGTTCGATCTACAGGAGTTCTTCGGGGGTGAGCGGTTCGGTGAGGGCGAGCTGCCGTTCGATCTCGA
>VXWX01000085.1 GCA_009835735.1 Acidimicrobiaceae bacterium
GGTGCCGTCGATCAGATGCACCAGCACCGCGCCGACCCCGCTACTCCTCGACCAGTTCGATCAGGGTGCCGAAGGACCCCTTGGGATGGATGAAGGCGATGGTCGTGTTGCGGCTGCCGGGCCTGGGCACCTCGTCTATTGGGGTGGCCCCGGCCTGCACCATCGCTTCCAGTGCGGCCGCGCAGTCCGGTACCCGGTAGCCGACGTGGTGCAGACCCTCGCCCCGCTTGTCGAGGAACTTGGCTACGGGCGAGTCGTCCCTGGTGGGCGAGATCAGCTGGACGTAGCTCTCGGCTACCGCCAGCAGAGCCTCCTCGACCCCGTCTGACTCCACCGTCTCGCGGTGCTCGACCTCGGCGCCGAGTGCGTTCCGGTACCAGGTGACAGCCGCGTCCAAGTCCCTGACGGCTATGGCCACGTGGTCGATCTCGGTGAGCATCGCGGCAATCTATCCGTTCGGCCTCTCAGGCTCCGTCGAGTGATCTGCGGCCCTCGAAGGCCCGCCCCAGGGTGATCTCGTCGGCGTATTCGAGATCGCCGCCCACCGGCAGGCCGCTGGCGATGCGGGTCACCTGCACACCGGCGGGCTTGAGGTACTTGTGGACCAGCATCGCGGTGGCCTCGCCCTCCAGATTGGGGTTGGTGGCCACGATCACCTCTTCGATGCCCTCGTCGGGCACCCGGGCCAGAAGCTCCTTAAGGCGGAGCTGGTCGACGCCGACACCGTCGATCGGGCTGAACGCTCCCTGGAGCACGTGGTAGCGGCCACTGAACTCACCGGTGCGCTCGACCGCCACCACGTCCTGGGCGTCCTCCACGACGCAGACAAGTCTCGGGTTCCGTCTGGGATCGCGGCACACCGCGCATTCGCCGCCCTGCTCGGCCAGATTGAAGCAGCGAGGGCAGTACGACACCCTCTCCTTGGCCTCGGAGATCGCCCGGGCCAGCCGGTTGGCGTCCTCGGTCGGCGCCCTCAACAGATAGAAGGCCACACGCTGGGCCGACTTGGGTCCGATGCCGGGCAGCCGTCCGAGCTGATCGATCAGCTCCTGAACGGCGCTCGAGTAGCTCATCTCGACACGCTCGCTACGTCTCGCCGCCGGCGTTGTCGCCGTCCGGTTCGGGCAGCAGCGTGAGCTCCGTTCCGGGGAACGTCGCCTTGATCTTCTCCTCGATGTCGTGAGCGTGGCTGGGCGCCTCGGACAGGTCATCCAGATCAGCCAGGTCGAAGCCGTCGACGGCTTCCTCCGGCGGTGGCGGGTCAAGCTCCGGTGGCACCTCAGCCTCGGGGGGCGCGTCAAACTCGGGCGGTGCTTCAGCCTCCGGCGGCCCGCCAACCTCTTCGGCGGGAACTGCGTTGGAGGCCTGCGCCACGAGGTCCTGCCAAAGGGCTTGAAGCTGGGCGGGTTCGCGCCGCCTTTCCATGTCGGGCTCGAGGTCCACCGCCCTGGCCACCACGAAGGTCTGCGCCAAACCCAGGTGCCGGCCAGCTAGCTCCACCACCTCCGACGGGCTCGTCGGACGCATCGCCGCCGGATCGGGCACCGGCACAGGCGGTGGCGAGACGGCCGGGCCGGATGCTGTGGCCGACGATGCAGCCGGGACGGCGGTCTCTCGCTTCTCGGCGGCCGCGGATCGATACTCAGACAGGGTTCTTCTAGCGGCCGCGGCCGGGCGGGCGCCGGAAGCCGGTGCTGCCACCGGCGGCGGTTCGGCTCCCTCATGAGGTGGTGGTGGTGGCGGCGGTGCAGATTCCGGCGGTGCCGGAGCCGCAGGTGCCGGGGCCGCAGGCGCCGGGGACCGGGGAGCCGATCCGGGGGCCGAAGAAGCCGGCGAACCGTCCAGGCGCGCCTCCAGTTGCCGGATCCGCTGAGCCAGCGCCTCCAGGGATCGATCCTCGTCCGGGTGGCAGAGCCGCGTCAGCGCCACCTCTATGTCGATTCGCGGGTCCGGCGCCTGGCGCATGTCGATGAGGGCCCGGCCCAGGGTCTCCAGCGCACGGGTGATGGCGGCCGGCGCCATGCGGTCGGCGAGGTCGGCGGCCCTGTTCCGCTCGTGCTCGGACATCCGGGGCGGGGGATCGCCCATGGCGGTGAGGAAGGCGTCGCGCAGCCCGGCCAGCGCCATCTCGCCGATCGTGCGGGGGTCCCGCCCCCGGCCCACGGCGTCGCCGACGGCGGAGAGCGCGGCGGCCCGGTCGTGGTCGGCCACCGCGGCGAGAATTGCGTCCGTTGAAGAGTCGAGCTCGGTGGTCCCACCGCCGGCGACGATTCGCTCCAGCGCGGTCAGGCTGTCGCGCACCGATCCGCCGCCGGCGGCCACCGCATGGTCGATGGCTTCGTCGTCGATGTCCAGCTCTGCGTCGGCGACGACGTGCCGGAGATGGTCGGCCATGACCTCGGCACCGATCAGGCCGAGCTCGAATACCTGGCAACGGCTGCGGATGGTGTGCACCACCTTGTGGGGCTCGGTGGTGGCCAGCACCCAAGTCACATGGTCGGGGGGCTCCTCCAGTGTCTTGAGCAGAGCGTTCTCGGCTCCGGCGGTGAGCATGTGGACCTCGTCGAGCAGGTACACCTTGG
>VXWX01000127.1 GCA_009835735.1 Acidimicrobiaceae bacterium
CCCCCGAGCACTTCTTCACCAACCCCCAGGAGGAGCGCACCAAGCTGTTCCTCTCCCAGATCCTCTAACCCCGACAGCTTCTCGTACGTCTCGCTAGCGTCGGTCTGTGGCTGTCCCCAAGACGCTCGGGCTCGAAACCGAGTACGGCATCGTCCACCGGGGCGCTCCGGAGCCCAACCCGATCTCGGCGTCGTCGCTGCTGATCAACGCCTACCTGATCGCCACCCATCAGGCACCCGAGCCGGGCCGGGCCGCGGTGGGCTGGGACTTCACCGACGAGACACCCGGCAACGACGCCCGGGGTGGCGCTCCCGCGGGCTCGCTCGCGCCCGAGATCGAGACCCACCTGGTGAACGCGGTGCTCACCAACGGCGCCCGCTACTACGTCGACCACGCCCATCCCGAGCTGTCCACCCCCGAGTGCGCCGACGCCCGCTCGGTGGTCGTCTACGACCGGGCCGCCGAGATGATCGCGGCCCGCTCCATGGAGGCGGCCCGGATGCTGCTGCCACCGGGCGAGGAGATCGTGGTCTACAAGAACAACTCCGACGGCAAGGGCAACAGCTACGGCTGCCATGAGAACTACCTGGTGAGCCGGGCTGTGCCGTTCTCCCGCATCGTCACCCACGCCACCGCGCACTTCGTGACCCGCCAGATCTTCTGTGGGGCGGGCAAGATGGGCAGCGAGACCTCAGGGATGCGTCTGGACGAGGCCGGCTACCAGATCTCCCAGCGGGCCGACTTCATCGAGGAGGAGGTCGGCCTGGAGACCACTCTCAAGCGTCCCATCGTCAACACCCGCGACGAGCCCCACGCCGACGCGGCCAAGTACCGGCGCCTGCACGTGATCGTGGGCGACGCCAACATGTCGCAGGTGGCGACGTTCCTCAAGGTGGGCACGACTGCGCTGGTCATGGCCCTTACCGAGGACGACGCCGTGCCCCGCGAGCTGCGCTTCGCCACGCCGGTGGCGGCGCTTCGCCAGGTGAGCCGCGACCTGTCGCTGCGGGAGCCGCTGGAGCTGGTGGACGGCTCCACCATCACCGCCCTGGGTGCGCAGTGGGAGTTGCTGGCCGCGGCCCGTGCCTATGTGGAGACGAGGGGTGCGGACGCGGTGGGCGGGAAGGTCGCCCACCAGGTCCTGGATCGTTGGGAGGCGGTGCTGGGCGGTCTGGAGCGAGACCCGATGGAACTGGCCGCCCAGATCGACTGGGTGGCCAAGCTCCGGCTGCTGGACGGCTTCCGAGAGCGTCACGGCCTCGACTTCCAGGACGCCCGCCTCAGGGCCCTCGATATCCAGTACCACGACCTGCGCCCCGCGAAGTCATTGGCGGCCAGGGCAGGGCTGGAAACCCTGGTGGACGAGGCCGAGGCCGAGCTGGCCATGACGGAGCCGCCGCCCGACACCCGCGCCTTCTTCAGGGGGCGCTGCCTGCAACGCTTCGCGGCGGAGGTGGTGGCGGCCAACTGGGATTCGATCGTCTTCGACGTGGGCGAGGGCTCGCTGCGACGAGTCTCCATGGCCGAGCCGACGCGGGGGACTGTCGCCCACGTGGGCACGATGTTCGACGAATGCGGCTCCGCGATCGACCTGCTTCGCCGCTTGGGGGCCGCGGGCGCGTAACCTGACGGGTCCAGCAGACGGTCCGAGCCGGGAGGAATGCAGTGGCCGAACGAGAGCAGATCCGCAAGCCGGCGCCGGCGAACCGCGAGCAGTCAGTGGAGGAGGCGCCGCCCGCGTCCGAGCGGGGCTCGGACATCAAAGCCCAGCTCGACGACCTGCTCGACGAGATCGACGAGGTCCTCGAGACCAACGCCGAGGACTTCGTGAAGAGCTACATCCAAAAGGGCGGCGAGTGAGCCTGCCCCGCTTCGGGCCGCACAATGATCCCGGCCCCGACTTTGCCGCGCTGCTGCGCCTCACCGGCACCGGCCCAGAGACCGGTTCGCTCGGCGCGTCGGCCCAGCACCCGCAGGCGCCGCCGGAGATCCCCCACGGCACCACCTGCGTGGCCGTGCGCTACGACTCGGGCGTGGTCATGGCGGGAGATCGACGAGCAACCGCGGGGCATCTGATCAGCAACCACCGCATCGAGAAGGTGTTTCCCGCCGACCGTCATTCCGGCGTGGCTATCGCCGGCGCAGCCGGGCCCTCGGCCGAGATGGTGAGGCTGTTCCAGCTCCAGCTCGAGCACTACGAGAAGGTAGAGGGCACGCCCATCAGCCTGGAGGGCAAGGCCAACCAACTCGGCCAGATGGTGAGGGCCAACCTGCCCTCCGCCATGCAGGGACTGGTGGTGGTGCCCATCTTCGCCGGCTTCGACACGGCGGCCTCCAGGGGCCGGATATTCGAGTACGACGTCACCGGCGGGCGCTACGAGGAGCGGGACCATGCAGCCACCGGCTCGGGCTCGCTGCACGCCGACACCGTGGTGAAGCTGGGATACCGCACGTCGATGGCGAGAAATGCTGCCGTGGACCTGGTGCTGGACGCGCTGTACGTGGCCTCGGACGCAGACTCTGCCACCGGCGGACCAGACCCGGTGCGCGATGTCTTCCCCGTCGTGGCGGTGATCGACGCCGGCGGCTACGTGCGTCTCGACGACGCCGAATTGCGCCGCCGCACCGAGCGGCTTCTGCGCCGCCACCGCAGCCGGCGCGAGGGCGACGAGGCGGGCGCATCATGACGATGCCCTTCTACGCCCCGCCCGAGCAGGTGATGAAGGACAAGGCCGACTATGCCCGCAAGGGCATCGCCCGGGGTCGCAGCCTGGTCGCCTTCCGCTACGACGGCGGCATCGCCATCGTCGCTGAGAACACCTCCGCCACGCTGCGCAAGGTGAGCGAGATCTACGACCGCATCGCCTTCGCGGGGGTGGGCCGCTACAACGAGTTCGACCAGCTCCGCATCGCTGGGGTGCGCCACGCCGACCTGAAGGGGTTCGCCTTCAGCCGCGAGGACGTGGACGCCCGCAGCCTGGCCAACGCCTACGCCCAGAGCCTCGGGCAGGTCTTCACCCACGAGATGAAGCCGATGGAGGTGGAGATCCTGGTAGCCGAGATCGGCCTCGACGCCGACGGCCGCGGCGACCAGCTGTTCCACATCCTCTACGACGGCACCGTGGTCGACGAGGACGACTGGGTAGTGCTCGGCGGCGAGACCGAGGAGATCTCGGAGCGCTTCGAGGAGGCCCTTCCGGACGCGCCCCGGAGCCTCGCCGACGGGGTCCGGGCCGCCGTGGCTGCCCTGGCCGGCCCCGAGCGCACCCTCACCGCCGAGAGCCTCGAGGCCGCCGTGCTGGACCGCGGCAACGACCGCCGCGCCTTCCGCCGCCTAACCGACGACGAGGTAGCCGCCATCCTCACCGGCTAGGGGGACTGGGCAGTCCGATCCGTCGCCGCGAGGTCGCGGGGGGTACGGTGGCGGCGTGCAGCGGCGCATATTCGGCATCGAGAACGAGTACGGCGTCACCTGCACGCTGCGGGGCCAGCGCCGCCTGAGCCCCGACGAGGTGGCCCGCTACCTGTTCCGCAAAGTGGTGTCGTGGGGGCGCAGCAGCAACGTCTTCCTGGGCAACGGCTCCCGGCTGTACCTCGACGTCGGCAGCCATCCCGAGTACGCCACCCCGGAGTGCGACTCAGCCCACGACCTGGTCGTGCACGACAAGGCGGGGGAGCGCATCGTCGAGCGCCTGCTGGGCGACGCCGAGGAGCGCCTGGCCGAGGAGGGCATCCGCGGCGACGTGTTCCTGTTCAAGAACAACACCGACTCGGCGGGCAACAGCTACGGCTGCCACGAGAACTACCTCACGAGCCGCCGCGACGACCTCAGCGACTACGCCGAGGTGCTGATCCCGTTCCTGGTCAGTCGCCAGATATACGCGGGCGCGGGCAAGGTGCTGCAGACCGCCCGGGGCGCCATGTACTGCATCAGCCAGCGGGCCGAGCACATCTGGGAGGGGGTGTCGTCGGCCACCACGCGGTCGCGCCCGATCATCAACACGCGCGACGAGCCCCACGCCGACGCCGAGCGCTTCCGGCGGCTGCACGTGATCGTGGGCGACTCCAACATGAGCGAGTACACGACCTTCCTCAAGGTCGGGGCGTGCGCGCTGATGCTGCGGATGCTGGAGGACCCCCGGGTGGTGCTGCGGGACATGACGCTGGAGAACCCGATCCGCGCCATCCGCGAGATCAGCCACGACATCACCTGCCGGCGCCGGGTGCGGCTCGCTACCGGCCGCGAGGTCAGCGCGCTCGAGATCCAGTCGGAGTATCTGAACCGGGCCCTGCGCTACGCCGAGCACCACGACCTGTCCGATGAGGAGAAGAAGGCGCTCACCATGTGGGAGTACTGCCTGACCGCCATCGAGCAGGATCCCCTCCAGCTCGACCGCGAGATCGACTGGGTCGTCAAGCACCATCTGGTGGAGGCGTACCGGGAGCGGCACGGGCTGGACCTGGCCGACCCACGGATCGCCCTCGTGGACCTCCAGTACCACGACGTCTGCCAGAGCCGCGGCCTCTACTACACCATGCAGCATCGGGGGATGGTCGAGACGCTGGTGACCGAGGCCGAGATCCATCACGCCGTGGAGAACCCGCCGTCCACCACCCGGGCCCGCCTGCGCGGCGAGTTCATCCGCCGGGCCAAGGAGCGCAGGCGGGATTACACGGTCGACTGGGTCCACCTGAAGCTCAACGACCAGTCCCAGCGGACCGTGCTGTGCAAGGATCCGTTCAAGTCCCACGACGAGCGGGTGGAGAAGCTGATCGCGTCCCTCTGACCCCGGCCCCGGTAGCGTCGGGTTCCCTGACCAAGGTCGGACGCGATGGACAAGTTCGAACGGCTCTTGAACCTCACCGCGGCGCTGCTCAACGCATCGCATCCGCTCAGCGCGAGCGAGCTGCGCGAGCGTATGGCCGGTGCCTACGCGGAGGACAAGGCCGCTTTCAGGCGGATGTTCGAACGCGACAAGGCCGACCTGAGGGCGATCGGCATGCCCATCGAGGTGTCGACCCTCTACCGGCTCGACCCGCCGGTGGAGGGCTACCGCATTCCTGCCCGGGCCTATGTGGGGCGCGACGTGCGCTTCGACCCCGACGAGCTCGCGGCGCTGCACCTGGCCACCAACTTGGTCCGACTCGAGGGCGGCTCCGGCGCGGGCCTGGCCCGGCTGGGCGGCGCGGCATCGGCCGGTTCTGCCGGGTCGGTCGAGGAGGTGGGCGAGCTGCCCTTCCATGATTCGCTGGGGAAGCTGGTGGCGGCCGCCATCGGACGTCGGGAGGTCTCGTTCGTCTATCGCGAGACTGAGCGGCGGGTCGAACCGTGGCGCCTATCGTTCCACCGGGGCCACTGGTACCTGGTGGGATGGGATGTCGGCACCAGCGAGGAGCGCATGTTCCGCGTGGATCGCATCGACAGCGAGGTCACCGAGGTGGGCGATGCGGCCCACCCGGTGGGGGAAGGGCCCGATCCCCGAACACTTAGGCCCTGGGAGTTCGGCGCGGGCCGGCCGGTCGAGGTCCGGGTGCTGGTGGACGCCGACCAGGCGAGCTGGGCCTGCCACCGGGCCGGAGTCGACGGGGAGCGCCGGCCGGACGGCTCGGTCGTGCTCACCCTCCAGGTGCGCGATGCCGCGGCAGTCAGGTCGTTCGTGGTGGAGTTCCTCGAGCACGCCGAGGTTCTCGACCCCGGCTGGCTGCGCGATGAGGTCAAAGCCTGGCTGGACGCGCTGGTCTGACAGTCCGGATCTTTGAGACGTTGACCCGTCAGCGGGCGGTTCTAGGGTGATGAGGTGACCTCGGCGCCGGCTACGAGCTCGACCAGTCTGTCGGTGGCCGAGCGCATGGCCCGTTTGCTGGGTGTCGTGCCCTGGGTGGTCGAGCAGGACGGCGCCCACCTCGACGACATCTCGGCCCGCTTCGACTACCCGCGAGACCAGCTGCTGGAGGACCTCGAGCAGCGCCTGTTCTTCGTGGGAGTGCACCCGTTCACTCCGGACACGCTGATCGAGGTGCGCATCGAGGACGGGATCGTCGATATCCAGTACGCGGACTGGTTCTCGCAGCCCATGCGGCTGTCGGTGGAGGAGGCGACCCGGCTGCTGGCTGCCGGCCGCAGCGTGCTCGACATGACGAAGGGGAGCGGGCGGCGACCGTCGGGCGACGACGACGAGGCCGCCCCGCTGGTGCGTGCGCTGGCGAAGCTGAGGCTGTCGCTTGGCTCGGAGGGAGCGGACAGCGCCGACTACATCGAGGTGAGTCTGGGCAACGCCCCGTCCCACACCCTCCACGACCTTCGGCACGCCATCAGCGGGCGGCGGCAGATCGAGATCGAATACTACTCCCAGGGCCGCGACGCGATGACGTCCAGGGCCGTCGACCCGGCTCGCCTCTTCAGCCATGACGGCACGTGGTACCTGTCGGGCTGGTGCCACCGGGCCGGCGCCGAGCGGGTCTTCCGCGTCGACCGGATCCGCACGTTGACCGTGCTGGACTCGGACGCGGAGGTCGATCTGCCTTCCGGGCCGTCGCCGACGCTCTCGATCGACAGCGTCGACCGCACGGTCACGTTA
The DNA here is from genome assembly GCA_009835735.1 of Acidimicrobiaceae bacterium. Classification (GTDB taxonomy): domain Bacteria; phylum Actinomycetota; class Acidimicrobiia; order Acidimicrobiales; family Aldehydirespiratoraceae; genus Aldehydirespirator. Next base: position 6,579 of record VXWX01000127.1, read on the forward strand.
CGGCTGGCGCCGGAGGCCGCCTGGGCGGCCGACTACTACTCGGCGCGGGAACGGACGGAACACCCCGACGGCACCATCGACACGGTGTTCGCTGTGGCCAGCGAGTCGTGGCTTGCCCGGCTGCTGGTGCAGCTCGGGCCCCAGGCGGAGATCATCGACCTCCACGAGGCCATCGACCCCGATCTGCGAGCGGCAACTGCGGCGCGGATGCTGGAGCGATACCGCCCGTGACCGGGTCAGCTGCATCCCGGCCAGGTGAGTCCGCGGAGCCTTCGCCCCTGGAGTCCGCCCGGCGGAGGGCGGCCAGCTGGGCGGTCGGGGCTCAGCCGCCCGCAACGCCCGCCGGTGATGCCGCGCCTGTTGACGGCGCCGGCGATGACGCGCCCGTTGACGGTGCCGAGGGCCCGGCGCCGCCTCAGGCCCGGCGTGCGCTGTCGGTGGCCGTCGAGTGGCTCGTCGTGCTGGTCTGCGCTCTGGGCTTGGCCCTGCTGCTCAAGGCCTTCCTGGTGGAGGTGTTCGTGATCCCGTCGGGCTCGATGGAGCCCACCCTGATGGTGGACAACCGGGTGGTCGTGTACAAGCTCGGATACCGCCTCCACGACGTGAACCGGGGCGACGTGGTCGTGTTCGACAATCCGGGCCAGGGCCCGGGCATCGACGACCTGATCAAGCGGGTCGTCGCCCTGGAGGGCGAGACCTTCGAGATCCGGGACGGCTCGGTGTACATCGACGGCACCCGGCTGGAGGAGCCATACCTCGAACCTGGTGAGTTCACATTTCCCAAGGCGCCCATCGGAGGTTGCGTGAACGAAGCCGACTCGATGTACTGCGAAGTGCCCGAGGGCACGGTCATCGTGCTGGGCGACAGTCGTGAGGACAGCCGCGACAGCCGTTTCTTCGGTCCCGTGGACGTCGACGATGTCGTTGGCCGGGCCTTCATGAAGATCTGGCCCCCGAACGACATGGGCGGCGTGTAGCCGCGCCCCGCGGGCCGCGGTTGTTGCGTGATACTTGCCTGATGGGTACTCGCATACCCGCTCTGCTGGTGCCGCCCATCACTTTCGCTCATCGCGGGGCGCGGGCCCATGCCCGGGAGAACACGCTCGAAGCGTTCGCGCTGGCCCGCGAGATGGGAGCCACCGGCATTGAGACCGACGTCTGGATCACCGCCGACGGCGAGATCGTGTTGAACCATGACCGAGCCGTCGGGGGACTGCCCACGCTGTCGACCCGCCGGATCCTGGGCCGCTCCATCGCGAGCCTGCCCCGATCCCGGCTCCCGGCCCACATTCCCACTCTGGGCGAGTACTACGAGCACTGCGGCACGGATCTGGATCTGAGCGTCGACGTGAAGGACGCGGACGCCTTCGCAGGCCTCATAGCGGTGGCCAGGGACCACAGCGCGGTCGATCGGCTGTGGGTCTGCCACCACGACGCCGACCGGCTGCAGTCCTGGCGGGCTGCCGCGCCCGAGGCTCGGCTGGTCCACTCCACCCGCCTGGACCGGCTGCCGAGCGGGCCCGAGCGCCATGCCGCCGATCTGGCCGAGTCCGGCATCGACGCGGTGAACTTCCGCCGCGAGGACTGGAACGGCGGGCTCACCACGCTCTACCACCGCTTCGGCCGGTTCGCCCTGGGATGGGACGCCCAGCAGGCCCGCCAGATCGCCGAACTGGTCGACGCCGGCATCGACGGCGTGTACAGCGACCACGTCGACCGGATGGTGGAGACCCTGGCCCGCTTCACGGACGACGCCGGCGCCTGAGCCCCCTGCAGTCCGTAGCGAGCCGCTCACGGCTCGCGGGGTATCGTGCCACTCATGTGGATGCTGGCGCCGGCCGCGGCCACGGTCATCGCCCTCGGGGTGCTCATCTACGGTCTGCGGGCCGTAGCCCAGGCTGCTACTGATCTGACCGGCGCGTTGAGGAGGACGTCGTCGGCGGCTGTGGCCTCCGACGAGTTGTCGCGTTTCGCGGTCCGGCTGGGCGATCACGCCGCGGCAACCAGGGCCGCGGCCGACCGGTTGCGTGCCGACCGGACCGCACGCCCCAGTAAGCAGCCGCCGACACCCTCCTAGCTCGCACTTCCGCTCTTGTTCGCTGCGCTCACGGGCCGCTCGGGCCACGGCCTCGCAAGCTCGGCCTCTAGGCTGCCAGGGTGGGAAACCTCGGCGGGGGAGAGATCCTGGTCATACTGCTGGTCGCCCTCATCGTGCTGGGCCCGACCAAGCTGCCCCCGGCCGTCCGCCAGGTCGGCAAGGTCGTGGGAGAGATCCGCCGCATCGGCCAGGGCTTCCAGGCGGAGCTGCGCGAGGCGGCCAAGCCTCTGACGGACGCGACCGCCGATCTGAAGGCGGCCGACAAGAGCCTGCGTGAGACCACCCAGAAGCCCCTAAAGGAGATGACGGACACGCTGAAGGCCGCCGATCCGCGCAAGGTGATCGAACCCCCGCCCGACACCAAGGACAAGAGCAAGGACACCGCGGCATCGGGCAAGAGCGGCGACACATCGGGAACTGCCGCGGCGGGAGCGGCCGCGGCAGGCCCGGTCTCTTGGGGCACCGCTGAGGCGAAGGTGAGCCCCCCGCCCGCGGCCGGCCGCGAAGACACTGACACGACCGCGGCCGCTCCCGAGCCAGTCTCGGATCCTGATGCCTCGGGCTCGGAGGCTGTCGAGCCGGCCCCCGAGCCAGTCTCCGGTCCTGATGCCGCGGGGTCGGACGTCGTCGAGCCCGCTCCCGAGCCAGTCTCGGATCCTGATGCCGCGGGGTCGGAGGCCGTCGAGCCGGTGCCAGAGCCGACCGCCGACCCCAAGACCGACGGCACGCCCGACTAGGACTTCCCAGCCGCCGAGATGACCGACGCAGTCGACGACACGGCCCCGATGGAGCGCCCCAACGGCGGCGACAGCGGCGACGGCGGCCACATGACGCTCATGGAGCATCTGGCCGAGCTCCGCAACCGCCTGATCAAGTCGGTCATCGCGGTGGCGGTGTGCGTAGTCGGATGCTGGATCCTCTACCCGTTCATCCTCGACTTCCTGCTCGAGCCGTACTGCAAGACCTTCCCCGTCGAGGACCGGATCGACTCCCACCTGTTCGGTCCCGACGGCGGCTGCAACCTCTACGTGTCCAGTCCCCTCGAACCCTTCAGCGTGCGCATCACGCTGGTCGGCTACTCCGGGCTGGCCCTGGCCATGCCGGTGCTGCTGTGGCAGGCGTGGCGGTTCATCGCGCCCGGCTTGTACCGACACGAGAAGCGCTACGCGGTGCCGTTCGTGGCTGCGGGCGTGCTGCTTTTCTTCCTGGGCGTCGCGCTGGCGTACTGGAGCCTGCCCCGGGCCCTCGACTTCCTGAAGGACATCGGCGGCCCCGACCTGGTGTCGCTGTTCAGCCCGCAGCGCTATCTCGGCTTCGTGGTCAGGATGATGGTGGCCTTCGGCATCGCCTTCCAGTTCCCGATAGTCCTCATCGGGATGCAGGCCATGGGCATCGTCGAGAACCGCACCCTGCGCAAGATCCGCTCCTACGCCGTGGTCGGGATCGTGGTGCTGGTCGCGGTGATCACACCGAGCGGCGACCCCTTCACGCTGATGGCGCTGTCGATACCGATGTACGCCTTCTACGAGTTCGCGATCCTCTGGGGCGTGCTCGCCCGCCGCCGGCAGAGAAAGCGCGAAGCGGCTGAGCGGTGATCGACTCGGCGGGGCGAGGCTTCGTCCTCGACGGGTTCCAGCGCCGCGCCATAGAGCACCTTGATGCTGGACGCTCGGTGCTGGTGAGCGCGCCCACCGGCTCGGGCAAGACGGTAGTGGCCGACCACGCCGTCGACCGGGCTCTCGCCGCGGGACGGAGGGCCTTCTACACCACACCCATCAAGGCTCTGTCCAACCAGAAGTTCCGGGATCTTCGGCAGAGGCTCGGCCCGCACCGCGTGGGCCTGCTGACCGGTGACAACGTCATCGCCGGCGACGCCGACGTGGTGGTCATGACCACCGAGGTGCTGCGCAACATGCTCTACGCAGGAGCGGTCTCCGAGCAGCTCGGCGCCGTCGTGCTCGACGAGGTGCACTACCTGGAGGACCCCTACCGCGGGCCGGTTTGGGAGGAAGTGATCCTGCATCTGCCCTCCAGCGTGGTGCTGGTGTGCCTGTCGGCCACGGTCTCCAATCACGAACAGCTGGGCGGCTGGCTCAAGCAGGTGCGCGGCCCGACAGCGGTGGTGGTCGAGGCGCGGCGGCCGGTACCGCTGACCAATCTCTACGCCGTGGGTCGTCGCCGCTCCGACGCCGTACAGATCCTGCCTACCCTCCTCGACGGCCGGCCCAACCCCGAGGGAGGCCGATTCGACGCACCCACACCCGCTCGGGAGCCCCGCGGTTCGGGTCGGTCGCGCCGTGGCGGTCCGGGTTCGGGTCGGTCGCGCCGTGGCGGGCCTCGTGGGTCCGGGGGTTCGAAGCATCGAGGGCAGCGTCCGCGCGTCCCATGGCGGCCGCCCCGTCGCGTCGACCTGCTGGCGGAGCTGGAGGAGCGGGGCCTGCTGCCGGTGATCTGGTTCGTGTTCAGCCGGAAGGGATGCGACCAGGCCGCCGCCCGCCTCGTCCGTGACGGGGCTCGCTTCACCGACGATGCCGAAGCCGCCCGCATCGACGAACTGGTCGAGGCGCGCCTCGGCCTCCTCGACCCCGCCGATCTCGCCGCGCTTGGCACCGGACGTTGGGCCGACCGGCTCCGCCTGGGTATCGCATCGCACCACGCCGGCATGGTGCCGGTCTTCAAGGAGGCGGTGGAGCAGTGCTTCGCCGAGGGCTTAGTGAAGGTGGTGTTCGCCACCGAGACTCTGGCGCTGGGCGTGAACATGCCCGCCCGCAGCGTGGTGATCGACAAGCCCGTCAAGTACGACGGCCAGCGCACCGCGCCGCTCAGCGCCGCCCAGTACACGCAGTTCACCGGCCGGGCCGGGCGCCGCGGCATCGACCGGGAGGGATGGGCGGTCGCTCTGTGGTCGCCGGACAGCACCTTCGCGCAGGTGGCCCGGCTGGCGTCGAGCCGGTCCTTCGAGCTGCGCTCGGCCTTCCGGCCCACCTACAACATGGTGGCTGGCCTGCTGAGCCGCATGCCGGCCCGGGAGGCCCGCGATCTGATGGGCCGCTCCTTCGCCCAGTACCAGGCGGAAACGGCGTCGTTGCCTGTCGACCTGGCCCGCCGTTTCGATGCGGTGGCCGGAGTGCTGCGCGAGCGGGGCCATCTCGACGGCTGGACCCTCACGGACTCGGGATCGCTGGTGTCGCGGATTTTCCACGAGGCGGACCTTGCCGTGGCCGAGGCACTGTGGAGCGGGCTCCTCGACGGCCTGTCGCCTTCCGAGCTGGCCTCGGTGCTGTCGGCATTCACCTACGAGCACCGTTCGCCCGGCGCCAGGCCCGAGGTGTGGATTCCCTCGGGCACGGCCTACCGCCGCTTGCGCCGGATCGGCGTCGCCCTCGACAGCCTGCACCGCGCCGAGCGGAACTTCGGCGTCGAGCCCACCCGGCCGCTGGAGACCGGCTTCGGGCCCGCGGCCCATCGCTGGGCGGCCGGGGAGTCGTTCGAGGCCCTCCAGGAAGAGGGCTTCTCGGCCGGTGACTTCGTGCGCAACGTCAAGCAGGTGATCGATCTGGCCCGCCGGATCGCCGCGGTGGCTCCGGACCAGGGCACTTCGGTCGCGGCCCAGCAGACGGTCTCCGCGCTCAACAGGGGAGTGGTCTCCCTGTCGGGAGCGGTGTACGAGCCGGCGGCATGATCGGCGAGCGCGGTCCGGGCTGGGGCGTCGACTTCGGAGTGGCCGGCGAGATCCCCGCCGACGCTCTCGCGGCGGGCAGCGATCCCGCTGCGGCCAGGATCGTGGCCGAGGCCCGCAGGGCCAACCTGGCGATCCCTCCGGTGGTGCTGACCGGAGGCGACCTGGCCCGTACCCTCGGCTTGGCTCCGGCCCGTGCCATGTCGCAGCCGGAAGGCGCGACCGGCGCCCGCTTTGCGATCGACGTGGGTGCGGCACTGGTGGACGGCCGGTTGCACTGGTTCGTGGCCCATCTCGTGGCCCGCAGGTCGTGGTGGCGGGGCCGGCTGCTGGTGGCGGCCAACGCTTCGTTCATCGGTCGCTGGAACGCCGCGCCCCGGTCCCATCCAGGCGACGGTCGCCTCGATGTGTTCGATGCGGACCCGCCGCTGGCCGTGCGCCTCGCGGCCCGCCGCCGCCTGCCCTCGGGCAGTCACGTGCCCCATCCGCGGATCACCCAGCGCCGGATCGCCGCGGCCCAATACGACCTGGATCCCGGCCTTGACGTCTACCTGGACGGCGTGCGCCTGGGCCAAGCCCGAACTCTCAGCCTGCGGGTCGAGCCCGGCGCCCTGGACGTCTGGATCCCGACGTGAAGCTCCCGCTCTTGTTCGCTCGGCCTCTGGCCCTAGGATCACATCCATGGACATAGCTGACGCCAAGCGACGGGTCTGCGAAGAGATCGATCGCCTGACCCCCGAACTGCTCGACGTGTCGCACCGCATCCACTCCCGCCCCGAACTGGGCTTCGAGGAGCACCACGCTCACGACCTGCTCACCGCGGTATTGGACGACCACGGCCTGGACGTGCAGCGCCGGGCCTACGGCCTCGACACCGCCTTCGAGGCCCGAGCCGGCGACGGCGACGGACCGTTGGTGGCCGTCGTGTGCGAGTACGACGCCCTTCCTGGGATCGGCCATGCCTGTGGTCACAACATCATCGCCGCCTCCGGGCTGGGGGCGGGCCTGGCCCTGGCGTCGGTGGCCGGCGAGGCCGGCGGACGGGTCGCGGTGATGGGAACCCCGGCAGAGGAGGGCGGGGGCGGCAAGGAGATCATGCTCCGGGCGGGAGCGTTCTCCGATGCCGATGCGGCCATGATGGTGCATCCCGCCAACCACGAGTTGAGCGTGTTCCACGCGGTGGCGGTCCAGCGGCTCAACGCCCGCTACACCGGTGCCGCCGCCCACGCCGCGGCCGCGCCCGAGAAGGGCCGCAACGCGCTCGACGCGGCCGTGCTCGGCTACAACGCCGTCGCCGCCCTGCGCCAGCACATCCGCGACGACGAGCGGATCCACGGCGTATTCACCGACGGGGGCGCCAAGGCCAACATCGTTCCGGCCACGGCCGCGGTCGAGTGGTATGTGCGCTCCACTGACCTCAGATCACTGGAGCCGCTCAAGGAGCGGGTGGCCGCCTGCCTCATGGCGGGTGCCGCTGCGGCCGGCTGCGAGGTCGATCTCGAATGGGGCGATCACACCTATGCCGACATGAAGGACAACCCGACCCTGCTGGACCGCTATCTGGCCAACCTCGACACCGTCGGCCGCACCGTGGCGTCCGACCCTCAAGCCCGGGTGGTGGGCAGCACCGACATGGGCAACGTGAGCTACACCGTTCCCTCCATACACCCCATGATCAAGGTCGCGCCGGATGACGTGCCGATCCACACGCCGCGCTTCGCCGAGTACGCCCGGGGCTCCGAGGGCGACTCGGCCGTGATCGACGGCGCCAAGACGCTGGCCATGACCGCGCTGGACTGCTGGCTGGACGACGCCGTGCTGCCTGAGGTGCAGACCGAGTTCTCGGGAGACTCCTGACCCTCCGCGACCACCGTCGGTTGCGCCCCTAATGTCGCGCCCCGTGAACCTGTACACGGCGGAGTCCTTCTCGCCCGAAGAAGCCGACATCCTGCGCCGGTACTTCACCAACCTGGATGAGCCGGTGTTCGCGCTGGTGAACCTGCCCGAGGTCGTCAAGGGTGCCCTGTTCGCCCGCTACTCCCGGTCGATGTCGAGCCTCCGCCGGCTGTTCCTCGATGAGTTCGTCGACGATCTCGACATCACCGGAGACATCACGATCGACGCCACCGTCGGCCTGCGACGGGCCGAGGCTCTGTACGACCGGGTCTTCTTCGAGTACGGCGACGATTCGGTGGCCCAGCTCGGTGGCGTACACCTGGCCTGCGAGCAGGCCTCCAACCTGTTGACCAAGGTGCTGGAGTGGGGCCGGCTGATGGCTTACCTGGAGCAGAGCACCCGCTACATCGCCTACGACCAGCGTCTGGGAGGCCGCTACCGCTACTACCGCGACTCGCAGGTGCTGAATTCGTCGTTGGGCACGCGCTACGTGGGCGACATCGACCGCATGTTCTCGACCTATTCGGAGCTCGTTCCGGTCATGCAGGACTTCTTCCGGGCCAACGTGCCCAAGGAGTCCGGCGACTCCGACTTCGCCTACCGGCAGGCGATCAAGGCCAGGGCCCTGGACTCGATCCGCGGGCTGCTCCCGGCCGCGTCGCTGAGCAATGTCGGTATCTACGGCACAGGCCAGGCCTACGAGGCGCTGCTCCTGCGGATGCGGGCCCATCCCCTTCCTGAGTCCCGTTTCTACGCGGACATGATGCTCACCGAACTGCGCAAGGTGATCCCCTCGTTCCTCAAGCGGGTGGACCTGCCCGACCGCGGCGGGCTCACCTCGCGCTACCTGGCCGACAATCGGGGCGCCATGGAGGACGTCGCGGGCCGTGTCTTCGGCGACGCGGTGGGAGGGCCGGTCACCGACGACTCGGTCGAGTTGGTGGACTTCGACCCGGACGGCGAGACCAAGATGATCGCGGCGATGCTCTACCCCCACACGTCGCTGGCGGAACGCACCGTCGAGTCCAGGGTGAGAGCCATGTCGGCAGCCGAGCGTGTCGCCGTGGTCCGGGCCTACTGCGGAGACCGGCGGAACCGTCGCCACCGCCCCGGCCGGGCGCTCGAACGCGTCTACTACCGCTTCGACGTGCTGTCCGACTACGGGGCGTTCCGCGACCTCCAGCGCCATCGGATGCTGACCATCGAATGGCAGCCGCTGTCCACCCGCCACGGCTATGTCCGGCCTTCCGCGGTGGACGCGGCCGGCGAGGACGAGAAGTTCGATGCGGTCATGGCCCGCTCGGCCCGGCTCTACGAGGCCCTTGGCGCCGAGTTCAGCGACCAGGCCTCCTACGCCGTCGCGCTTGCCTACCGGATCCGGTACTCGATGCAGATGAACGCCCGCGAGGCGATGCACATGGTGGAACTGCGTACCACTCCCCAGGGCCATCCCGCCTATCGCCGCGTGTGCCAGCGAATGCACTCCCTCATCGCCGAGGAAGCGGGCCATGCCGCTGTCGCCGAACTGATGTCCTTCGTGAACCATTCCACCGATCCCGGGCTGGGTCGCCTCGACGCCGAGAACCGGGCGGAGAGGCTGCGGACCGTGCAGTCTCACCCGTCATCGGATCTGTCTGCCGGCCGCGACGGCGAGGACGACGGAGGTCTGGCCCAAGGTTGATCGGATTGCAGTTGCGCCTAGCCGATCAGTGTCTATGATCCGCCCCACATCCGGTGCCAACCGACCCTTCAGTTGGAGCGATGAACCAGAAACACCCTCTTGACGGCGACGGCGACGACGAGTTCAACGACGACGACGACTTCGGTGACTCAGATGCGTTCGAAGGCGACCTGACCGACGACTTCGACGGTGACGAGGACTTCGGCGATGACGAGGACTTCGACGGTGACGAGGACTTCGACGGCGACGCCGAGGAGATCGAAGACGACGACGGCGACGATGACGATGACGATGACGACGACGATGTGCCCGTGCCGGCCGACGACGACGATGACGACGAAGTCCACCCCAGCGACGTCGAGGCTGATCTGGAGGAGATCCTTCGGGATCGCATTGCCGCCAGTGACGACGACGAGGAGGACGAGGAGGAAGACGCGGGCGAGACGAAGGCCACCACGGTGGTTGCGCCGCCCCGCTCGGACGAGTGGACTTGCAACCAGTGCTTCCTGATCGTGAGCGTCACCCAGTTCGGCTCGCGCTCCAGTCCTGTGTGCCCGTCAGGCGAGGAGTCCTGCGAGTCGATCGAGAGGATTCTCGGAGGCTGAGGCCCGAGAGACCTGCCGTGCTCGTCACCCACCCCTGCCGATGACCGCTATCGACGAGGGGGCTAGACGGGCCGTCGAAGCCGACATCGCCAGCGTGGCCGGACTGGCGGCCCAGGCGACAGCCGAGATGTCGCAGCTGCGCGGCGGCACCGTGTGGGCCGGGCTGGAGGCCCGGCCCGATCCCCAGCTGGAGAGTCTGATCCGCGACCTGCGGGCCGACGATGCGCTGGTGGTGGTGGGCACCATCGACGAAGCGATCGTCGGCTACGGCGCGATCCGTCTCGTGGAGTTGCACGACGGCTCGACGGTCGGACGCGTCGGCGACATCTATGTGCTGCCCGACGCCCGTGGAGTGGGAGTCGGCGAGTCCATGATGGAGTTGCTGATGGCTTGGGCCGGCCAGC
>VXWX01000040.1 GCA_009835735.1 Acidimicrobiaceae bacterium
TCCCGGCGGGGGGGAGGGGGGGTCGCCTACGCCACCAGGTCGAGCGCGGTGAAGACGCTTCTCGCTTCGTCCGATCTGTTCCAGCCGGCGGTGCTCCCCGAGTGCGGGTGAGGGATGGGTCCGTGGGACCGCATTGATCTTCTGCCTTGCCAGCCTTTACCCGTGCCTGATCGTACGGGGTGTGGGAGAGTGGATCGTAGGATCATGGCGTCAGAGGTGCCTGTGAATCGATATGACTCCTCCCCTCGGACCGCGCCGCCCCACGCCTCAGCGTGGCCTCAGGGAGTCGCCGAAAGGGGGTCGGGTCTGCGATGACGGCGGTGCAGCCACGAGAGGCTGATCACAACTTGGTTGCCTGGCAGCGGATTCAGCTGCCCGAGGAAGCTGGGATCGTTGTGGTGCGGGGGATCGAAGCGCGGCCGGACGGTTTGGACCTCTTCGTCGCGAATGACGCCGCCGCAAGCGAGGTGCGCGTGGTGCCTCTCACCTCCGCTCAGGCTGAGCAGGTAAAGGTGGTGACCGAGGACGGCGCGGCCCGGCCGGAGGTGGTGCTGGCCGGGCTGTGGAACGAGTGGATGCTGGGTGCGGTGCGGTCGGCTCGTTCGACGGTGCTGGCTTCCACGACGCTGAAGCCGTATCCGCATCAGATGGACGCCGTCTACGGCCACATGCTGACGCAGCCGCTGCTGCGGTTCCTATTGGCTGACGAGCCGGGGACGGGCAAGACGATCATGTCGGGGCTGTGGCTGCGCGAGGCCCAGCGGCTCGGGCTGGTGAGGCGTGCGCTGGTTGTGTGTCCGGCGCATCTGGTGATCAAGTGGAAGGCCGATTTCGAGCGGTTCTTCGCCGCAGACTTGCGCGAGGTGACTGCGGAGACGATCCGTCAGCGTGCTCTGGCGGGTTCGGACGACGACTTGTGGGTCGTGTCGTTGAACTTGGCGGCGATGAACAAGCCCCTTCGGGATGCGCTGCACCCTGATGAGGCGGGGTGGGACGCGGTCATCTTCGACGAGGCGCATCGGATGACCCCCACGGCCGAGACCTTCCACAGGGTGGGGAAGGAACTGTCGGGCAGCGTGCCTCACGCCGTGTTCTTGACGGCTACTCCGCATCGCGGCGATGAGTGGTACTTCCGGGAGTTGCTGCATCTGGTCGATCCTGATGTGTTCCCGACCAGCGGCGATCCTGACAGCGGCCTGCCCAAGCTCCGGCGCTCAGACAAGAAGGAAGCCAGGCGCACGACGCCGTTGACGCCGGGGCCGCTGCATTTCTTGCGGCGGATGAAGGAGGAGCTGGTCGATTACGACACTGAGAGCCTGCTGTTCAAGGAGCGTGAGGCTGTCAACGTCAAGGTGCGGATGAACCCGACCGAGCAGCGGTTCTATGACCGGGCGCTGGAACTGGTTCTGACGTACTTCCCGGCGAGGGGCCGTGCGCTCGCGGCGATGGTGTACGGCAAGAGGGCCGCGTCGTCGCTGTATGCGCTGGCACAGACGCTGCGTCGTCGCTTCGACAAGATGGGAACGGGCGAGGATGCGGCCGCCGAACCCGGTGACGGCGCCGACGAGGACGACGACCGGGCAGAGGAGCGGGTGACCGCGGCGGCATCGCTCGACGCGAGGGCTGAGAAGCAGGCGATCAACGAAGTGCTGGCCGAGCTGGACCCGCTGGTTGATCCCGACCGGCTCGCGTTGGACGAGTTGAACGTCTCCAAGTGGGCGCCGATGATCGACTGCCTCACTGAGAACGGGATCAGCCCCGGCTCAGGCAGGCAGATTGTGGTGTTCACCGAGTACGCCGACACCGCCGACTGGCTGGTGCGGGCGTTCAACGACGCCGGCTTCGCCGCGGAGTGCTACTCCGGCACTGACGACCACACCGAGCGGGCCGCGATCCAGGCACGGTTCATGGACGGCCGGTTCGAGGTCATAGTCTCCACCGACGCGGGCAACGAGGGCATCGACCTCCAAGTCGCGAACCTGCTGGTCAACTGGGACATCCCGTGGTCGCTGGTCAGGCTGGAGCAGCGGATGGGCCGCATCCACCGCATCGGCCAGCAGCACAAGGTCATGCTCTACAACATGGTCGCTCTGGGCACCTGCGAGGGAGACGCCCACGAGCGGCTGCTCGACAGGCTCATCGAAGCGGCCAACGAACTCGGCGGGCAGATGTTCGACAGCATCAACGCGATCATGGAGCGGGTCGAGTCGGGCACACCACGGGGCGACTGCGAGAGCCTGCTGAGGCTGTTCTACGACGCCGGCCCGACCCGGGCGTCTGGAGGCGACTGGCCGTCGCTGGAGGAGATCCGGCGTGTTCGTGACGAGTACTTTGCTGAACTGCGGGCGTTGAGCAGCGAGGTGGATCCAGCCGCGGCGAACGCGGCGCGCCACGACGACCATCTCGCCCGCATCAACCCGATCATCGTCGAGCGCTACCTCACCCGCATCGCGAATGGGAACCTGCTGCAGTGCGATCCGGCTCCGCTGGGCGATGACGGGTTCTTCTACCTGTCTGCATCTCCTGGGGTGCGCGGCTGGCAATTGCCTGCGTCGCTGCGGTTGTCGAACGGCAGAACGGTGGTGGCCACTCGCGCCGATGCCCGTCAGCAGGCGATCGACGACGGCGTTGACCGCGCCGCTGAAACGATCATGCTCGGCCCCAGCGATCCGCCGCTCACGACACTGGCAACAGCGCTGCGTGAACGGGTCGAGCCGGAGATGTGGCAAGGAGCCGTGCTCAGCGACAGGTCAGCACGCGAGGACTACACCCTGTTCGTCTACGAGTGCGGCATCACCGAGGGCTCAGAGGGCCGCAACCCCAAGCACCGACAGCGCGGGGGCACTCTCTCTTGGCTGATCCGTGTTTCTGCTTCAGGTGAGGCTCGCACCGTGCCATGGGACACGCTGCCGAACCTGGCTCCTGCCGAAGACCTCGTACCTGTTCCGCTCGCAGCAGGGGATGCGGAAGCCGCACGCCGGCAGGCCATCGAAGCCGCCGAGAGGGAGCGATCCCGGCGGGCGCAGCGGCTCGACTCCTGGGTCAAGCAATTGAAGAAGGAACTGCGCCGACTGCCGAACGCTCTGACCGACCCGATCCCCGACAGGGAGACGAAACTGGCGCAGCGCGACAAGATCAGGGCGACCATCACAGCGCGCCTCGAGGAAGCCGAGCGTGTCGCCCAGGTGACTTGCGGCGAGCCCCGCAGGATCGGGTGGGCACATGTAGTAGCGGTCCACGATGAAACGGCTTCTGACGCTGACCCCGAGAGCGAGGCCGTGTCGATGCGTCTGGTCACCAACCTCTTTACCGGCCAGGGTTGGAGGGTCGCAGACGTGCACACCGAGGGCGGCGGCTATGACCTGTACGCCGAACGGGGCGCCGAGCAGCGATGCGTAGAGGTCAAGGGACTCGCCGGCAGCGCGGCCAGCGCCGGGGTCAGGCTAACCGGCGGCGAACTCGCCAAGGCCGCCCAGCTCGGCGACGAGTACTGGCTCTACGTGGTGGAGAACTGCGTCGACGGCGAGGGCCGGCTCTACGCAGCGTGGCAGAACCCGGCAGAGACCTTCCGCGACAGCTTCACCGACGTGCCCGTCGTGCGCCTGTCAGGCAGCCGCCTCAAGGCAGCACTGCCGACGCGGGAAGCATAGGCCTCTGATGTCGCCGGCTCGGTGGCCACCCGCGTCTGAGTCAGGGTGAAGAACAATAAAACAGCATCAAATACACTAAATTGGTGGCGTGATCGAGGTCCGCGAGTACTATGACAGTCGGGGTCGCAGCGCCTTCGGCCGATGGTACACGGACCTTGATTCGGCTACGGCCATCCGGGTCAGGGATGTCATTGCTCGCATCAAGGCGGGGAACTTCGCGAGTCTCAAAGGGCTTGGCGGCGGGTTGTTGGAATGTCGCCTACACTTCGGGCCCGGCTACCGGATCTACCTCGGCCGGGACGGGCACTCGTTGGTCATCCTGCTTGCAGGAGGCACGAAGGCCCGCCAGCAACAAGACATCGAGAGGGCCCGTGAACTCTGGCGAGAATACAGGCACCGCAAGCGCGAGGAGGTCAGACGTGGTGCTCACCCGTGACTTCAGCGAGACGGTGCAGGAACGCGCCCGCCGCGATCCTGAGTTTCGGGGCCTGCTCCTGACAGGGGGAGTCGAGCGCCTGCTCGAAGGCGAGGTCGGGATCGCCCGGATCATCCTGCGCGACTACATACTCTCTGCTGCCGGGTTCGAGCGACTCGGCGACATCATGGGCAGGTCGCCGGAGAGCGTGAAGCGGCTTCTCGACCCGGAGGACGCCTGCCGCGCCGGCGACCTGCTCGAGGTGCTTGCCCGGATCCTGCGACACGAGGGCGTGAGCCTCGCGGTGAGCGCTGTTCGCGCGAACCACGACGGCGAGAGCAGCGCTGTAGCTGAAGCGGCCGCTGCGGGGTGAGCAGTACTGCCCAGGACCAGATCCCGCCCAGGAGCATCCGTGTCGGCTCGGATGATCGAGCGATGGTTCCCATGCGCCGAAGTGTCCGAGCACTCCGCCGGTAGAGGCTGGGGAAGTGGATTCGCGGAGAAGAGCCTGTTCACCTGGTTCGCGTCCCGTCCCCTGGCGCAGGCGAAGGCAGCGGTGATCTGCTCGCTGCTCCCATGGCCCGACGATCACCAGGAGCAGGAACGCCTCAAGAAACTCGTCCGCGACGCGATGGAGGGCTACGACGCCAAGAACGGCGAGTTGCGAGCCGAATTGCAAAAGCACTACCCAGACGGAGCCAAGATGTGCGACCCGTTCTCCGGGAGGGCCATGATTCCACTGGAGGCGCGGAGGCTCGGCATCCAGGCTTGGGGTATCGACTATTCGCCTGTAGCGACCCTCGCGGGCAAGCTCTTGGCGGACTACCCGCTACGAGATTGGGATAGCGAGCCAGACCTGCCATTCGACGGATACCGGCAGCACAAGACAGACCACTTCACCGAGCCGAGACTGTTGCGGGATGTGGGCTTTGTGCTCGATCTTGTTGGTGAGCGCTACGCAGACGCCATGGGTGAGTTCTATCCCATCGTGGAGGACAAGCGGCCGTGGGGGTACTTGTGGGCCATCACGCTGCCATGCACCAACTGTGGCAACAGGTTCCCGCTGACCGGCAGCCTCACCTTGCGAAAGCCAAAGGCCAAGAAGGCACCGAGAGCCGATGACCCAGGGCAGTCATATCGGATCGTCGCGGACGCTACTGCCGGGAAGTTCCGGACCGAAGTGCATGATGGCCCCCCACGGAGCCAACCCACGCTCGTGAAAGTCCCCGGCAAGCGTGGCAAGACGGCTGTCTGTTGCTTCTGCGGTCACGCGCATCCCCTAGACACAGTGAAGCGGATGATGCGCGATGGTCTCAAGGAAGACGCGATGCTGGTCGTTGCCGACTTCGATGAGGATGTCGGCAAGCGCTACAGGGAACCCCAAGATGCTGATCTGAGAGCACTCATCAACATAGATGAGGCACTACAGGCCGAGACTCCGTTCGGGCCGGGCCTGCCTGCGGTTCCAACCGAGAGACTCGACCCTGGTTTGTCGGCGTTCATAGGACCTGCCGGATACGGCTACCAAAGCTGGGGGGAACTCTGCAACGCTCGCCAAACCCTCGGATTCGTGCGCCTCGCGCGCATCATCGACAACATGCACCACCACTTGCTTGATGGCGGCATCAGTAGCGACTATGCCGTCGCTCTCGCGGGATACGCAGCGTCCAACCTCGTCAGACGCATGAAGTACAGCACTAGAAGCGCCACACTCCAAATACCTGAAAAGGCAGTCGGCCATATCTACTTTAATGACTCAGGCATTTCGCACAGTTTCGATTACTTCGAGACCGGTTGTGGTGCAGGGCCGGCTACGTGGCCTTCATTCTCGACACAGACCATCCGATACCTCGGCCGACAACTAGCTAGAACAACAGGGTGTCCGGCTGTTGTCCAGCGTGGCTCAGCCATGGAGTTGCCGTTGCCGGACGGTTCCTTGCATGCGGTTGTCACCGATCCGCCGTATGACGCGATGATCAACTACTGCGACTCCTCAGACCTCATGTATGTGTGGCTCAAACGAGCATTGAGTACCTCACATCCATGGTTCGGGCTGACCACTGACCCTGACGCGTTGCAGGAGAAGACGAACGAGGCTGTCATCAAGTTCGGCACCGTGGGTGACGACCACCGCACCGAGGCCCACTACAAGTCGTGCATCACAAAGGCGTTCGACCAAGCCCGCCTAAAGGTAGGAACCGAAGGCGTCGTGAGCATCGTGTTCGGCCACGGCGACCCGGACGCGTGGGCACGGGTGCTGGCAGCCATCTCGGACGCTGGCTTAGTGCTCACGGGATCATGGCCTTGCAGCACGGAGAAGGGTGGCAAGCAGACCGGCGAGTACATCGACAACACGATCATGATGGCCTGCCGTGCCGCCGCTGCGAACAGGCCTGTGGGTGATGTGCGGAGGGTGGACGATGAGGTTCGCGCTGAGATCACTCGCCGTGTGCCGGAGTGGACCGCCGACGGACTGGCCGACTCGGATCAGAGGATGGCGGCGATAGCTCCTGCGATGGAGGTCGTGGGACGCTACAGCGAGGTCCGGGACTTCACAGGTGCTCCGGTGCCGATTCAGCACTTCTTGGGTTTGGCTCACAAGGCAGTGGAGGAAGCGGCCAACGTGCGGATCGAGAAGTTCCGGCTGACGGACTTCGATGAGCGCACTCGCTTCGCGATCTCTTGGGCGCGGCAGCACGGCAGGCGAGTGGCTGCGGCGTCCGAGGCGAGATGGCAGCGCCTGTCCTACGACATGACCGACAGCGACGTGGAAGGCATCATCGTCAAGGAGAAGGGCGGGTCGCGCCTGGCCTACGGCAGCGAGTTCGCCGAATCGCCCAGAGGGCACCACCTGCACTCGACCAGCGCCGTCATCGACATCGCACTGGCTGTTGCTGCGGAGGGACGTTCCCTGTCTGACATAGCTGACGCTCTGCACCTGCTGGACAGGGAGAATGACGAGATGCTGTGGGCAGCGATGAGCGAACTTGCCCGTCTCGTTGGCGAGGGCGACGATGACGGGCAGATTTGGGCGTGGGCGGTGCGGAACCGCCACCTGATCTGCGGTCAGGCACAGCGGGCGCGCACGGAGCATCAGAAGGAACTCGAAGTCAAGGCCTCTCAGGACCGCCAGATAAGCATGTTCTGAGCAGGAGGAACGGAGCACATCATGACGAGCGCACCCTGGTGGGAAGTCATCAGCCTACGGGATGAGGTCACCAGCAGCGGCGGCGCGATTGACGATGTTCAGATGTCGCTGCACAACGCCGTGTTCGGCAAGGAGGGTGTAGGCGCTGGTCTGACCCCCTATTCGGACGCGGCCTATTTCGGCAGCATTACCCATCCGACCGGCAACCTCGTGGAGCTGATGGCACGCGTCGCGGTGCGGCTCGGAGTACCTCGATCCACGCAGACGAGCGCAATGTGGCGGCTCGATCAAGCCATGGGTGGCGGCAAGTCGCACGGCTTGATCGGGCTGTGGCACCTCGCGTCGCATCCCGAAGAGCTGGCCGAGACCGACCTCGGCATGGAGGTCATGGCGGCCGCGGAGAGCATCGCGGGGCCGGGCGAGGTGCGCGCCGACTTGGGCGACCCGATCTGTGTTGTCTTGGATTGCGACAACACCACCGCGGACGCTGAGGACTTCGGTCCTGCGCGCCGGCTCGGGGAGAGGTTCTTGTGGCGGCTCTTCGACAAGGACGGGCACCGCTACGACGCCTTCAAGGACCACCTCACCAACAAGGCGAAGGTGGCGGAAGCGCTCAGCAGCACAGGTCGGCCCGTGCTGATCCTCATTGACGAGATCATGGACTACATCCGGGCCGTGGCCGCATCCGATCCCGACGGCTCGGTGCTGGACATGGCATTCCTTCGGGTGCTGCTCGATGTGGTCAACGACGTGGCGAACTGCGCGGCGGCGGTGGTGATGATCGCCTCCGACAAGGACAACATGGTGATGAGCGACACCGGCGCCGGTCATCGCGCCGAGATGGAGGACCTGCTCACCCGAAACGCTCGCACGACCGCCGTCACCGGGGGAGGCGACTTCGCGGAGATCATCCAGCGGCGCCTGTTCGCTGATCGGCCCTCCGAGGAAGTCACCGACGATCTCGCGGGCCGGTACCTCGATGAGATGCGCGGCGCTTGGGAGACGAGAGTCTTCAAGAAGCTGGGCGGCTGGTCACCCTCGGAGTTCCGCAGCCAGGTCGGTCGGTGCTACCCGTTCCATCCTGAACTGATCGCGCTGGCAGAGGACGAGTGGGCGCAACATGCTGGCTTCCAGCGGGTGCGGTCCATCATCAGGGTGTTCGCGTCGGCGGCGCATGAGCAGGCTCGCCGTGCCGAGGCCGGAGAGTGGGCACCCGAGTTGATCGGCAGCGGCGACCTGCCGTTGCAGTTCAATCAACTCCGGGAGTCGCTGCTCAGTTCCGGCCTCGTCGCCGATGAGAAGACTCAGGCCAACCTCCGCGAGGTCGCCAGCGTCGACATCGTCGATCAGCACAACCCCGAGAGGGGAGCGGCCAGCCGTCTCGACGCGGCGCGTGAGGAGGGCTGGGCGAAGCACAACCCCCGCGCCGCCGAGCGGATGGCGACCGCGTTGTACGTCCGGTCGTTGTGCCCGCGCGCCGGCGGTGCCCGCGGAGCGACCGAAGCGGAACTGTTAGCGGCTTCGTTCGTGCCCAGCGGCGCATATGGCACCGGAGACGCCGAGACGGTCGCCGCCGAACTGTTGGAGACCGAACAGGGCGCCGCATCGGTGGACTCGCTGCCGGGGCGGGGAGGTGCTCCGAAGCGGTGGGTCTTCGAGACCCGCAAGACGCTGGCGATGCTGACCCGGGCCGAGAAGAAGACCGTCAGCGACCGCGACCGCGACGGTGCCATCACCGAGCGCGCCTTCGACCTCGCGTCCTCCGGCCCGTTCGACAGGATCGTGCAGGCCGACGGCGGGGACGCTCCCGACAAGGGGGCCACAGCACAGCAGTGCGTTGGCGTGCTCTCACAGGCAGGCATCGACAACAAGCACCAGACCCGGCTCGTGATCTTGGACTCGCGCTGGTTCTCGCTGTTCAACGGCGACGACACCGCCACCCGCGAAGCAACCACCGCAGCCATGGGCGTAGGGCCGAACCCGATGAGCGTCCAGTGGGCGTCATCGGCCGTGTTCGCCTGCGCCAACACGGCCGTGCGTGCCCAAGCCCGCGGCCTCGCCTCTGAGTGGATCGCCCGCAAACGGGTAGCGGAGCATCCCGCGGTGAAGGCCGACAACGACATGCACAAACAGGCCCAGGAGGAGGCCCGAGAGGCCAAGAAGCGTCTCGACAGCATGGTGAAGCAGTGCTACAAGCACATCATCTACCTCGCCCCCAAAGGCGACTACGAGCGCAGCGTCGAGTTCCTCCGGCTCCGCAAGGACACCCAAAGCGCCGTCTGTGGCTCAGACGTGTGGGAGGAACTGCGCGACTACAGCAAGGCGTTCAACCCCGGCGAGTTCACCCGCAACGCCCTGCTCCACAACCTGCGAGACAACGACTACGGATGCCCCGTCTCTGAGATACGAGACGGGTTCTGGTCAAACCCGCACAAGCCGCTGCTGCCCACAGGCGCGGCGGAACTACGAGACGCCATCTACGACGCCATCGCATACGGCGACATCGAACTCGTCAACGCCGAAGGTGTCGTATACCCCGTCCATGCACGCAACGACATCAACCTCGCCGCCGACAACATCCGCATCCGCCGCGCCCCACCTGCGCCAAGTGCGGTCCAACCGGAGGCGGACTGCCTCCGCGAAACCGAAGGCCCAGAAGAGGGAGAGGACTCGACGGGCCAGCCCGACGACAGCGGCTCACAGACCACCGGCACCACCGTTCAGGTCAGGCACTGGCAACTCACCCTCAACATCAACACCGTCGTCAACCCCGACGACCCCGACGCCGACCTCGTCTACCTTCTGCAAGAACTAACGAACCGTCTGGAAGAAGGCAAGGTCGCGCACATCAACCAAACCACCCAAGTCACCATCACCGGCCAACAGGACGACGCCGACACGCTCGAAGACCTAGCCAAGGAAGCCGGAACCGCCGTCAACGTAATCCAGCTGTGAGTTGACTTCGAAATCGGACTCAGACGAGGAGGACACGATGCTAGAGAGCATTCGCATCAAGAATTATCGGAGCTTCAAGGATTGCATGATAAGCGACTTTGGGCGAATCAACATATTCGCAGGGATGAACAACTCGGGCAAGACCACTCTGCTAGAGGCGCTCTTTCTGTGGTCCGCTGCTGGCAATCCTCAGTTTGCATTCAATCCCGTCGTGGTGCGGGTAGACGTACCGGTCGAGAGAGTACCTGTGCCAGGCCCGACGCCTGGGATGATGCCCGCTGCCGGATACATGTGGAGCACAGCGTGGCAGCCGATGTTCCATGCCCTCGGATTGGGTACTCCGATCGAGATCGTCGGTAACCATGGATCCTTGGGGAGACTAGAGCTCAACATTTCGACGGAACGTTCCAACGTGTTGGTACTGTCACCCGACACTGACACTAGCGATGACTATCCTGACGATCTGATCTTCCGGTACGGCAGCAAGAGTGACTTGCGCGAGATCAGGATAAGGACTTCAGGTGCCAGTTACGATATGGAAACCAGAGGAGAGGTGGAGATACTGCTCCCGTCAGTCTTCGAGGGCATGTACAACACCTCTATCGACATCGAGCGCCTCTCTAAGCTCAAGAAGGAGAAGACAGACGCCAGTGTCCTCAAAGCCATCCAGATGGTAGATCCGTCTGTCAACAGCATAGAGATTGGAGTCTTGGGCAACCGTGTCGTTATTCTTGCGGATGTTGGCCTCTCCGACAGACTTCCCTTGCAGACCTTGGGTGCTGGCCCACAACGAGTCGCGACCCTCGCTACGAGCGCCGCTGCTGCCGCAGGAGGATTCTTCCTGATTGATGAGTTCGATGCTGGACTGCATCACAGCAAGTTGGGCGATGTGTGGAGGGCGTTGCACACGATAGCCATCGACAAGGATGTGCAGGTGTTCGCCACCACTCACAGCTACGAGTGTGTCAGCGCCGCCGCCGAGGCTCTGGGGGACGGCGAACCCCACTTCTACCGACTCCAAGACGGACAAGCGACAAGCTATCCGCCCGATGTCCTAGCAGATGCGATCGCGGCACGGATGGAAGTACGCGGGTGACAACTCGCAGAATGCCGACGGCGGAGGGCAGTTCGTTGGAACAGGAGAGCATCCACAAGCCCAAACTGCTGCTCGTCGAGGGTCGAGAAGATCTTGCAGTGTTCCAAGGTCTCTGTGACCACTGGGGCCTTGAGGACATTCAGATCATGGAGATGGAGGGAATCAAGAATCTGGGTGCTCGACTGGACGTGCTGGTGAGGGATCCGGGTTTTCGGACGCTACGAACCCTGGCTGTCGCGCGCGACGCCGACGACGACGCTCAGAGGGCGTTTCAGTCGGTGCGGGATGCGCTCAGCAAGTGCCCGCCGCTCAAGACCGCATTGCCGGCTAAGGCGGGAGCGAGCGTCGGTGACCGTCCTGCGACGGCCGTGTTCATCGTCCCCGACAACACGAGCCTGGGCAATCTGGAGACCATGCTCAACGAGACCAAGGCAGGGGACCCGATTGACGCCTGCATCGACGAGTTCTTCGCATGTCTCGGACGGGAAGCAGGGATCAAGCTGTCCGGGGGGCGCCTCGACAAGGCCCGCGCCCATGCACGGATCGCGGCGTCCTCAAACCCGGCGCGCTCTGTCGGTCACTCCCTGCGCGCGAGCGGCATGTGGGATCTTGACCACGAGGCGCTGACCCCCGCCAAGACATTCCTGTCCGGGTTGTGATCCGTTATGTCGGCATGGGCACAGCCACGCGGGGGAAGGGTCGGCAGACTCTACAGCAGGACTTGATGGGCGCCGCGATGCCGTGCCCTGCCCGACCCCCGATGCACACGGCGACCGGGTCGATGGTGGCGGGCCAGAGTGGTCAGCCGGTGAGTGGGGGCGCCCGGGGTGGCCGGGCGGCTCACCCGCTTCGGCCGCTCACACCTCGATGAAGATGCACTCCCCGGGGCATTCCTCGGCCGACTCGATCACGGCCTCTTCCTGGCCCGCGGGCACCGCGGCGAGCCCGTCCGGGCCGCCGGGATCGGAGAACACGTTGCCGTCTTCCACTACATACGCGAGCCCGTCGTCGAGGAGGGTGAAGACGTCAGGGGCGATCTCCTCGCACAACCCGTCACCCGTGCACAAGTCCTGATCAATCCAGACCTTCATGTCGGTAGCGGTACCTCTCTTCAGTGGGGCTCTCTACGTGGGGGCAGGGCCCGACTCGGTCGGAGCAGCCCGCCTTGGATAGCTCTTCATCGCAGCATAGCGGCTGCGGGTTCCAAACATTGTCAGGAAGCCCCGACCATTGCCAACATCTACCTCTACAGGTCACGAATGCACAGTCTGGCGCCCGTGCCGTCTAGGGTGTCGTCCTACCCGCAATCCATTCAGCCGCGTAGGAGGTGAGCCGTGAGCGAGGCCGGCACCGGCGATTCAGCGAGAGATCTGGACCGTCTGCGCCAGCTTGTGTCCGAGCTCGAGGGCGAGGTTGCCTCGCTGCGGCGGCGCCTGCACGACGCGCCCAAGCGGGTGCGGATGCTCGAGGAGCGGCTGGCCGACACGAAGGGCCGTCTCACCCGGGCCGTGTCGCAGAATGAGCGGCTCACGACGATGCTCCGGGACGCGCGCGAGCACATCGGCTCGCTGCGCGAGGAGGTCGAGAAGCTCACCCAGCCGCCCAGCGGTTACGGCACGGTGCTCGGGTGCAACGACGACGGCACCGTGGACGTGCGGGCCGGGGGCCGCAAGATGCGGGTCGCGGTCCATCCCGAGCTCGCCGACGACCTAAGGGCCGGCGAGGAGGTCGCTCTCAACGAATCGTTCAGCGTGGTGCTGGCCCGCCGGCCGGATCGCACCGGAGAGGTAGCCACCGTCAAGGAGCTGCTGCCGGGCGGCGACCGGGCCGTGGTGTTGGGCCGCGCCGACGAGGAGCGGGTCGTCGAGCTCAGTGCGGTGGTCTCGGCCGAGCCGATCCGCAGCGGCGACAACGTGCTAATCGACGCTTCGGGCGATCTCGTCATCGAGCGCCTGCCCCGTCCCGAGGTGGAGGATCTCATCCTGGAGGAGGTGCCCGACACCTGCTACGACGATGTCGGAGGCCTCGACACTCAGATCGAGCAGATCACCGACGCGGTGGAGTTGCCGTTCGTGCACCACACCCTGTTCGCCGAGTACGACCTGCCGGCGCCCAAGGGCGTGCTGCTCTACGGGCCCCCCGGGTGCGGCAAGACCCTCATCGCCAAGGCGGTGGCCAACAGCCTGGCCAGCAAGGTGTCTGAGCTGTCGGGCGACGCCCGGGCCCGCAGCTTCTTCTTGAACATCAAGGGGCCCGAGCTGCTCAACAAGTACGTGGGCGAGACCGAGCGGCAGATCCGCCTGGTGTTCCAGCGGGCTCGGGAGAAGAGCGAGCAGGGCTGGCCCGTCATCGTCTTCTTCGACGAGATGGAGTCGCTGTTCCGCACCCGGGGCTCGGGGATCAGCTCCGACATCGAGTCGACCATCGTCCCCCAGCTCCTGGCCGAGATCGACGGCGTGGAAGCTCTGCGCAACGTCATCGTGATCGGAGCGTCCAACCGCGAGGACCTCATCGACCCGGCCATCCTGCGCCCCGGTCGCCTCGACGTGAAGATCAAGATCGAGCGGCCTGACGCCGAGGCGGCCGCGTCCATCTTCGCCCGCTACCTGATCCCGAGCCTGCCGATCGCGGCCGAGATGGTCGACACCGTCGGCGGGGGCGACGCGGACAAGGCTGTGCGGGGCATGATCGAGCAGACCGTCGAGGACATGTACCGGCCCGCAGACCCGAACCGGTTCCTTGAGGTCACCTACCAGAACGGCGACAAGGAAGTCATGTACTACCGGGACTTCGCCTCGGGGGCGATGATCGAGAACGTGGTCCGGCGGGCCAAGAAGCTGGCCATCAAGCGGGAGATCGCCGGAGGGACCCGCGGCATCATGACCGCCGACCTGCTCGCCTCCGTGCGCCAGGAGTTCAAGGAGCACGAGGACCTGCCCAACACCACCAACCCCGACGACTGGGCCCGGATATCGGGCAAGAAGGGCGAGCGCATCGTGTTCGTGCGCACCCTCGTGTCCAGCGACGAGGAGGACATCGCCTCCGGCGGCCGTTCCATCGAGAGGGTGCAGACCGGCCAGTACCTGTAGGAGCAGGGAAGGGTCTGCATGTCCGGCGCACGACTTGCGGTGGCGCTGGTCGCGGCCGCGATTGCACTCGGGTCATGCGGTGAACCCGACCGCGCCGACGCTCCGACGCCCACGGAGGTGATCATCTCCGAAACCGCCGAGGCCGCCACGACGGAGGTGACGCCGCCCGACATCCATGTGATCGATGTGGACCGCTTCCCAACTGACATGCTCGACCATGTCCTCGGCCGCGGCGAGCTGGTATGCGGCGTGTCGGGCACGAGGGTGATCTTCTCGGAGACCCAGCCCGACGGCAGCGTGGTCGGGGTCGACGCCGACTACTGCCGCGTGGTGGCGGCGGCTCTGTTCGGCGACGCCGGGGCGGTCGAGTTCGTGTCGCTCACCACGGGGGAGCGCTTCGCGGCCCTCCAGTCCGGCCACATCGACGTGCTCTTCCGGAGTACCACCTGGACGCAGAGCCGCGACACCGCCGTGGGCCTGGACTTCGGACCGGTGATCTACTACGACGGCCAGCAACTCATGGCCAGGGCCGCCGACGGTTACTCGCCCTCCGCCGGAGTTGCCGACATCGCAGGCGCGGT
Source organism: Acidimicrobiaceae bacterium (assembly GCA_009835735.1). Classification (GTDB taxonomy): domain Bacteria; phylum Actinomycetota; class Acidimicrobiia; order Acidimicrobiales; family Aldehydirespiratoraceae; genus Aldehydirespirator. The sequence goes on from VXWX01000040.1 coordinate 14,935, forward strand.
GGTGTGCGCACTGGCCGGCACGACGACCGAGCAGAACGTCTCCGACGCTGCCGACGCCGCCGGGATCGACATCACTCTCACCACACTGGAGGACTTCGACGCGATTATCGAGAACTTCATCGTGGGCGCATGCGACATCGCCACCGCCGACGGCTCGGCGCTGGCCGGGCGCAAGGCCAAGCAGCAGCCCGACGACCAGGAGTGGGTCATCTTCCCGGCCACGCCGATCTCCAAGGAGCCGCTCGCCCCGGCGTACCCGCAGAACCAGTCGCGTTTCGCCGATGTCGTGAACTGGGCGGTCTACGCAACCATCATCGCCGACGAGAAGGGCATCACTTCCGCCAACGTCGCCGAGATGGCGGCCAACCCGCCCGACGCGGAGGCGAACCGCCTGCTCGGCGGCGAGGGCATGCTTCAGGACGCCATGGGCCTGGAGGACGACGCCTTCTACCAGGCGATCTCCCAGGTGGGCAACTACGGGGAGATCCTCGGCCGGCACCTGGAGCCAGCCGGTCTTGCCCGGGCCGGCTCGATTAATGCGAGCTGGCGCGACGGGGGCCTGATCTACGCCCCGCCGGCCCGCTGAGCGTGCACCGGAGCTGCTGATTGTTGTTCACACTACTGACTGCTGGCGCTTGAAAAACGCGCGCCAAGCCAATACCGTGGCAGCGTCATTGAATAACCAGCCCACGGAGGGAACCAGTGACCAACAACAAAGCACTGCTATGGCGCGCGCTTGCCGTGCTGTTTGCCGTGACCCTGATCGCAGCTTCTTGCGGCGATGACGAAGAAGCGGACGTCACCGCGGCGCCTACTGAGACAGCGGCCCCGGCTACCGGCGATGACGAGCCTGACGCGCCCACCACGACAGTGGAGGACGTCGTCGACAACACCCAGGACGGGGACTTGCTTGACACGGTCCTGGCTCGCGGCGAGTTGAACTGCGGCGTTTCCGGTTCTGCGGTGGCGTTCTCGGAGACCCAGCCCGACGGCTCCCAGACCGGCTTTGACGCCGACTACTGCCGGGCGGTGGCCGCGGCGCTGTTCGGCGACGCCGAAGCGGTCGTCTTCACTCCTTTGACCGCGGCTGAGCGGTTCACTGCGGTGCAGACGGGCGAGGTGGACGTGCTGATGCGCAACACCACCTGGACCCAGAGCCGTGACACCGAGGTGGGCATGGACTTCGGTCCCACCACCTACTACGACGGCCAGCAGCTCATGGCCCGTGAGGGCGACGGCTTCTCGGGAGCGTCCCAGGTGGTCGACATCGCCGGCGCGGTCGTGTGCACCAACGCCGGTACCACTACCGAGCAGAACATCGCCGACGCCGCCGACGCCGCTGGGATCGACATCAATCTCACGACCTTCGAGGACTTCGACCAGGTCACTGAGAACTTCATCAACGGCGCCTGCGACGTGATCACGACCGACGGCTCGGCCCTGGTCGGACGCAAGGCCAACCAGCAGCCCGCTGGTGAGAACTGGGTGATCTTCCCGGCCACGCCGATCTCCAAGGAGCCCCTCGGCCCGACGTACGGTCAGAACCAGTCCCGTTTCGCCGACGTGGTGAACTGGACCGTGTACGCCACCGTCATCGCCGATGAGAAGGGCATCACGTCGGCCAACGTGGCCGACATGGCGGGCAACCCGCCCGATGCTGAGGCGGCCCGCTTGCTGGGCGCAGCCGACGATGAGCAGCAGTCGAACATGGGCCTGCCCCCCGATGCCTTCTATCAGGTGATCGCCCAGGTCGGGAACTACGACGAGATCTACTCCCGCCACCTGAACCCGGTCGGGCTGACCCGCGAGGGCTCGGCCAACGCCGGCTGGCTCGACGGAG
>VXWX01000068.1 GCA_009835735.1 Acidimicrobiaceae bacterium
AGGATGGCGTGCAGCGGGCCGGTCATGTACAGGTTGCGGATGCAGCCGCAGGCCAACCCGGTGGCGCCCGCGCCCGGCCCCTGCTTGTCGATCAGCACGACGTCGGAGCCCGACCCCTTGCCGGTGCGCTCGAGGTACATGGCTAGGTGGTAGGCGCTCGACAGCCCGTGAACACCCGCGCCGACCACCACGAACCGGGCGCTCGGCGGCAGCCGCACGGCGTCGAACACCGGGATGACGGCCGGGTTGACGGCTTGGCCTTCCACCTCGGGGGGCAGGGGCCGGTTGGCGAACGGGTACCACTGGTTGTGCTCGGTGGGGTTGGGGATGTCGATGGTCATTTCTTCTCCTATGGATTCGGGTTCAAGTCTGGCCGCCGGCGGGCTGGAGCCGGTAGTCGGCCCCCAGCGTCCGCCAGATCAGTGGAACGCCCGGCCGGTAGGCGAGGTGGTGGCGGCTGGGCGCGTCGAGGATGGTCATGTGGGCCGGGCCGCCGGGGGTGATCCGCCCCACGTCGTCGCGGCGCAGCGCAGCCGCGCCGCCGGTGGTGACCGCGGCCACGGCCTCGTCGATGGTCATGCCCATGTCGCGCACGGCCAGCGCCATGCAGAACGACAGCGAGCTCGTGTAGCTTGACCCGGGGTTGCAGTTCGAGGCGATGGCCACCCGGACGCCTGCGTCTATGGCCCGCCGGGCGTCGGGGTAGGGCTGGCGGGTCGAGAAGTCGGTGGCCGGCAGGAAGGTGGCCACCGTGTCGCTGGACGCCAGGGCCTCGATGTCGGCGTCGGACAGGTAGGTGCAGTGGTCCACCGACGCGCAGCCCATCTCCACACCCAGCTGCACCCCCGGCCCGTGGCCGAGCTGGTTGGCGTGGAGCCGCAGGCCCAGTCCCGCATCCCGGCCGGCGGTGAGCACGGCCCGGGACTGGTCGGCGTCGAAGGCGCCGGTCTCGCAGAACACGTCGATCCAGCGGACATGACTGCGGACCGCGTCGAGCATCGGACCGCACACCAGCTCGACATAGTCGTCGGCGCGCCCCTGGTACTCGCTGGGCACCAGGTGGGCGCCCAGGAACGTGGCTTCCGGTGTGGCCGCGGCGGCCAGCGAGGCCAGTTCGGCCTCGGAGTCCACCGACAGCCCGTAGCCCGTCTTGATCTCGACGGTGGTGCTGCCGGCCCGGTGCACCTCGGCCAGACGCCCGTCGAGCGCGGGCTCGAGCCCGGCCCGGCCGGCGGTCCGGGTGGCGTCGGTCGTGACCCGGATTCCGCCCCCGTCGTAGGGCTCACCGGCCATTCGCCGGCTGAACTCCTCGGCCCGGTCGCCCGCGAAGACCAGATGGGTGTGGGAGTCCACGAACCCGGGCAGCACGCAACGGCCGGCGGCGTCGAGGCGCTCGTCCGCGACGGCCCCGGCCGGACCGACCGCCACCACGGTGTCGCCGTCCACGACCACCGACGCGTCGTCCACCACTCCGAGCGGACCGTCCCCCAGCGAGGGGTCGTTGGTGATCAGCTCGGCGATGTTGTCGATCACCAGCGTCATGGCGCGGTGACCTCCTCGACGGCCGAGGCGAGCTCGGTGGCGACGTTGATGGTGGTGTGCCGTCCCTTGCGCACGACCGCTTTCCCGCCCACTACCAGGTGGCGCACATCGGCTGCGGTCGCCGCGAAGATCACCGCGGCCAGGGCGTTGTCGCCGTCGGTGCCGGCCAGGCGAACCGAGTCGAGGCCGACGGTGACAAAGTCGGCCAGCGCGCCTGCTTCCAGGGTGCCGCCTTCGGGCCAGCCGAGGGACCGGTAGCCGGCGGCGGTGGCCATGGCGGCCAAGTCCTCCACGCCGAGCACTCCCCGGTCACCGGAGGCGGCCCGCTGGTCGAGCTCGACCATGCGGGCCTCGGCGAAGAGGTCGATGACGGCGTGGGAGTCCGAGCCCACGCACAGCCGGGCGCCGGCGCGGGCCAGGGCCTCGGCCGGGCCCACCCCGTCGGCGAGGTCGTGCTCGGTGGTCGGGCAGAAGCAACAGTGGGCCCCGGCCTCGCCAATGAGGGCCCGGTCCTGATCGGTGATGTGGGTGGCGTGAACCAGCGTCGTGCCGGGCCCCAGCCCGCCGGCCTCGGCGATCACCTCGACTGGGGTCCGGTCGTGCACCGCGAGGCAGTGCTCGTTCTCGGCCGGCTGCTCCGAGGCGTGGAAATGGAGGGGCGCGTCCCGTCCCCGGGCCCAGTCGACGGCCACCTTGATGGAGGCCGGATCGACGGCCCGCACCGAGTGCACCGCCGCTCCCACCTTCACCGCCGGTCCGGAGACGGCTGCGGCCAATCCCTCGGCCCGCTCGGCCCAGCATTCGGCGCTGCCGTCGCTGAAGCGGGCCTGCTCGGGCCGCAGTGGGCGGTAGCCGCGGGATGAGTCGGCGTCTAGGCCGCCGTGCAGGTAGAGGGTGTCGAGCAGGGTCAGCCTGAGGCCAGCGTCGCGGGCTGCGGCCACCAGGACCGCGCCCATCGCGTTGGGGTCGTCGTAGGCGCCGCCGCCGGGCCGGTGGTGGACGTAGTGGAACTCGCCGACGGTGCCGATGCCGGCCAGGGCCATCTCTGCGAACACCGCCCGAGCCAGCCGGTAGTAGCGGTCGGGGTCGAGGCGGGCCGCGACCCGGTACATGAGGTCGCGCCAGGTCCAGAAGTTTCCCCGGCCGCAGTGGGTCCGGCCCCGCAGGGCCCGATGAAAGGCGTGGCTGTGGGCGTTGGCCAGCGCCGGCAGGGTGAGGCCGGCCAATGGCACGGCGTCCTCGGGCCGGGTGCGCACCCCGGCAGCCACCGAGTCGATGCGGTTGCCCTCCACCTCGATCACTACGCCGGTGTCGGCTCGGGGTCCCCCCAGCCACGCCCGCTCGCACCAGTACCGGGCCGTCATGATCCGACCAGTTCCACGAACTCTGTGATGCGTTCGATGAAGGCGTCGCGGTGGTGCCGCTCGAACTCTTCCCAGGTGCACAGGGTGGCCGGGTCGGCCCGGTCGGTGATCAGGATCCCGTCGAGATGGTCGCACTCGTGCTGCCAGGTGCCCGCGGCCAGGCCCCGCGCATCGTGGCAGTGCTCGGCGCCGTGCCGGTCGAAGTAGCGGACGCGGAGGTTGACCGAGCGGACAACGTCGCCGCGCAGCGGAACCGACAGGCAGCCCTCATTGACGACCACCGTCTCGCTGTCCAGCACTTCCAGTTGCGGGTTGATGGCCACGGTGAGCGGGATGGGCGGCTTGTAGGGGTAGCGGGGGTTGTCCTTCACTTCGATGACGACGATCCGGTCTGTCTCGCCGATCTGGTTGGCGGCCAGACCCGCGCCGTTGGCGTGTCGCATCGTGTCGATGAGGTCGTCGACGATGCCCTGTACGCGGGCACCGGTGATCTCAGGGCGCGGCACGGTGGCAGCCGGGATGCGCAGCGCCGGGTGGCCGATGGCGAGAATCTGGCGGACGGTCATCGGCTCAACTGCCGCGGTCCGGGGCTGGTTGGGCTGCCGGCCCGGCCGGTATGCGCACGTCGCGCTCGGCGGCCACCTCCCAGGCCCGGTCGTAGCCGGCGTCGGCGTGGCGCATAACGCCGGTGGCCGGGTCGTTGAGCAGCACCCGCTCCAGCTTCTGTGCACCCAGGTCGGTCCCATCGGCCACGCTCACCTGACCAGCGTGGATCGATCGCCCGATGCCTACCCCGCCGCCGTGGTGGATGCTCACCCAGGACGCCCCCGAGGAGGTGTTGACCAGCGCGTTGAGCAGGGGCCAGTCGGCGATGGCGTCGCTGCCGTCGAGCATGTCCTCAGTCTCGCGGTAGGGCGACGCCACCGAGCCCGAGTCGAGGTGGTCGCGTCCGATGACGATGGGTGCAGACAGCTCCCCGGACCGGACCATCTCGTTGAACCGCAGCCCCAACCGGTGGCGCTCGCCATAGCCGAGCCAGCAGATCCGGGCCGGCAGGCCCTGGAACGCGACCCGCTCGCCGGCCAGGTTGATCCACCGTTTGAGGCCCTCGTCCTGCGGGAACTCCTCGAGCACGGCCCGGTCGGTGGCCGCTATGTCGGCCGGATCACCCGACAGCGCCACCCAGCGGAACGGGCCCTTGCCCTCGCAGAACAGCGGCCGGATGTAGGCAGGCAGGAAGCCCGGGTAGTCGAAGGCCCGTTCGCAGCCGCCCAGAACTGCTTCTGCTCTCAGGCTGTTGCCGTAGTCGAACACCTCGGCTCCGGCGTCGAGGAAGCCCACCATGGCGTCCACGTGGGTGGCCATGGCCGCCCGGGCCCGGCGGATGAGTTCGTCGGGCTGGCTGCGGCCCATCTCGCTGGCGGCCTCGGGGGTCAGGTCGTTGGGGACATAGGTCAGCGGGTCGTGGGCCGAGGTCTGGTCGGTGACGATGTCGGCTGCCACGCCGTCGGCCAGCAGGCGGGGCACGATGTCGGCCGCGTTGCCGACCAGTCCCACCGACAGCGGCCGTCGCGCCTCGACCGCCTCAGTGCAGCGGCGCAGGGCGTCGGCGTAGTCGTCGGCCACCACGTCGAGATAGCGGGTCTCCACCCGCCTGGCGGCCCGCACCGGATCGACCTCGATGCACAGCGCCACCCCTTCGTTCATGGTGATGGCCAGCGGCTGGGCGCCCCCCATACCGCCCAGTCCGGCGGTGACGGTGAGGGTTCCCGCCAGCGATCCGCCGAACCTCTTGCGGGCGATGGCTGCGAAGCATTCGTAGGTGCCCTGCAGGATCCCTTGAGTTCCGATGTAGATCCATGAGCCCGCCGTCATCTGGCCGAACATCGTCAACCCGAGGTGCTCGAGCCGCCGGAATTCGTCCCATGTGCCCCATTCCGGCACGAGGTTGGAGTTGGCGATGAGCACCCTGGGCGCCCACTCGTGGGTTCGCAGCACGCCCACCGGCTTGCCCGACTGCACCAGCAGCGTCTCGTCGCCGGCGAGCTCGGTCAGGGCCCGGATCATGGCGAAGTAGGCATCCCAGGATCTGGCGGCCCGTCCCGTCCCGCCGTACACCACGAGGTCGTCGGGGCGCTCGGCCACATCGGGGTCGAGGTTGTTCTGCAGCATCCGGAAAGCGGCCTCCTGGGGCCAGCCCCGGCAGGTCAGCGCAGTGCCGGTGGGGGCGCGCACCCCGCCCGGAGGAGCGCTCGAGCTGTGCTGGGAGGCGGGCATCGTGAACCTCGTGCCGTTGTCTCCAGGGTCGGTTGCACTGTACCCGTGGATGACCTATTGTGTCAATATGCAGCAAGAGATTTTAAATACTGAAAACCAACCGCCTACGGACCGGCCCGCTTCCCCGCTGCACAGGTCGCGCTCCGCGGGGCGGGTGCTGGATCTGCTGGACACCGTGATCACCGAGGGCGCGCTCAGCCTCACAGCGGCCGCGACCCGAACGGGCATGCCGGCCAGCACGGCTCTGCGCCACCTGCGGGTCCTGACCGATCGGGGCTATCTCGTCCGGGACGGCGTCGGGACCTATTCCGTCGGGCCCTCGTTCGTGCGCACCGCACTGGCTTCGCTGCAATCGGGTCCCTACGCCCGGCTGACCGCAGCAGCCCGTCCCGAACTTGAGCGCCTGGTCGAGGCCACCGAGGAGTCCGCCTACCTGGCCGTACGCGACGGCGATGAGGCGGTCTATATCGACACCGTCGAGGGCCACCGGGCCATCCGCCACGTCGGCTGGGTGGGCCGGTCGGTCCCAGTCGGCGGCACAGCCGTCGGCGAGGCCCTGTCCGCCGCTGCGCCGGCGCCGGGCACGCGCCCCGCACCCATCTTCAACACCGGAGCCATCGAGCCCGACGTGACCGCGGTCTGCGCGCCGGTCCACGGTCCGGCGGGCCCGATCGCGGCTCTGTCGGTGCTGGGCCCGGCCGACCGGCTTGCCGGCGGCCGCCTCCAGGCCGCGGCCGCCGCGGTGGTGGACGCAGCCGTGGCGACATCTCGGGGCCTGTCCGGGCAACAAGAGGTGGCCCTGGCGTGACCGTCGAGCTCGACGGCGTGGGCGTCACGGTCGCCGACGTCGTCGCCGTCGCCCGCAGCGGCGAGCAGGTCAGGCTCAGTGATGCCGCCATGGAGCGTATGGTCGCGGCTCGAAGTGTCGTCGAGAGGCTGACCGAGGGGGAGCCCGTCTACGGGATCTCCACCGGCTTCGGGGCCCTGGCCAACACGGTTGTACCCGCCGAACGCCGGGCCGTGCTCCAGCAGTCCCTGATCAGATCTCACGCGGCCGGCATGGGCCCCCCGGTAGAGGCCGAGGTGGTCAGGGCCATGATGTTCCTGCGGGCCCGCACGCTCGCTCTGGGGGCGTCGGGGACTAGGCCGCAGGTCGCCGAGGGACTGGTGCGCCTGCTCAACGCGGGCGTGGTGCCGGCCGTGCCCGAGCACGGCTCGCTCGGGGCCAGCGGCGATCTCGCGCCCCTGGCCCATGCTGCGCTCGTGCTGATCGGCGAGGGCGAGGTGCTGACCGGTGGCGGGGGAACGACAGCGGCGGCGGCGGCCCTGGCCCAAGCGGGCTTCGAGCCCCTGGAACCCCTGGAGCTGGCGGCCAAGGAGGGCCTGGCCCTCACCAACGGCACCGACGGGATCCTGGGGACGCTGTGCCTCGCGGTCCACGACGCCGGGCGGCTCATGACCGTCGCCGACATCGTGGCGGCCTGCAGCGTCGAGGCGCTGCTGGCCACCGACCGGGCCTTCGCGGCCGATCTGGTGGCGTTGCGTCCCCATCCCGGCCAGCAGGTCAGCGCGGCCAACCTCCGGGCCGTGCTGGAGGACTCGCCTATCGTCGCCAGCCATCGGATTGACGACGACCGGGTGCAGGACGCTTACTCCATCAGGTGCACTCCCCAGGTTCACGGCGCAGCCCGCGACACTCTCGATTTCGTGGCGGCGGCGACGGACCGGGAACTGGGTTCGGCCATCGACAATCCGATGGTGCTGCCCGACGGCCGCGTCGAGTCGTGCGGGAACTTCCACGGCGCGCCGGTCGCGTTGGCGGCCGACTATCTGGCCATCGCCGCGGCCGAGGTCGGTGCCATAGCGGAGCGCCGTATCGACCGGCTGCTCGACGCCGGCCGGTCCCACGGACTGCCCCCGTTCCTGGCCGACGATCCGGGCGTGGACAGCGGCCTGATGATCGGCCAGTACACCGCGGCCGCCCTGTGCGCCGAGAACCGGCGCCTGGCCGCCCCGGCCTCGGTGGATTCACTGCCGACCTCAGCCATGCAGGAGGACCACGTGTCGATGGGCTGGGGTGCGGCCCGCAAGCTGCGCCGGGTGGTCGACAACCTGCGCCGCATCCTGGCCGTCGAGTGGGTCGCGGCCGCACGGGGCATCGAGCTGCGGGCCCCCCTGCAGCCCGCGGCGGGAACTGGAGCGGCCGTGAGCCTGCTGAGAACCCGGGTGCCCGGCCCGGGGCCGGACCGTTGGCTGTCTCCCGAGTTGGCCGCGGCCGAGCAGATGCTCATGGACGAGGCCCTGGTGCCGGCGGTGGAGGCCGTGACCGACACCTTGTTGTGATGCGGTGGTGTGCGCGAGGGGGGACTTGAACCCCCACGTCCTTTCGGACACAGGAACCTGAATCCTGCGCGTCTGCCAAATTCCGCCACTCGCGCGTGGCCCCGACCCACCGCGGGCGGACCGGGCACACGAGGCTAGCGGCCCGCTTAACGAATCGCCTGCCTGCAGAGCGGTCCCGAGTCCGGCTGACGAGGGCCGTTAGCATCGCCGGAGTGCGCCTGGATTACGGGGCCGCCACCCATGTGGGCCTGCACCGCCACGAGAATCAGGATCGTTACCTCGCCGACGGTGCCGTCTTTGCGGTGGCGGATGGGCTCGGAGGCCACGCGGGAGGGGGCACCGCGGCGGGCATAGCCACCGAGGTCCTCTCTCGTGACACCGGCGTCGAGTCGCTGGCACAGTTGATTGCGCTTGTGGGCTCGGCCAACGTAGCCATCCTGGAAGCGGCTAGGGACGATCCGAGCCTGTTCGAGATGTCGACCACCCTGTGCGTACTGGCCGGAATCAATGGCGCTGAGAAACAGCCGCGGCTGGCCGCCTGCAACGTTGGTGACTCCCGGCTGTATGTGCTCACCTCCGACGGCTTCAGCCGCATCACCGTCGACCACACGATCTCCGAGAATCTCGTCCGCGACGGCGTCATCTCCGAGGCTGAGGCGGCCACCCACGCCGACCGCCACACTCTCACCCGGGCCGTCGGGTTCGAGCGCCGGGTGCACGTCGACGGCTGGGAGCTGGCGGCCGTGGAGGGGACCCGGTTCCTGCTCTGCAGCGACGGGCTCACCAACGAGGTGCCCGACTTCGAGATCGCTGAGATCCTGCGATCCATCGCCGACGCTCGTGCCGCGGCCAGCAGCCTGGTCGAGCGAGCCGTAAGGCCCGGACACGGCCACGACAACGTCACCACCGTTGTCGTCGACGTTGTGGGCGACCCCGGGTTCCAACCGCCGGGATCGGAGCAACTGGTGCTCGGGTTCCAGCCCGCTGTGCCCATCTGAGCCTGGTGTCGGTCCGGCCTAAAATTCGGGCTACGGGCGCCCGTTACAATGGCTGACGGTGTCAGATGAGGGCCTGACCGTCTTCAACGGTCGCTACGAGTTGCTCCGCCGCATCGCGCGCGGCGGAATGGCCGATGTCTACCTGGCCCGGGACGCGTCGCTCGACCGGCAGGTGGCGGTGAAAGTCCTGTTCCCCGAGTTCGCCAATGATCCGAGCTTCGTCGAGCGCTTCCGCCGGGAGGCGAAGGCCGCCGCCAATCTGAACCACCCCAACATCGTCGGCATCTACGACTGGGGTCAGGAGCAGGGCACGTACTACATCGTCATGGAATACGTGGTGGGCCGCAGCATGGCCGACGTGATGCGCTCCACCGGGCGTCTCAGCCCGGACCGGGCCGCAGAGATCGCGTCCGACGTGGCCGAAGCGCTCAGCAGCGCCCACAACGCCGGGCTCGTGCACCGCGACATCAAGCTCGGCAACATCATCGTCAGCGACGACGGCCAGGTGAAGGTGGCCGACTTCGGTATAGCCACCGCCCTGGCCCGCCGGACCGGTGACAACCTCACCCATATCGGGTCGGTCATGGGCACGGCCACCTACTTCTCGCCCGAGCAGGCCCAGGGCAAGGCTCTCGACGGTCGCAGTGACCTGTACTCGCTCGGGGTCGTGCTCTACGAGATGATCGTCGGCAAGCCGCCCTTCACCGCCGACACCTCGACCGCGGTGGCCGTCAAGCACGTGCAGGAGCGTCCGCTCGCGCCGTCACTACTGGGTGTGAGCATCGTGGAGTCCCTCGAGGCCATCATCCTCAAGCTGCTGGCCAAGAACCCGGCCAACCGCTATCCCAAGGCAGAGGACCTGCGCGCCGACCTTCAACGCTATCTGGCCGGCGCCCACAGCATCCCGACCCGGACCGGCCAGTCGCCCCGGGTCCGGACGGGCGAGCGTCCTGCGACCGCATCGCCGGCTCCGCCGGTCCCGGCGGCCCCGGCGGCAGGCCGGCCGCGCACCGGCCCGGTCGCCACCGCTCCCCCGCCCAGCGGAGGTCCGCCCACCGGACCCCGCGCCCAGGTGCCCGCCGCGCCGGGGCCGGGACCGGGGCCCCCGCCCCAGTACGTGCCGCCGGCCTACTACTACGAGGAGGTCCACCGATCCGACGGCTGGAAGCGGACGGTGCTCATGTTCTTGGGTTTGGTGGTGCTCGTGGCCGCTCTCGGCTTCCTGGGGTGGATCTTCTACGACTCGCTTGGTCTGGGCGACAACAACGGGCCCGCAGAGCCGACCACCCCCGACAATGCCCTGATCGAGGTGCCCGACGTGTCCGGGCTCAGCTACGGCGAGGCGGACGCTCTGCTGAGGTCGGCCGGTCTGGAGCCGGAGCCCAGCTACCAGGTCAACACGGGCGTGCCCGAGAACACGGTGTTCGCCCAGAGCCCGCCTGGGGGCCAACGGATCGAGGAGGGCGCCACGGTGGCGCTCACTGTGAGCCAGGGCGAGACCCCCAGGGTGCCGCCGGTGCGGGGCCGCAACCGCGTCGATGCCACCGAGATACTGCGGAGCGCGGGATACGAGGTCATCGTGATCGAGGGCACCAGCCAGGCCGAGGCGGGCATCGTCGTGGGGCAGGAGCCCTCCTCGAACACTGAGCTTGCGCTGGGCGAGGCGGTGACCATAACCGTCTCCACCGGACCGGGGCAGATCTTCGTGCCCGACGTACGGGGCCAGACACTGATTCAGGCCATCCAGACTTTGGCCGACCAGGGGTTCCGCGTCGCTGAGCGGCGCGAGCCGTCGGCCACGGTCCCGGAGGGCGAGATCATTGAGACCGACCCGCTCCACGGGTTCCCGGTGGCTGTCGGCCTGGAGATCTACATCATCGTCTCGGACGGTCCTCCGCTGGTGGCCATCCCCGACGTCCAGGGCCTGCTGTTCGACACCGGGAAGCTGGCTATAGAACGAGCCGGGCTCGTCGTTGGCATCGTGACGTTCGAACCGGTCGAGCCGGGATCGTCGGACGTGGGCCGGATACTGGCCCAGACGCCGCCCCCCAACCTCGAAGTGTCGGCTGAGACCGAGGTGGATGTCGTGGTGGGGGAGTCCGCCGAGACCGAGGGCGATCAGGTCGTGCCTGAGTCACCAGAGGGCGAAGGCGGCGAGACCGAAGGCATCGACCAGACCGGCGCAGGCCTGCCCGAGGAGCCGGACGAAACCGGCTGAGACTGGCCGTTCCCGCTAGCGGCAGCGGTCGAGGAAGTTGTCGAGCAGGTTGTGGCCGGCGTTGGTGAGCACCGACTCCGGATGGAACTGAACCCCCTCGGTGTGGTGTTGCCGATGCCGCAGACCCATCACCAGGCCCTCGTTGCAAGTGGCGGTGACCTCCAGGATGGGCGGAACCGAGGCGCGCTCGACGATCAGCGAGTGATAGCGAGTGGCGGTGAAGGGGTTGGGCAGACCGTCGAACACCCCCGAGGCATCGTGCTCGATGACCGAGGTCTTGCCGTGCATCACTTCGGGTGCCCGGATCACGGTTCCCCCGAAGGCCTGCCCGATGCACTGCATCCCCAGGCACACTCCGAATATGGGCACCGAGCCGCTCAGCGAGGCCAGCAGATCGTTGCTCACGCCCGCGTCGTCCGGCGTACCCGGCCCGGGACTGATCAGCACCCCGTCAGGCTCGAGCGCCCGCACCTCGTCGGCCGTAACCGCATCATGCCGGTACACCAGAGGCTCAGCCCCAAGTTCCCCCAAGTACTGCACCAAGATGTAGACAAACGAGTCATAGTTGTCAACAACAACAATCCTGGGCCGCATCCCTAAGACGCTACCGGCATGACGCGATCCGTCAGGTTGGCAGCGTGCACCGGCAAGGCCGGGGGGTGGCGGCGAGTCAGATGACCGACGAGTAGGGCGAAGCCCGTGTCGGTCATCTCGGCTCGACGACAGGACCCGCCGGCCGGGGGGGGGCGTGCCCCTAAGCGGTGCCAGCCGAGTCGTGAGCCTCGACCGCCTCTAGCACATGGAGAGCGATATCCGCGACCTGTACAGAATCCTCCGACACGCCAGCCGCCCGAACCCCGTCGTCCATCATGATGTAACAGAACGGGCAAGCGGTGGCGATGCGCGACGCCCCAGTGTCGAGCAGCTCCCGGGACCGCTCATCGTTCACCTTCGTGCCGATCGTCTCCTCCATCCACATGCGGGCCCCGCCCGCACCGCAGCACATCCCCTTGGTGCCGTTTCGGGGAGCCTCCACCAGGTCGATTCCCCCGAGCGATCCGAGCACCCGCCGGGGTGCCAGGTAGACGTCGTTATGGCGTCCCAGGTAGCAGCTGTCGTGGTAGACGACCCTCTCGGCGAGCGTGGCCCCTTCGAGGTCCAGGCGGCCCTCGGCCACCAGCGCCTCCAGGAACTGGCTGTGGTGGACCACCTCGTAGTGCCCGCCGAGTTGCGGGTACTCGTTGGCCAGCGTGTTGAAGCAGTGGGGGCACTGGGTGACGATCTTGCGCACCCCCATCGAGTTGAGGGTCTCGATATTGGCCGACGCCAGCATCTGGAACAGGTACTCGTTGCCGGAGCGCCGGGCCGAGTCGCCGGTGCAGTTCTCGGCCGGGCCGAGGATGGCGAAGTCCACGCCGGCCCGCTCCATGAGCTGGGCCATGGCCCGGGCCACCTTCTTGTTCTTGTCGTCGAACGAGCCTGCGCACCCGACCCAGTACAGGTACTCGGCGTCCAGGGGGTCGCCACCGGACAGGACCCGCACGCCGTCGAGGTCCCGGGCCCAATCGGCCCGCTCGGTCTGGCTGAGCGACCACGGGTTGGATGAGTTCTCCATGCCCCTGAAGGCTTGGCCCAGCTCCGAGGGGAAGTCGCTCTCCATCAGGGTGAGGTAGCGGCGCATGTCCAGGATCTTGTCGAGGATCTCGATGTTGACCGGGCAGATCTCGTCACAGGCCCGGCACGAGGTGCAGGCCCACAGCTCCTCGGTGCTGATGCGCTCGAACATCCAGTTGGCCGGCACCTCGACGGTTTCCTCACCGCTGCTTAGGGGCGGCGACGTGGGCGGGCTGCCGGTGAGGGCCATGACCTCGCCCGTCTTGAGCACGATCTCCCGAGGATCCAGGGGCTTGCCGGTGGCGTGGGCCGGGCACACCGAGGTGCAGCGGCCGCACATGGTGCAGGCGTCGGTGTCGAGGAGCTGCTTCCATGAGAAGTCCTCGATCACCGAGGCGCCGAACGTCTCCAGCTCGGTGTCGCCCTCCACCAGGTTGGGCATGGGCCGCATCGCGCCTTTGGGCCGGTCGCGGTGGCGCAGGTACATGTTCAGAGGCGACGTGAACATGTGGCGCAGCATCGTCGTCGGCAGGATCACCAGGAACGCCATGAAGGCGACTACGTGGGCCACCCACCACGCCTGATGCCAGCCGTGCACTGCGCCTGACCCGTCGACGAGGGTGGCCAGCGGGTAGCCGATGAAGCTCCAGCGCTCGTGGTCGGGCAGCCCGTCGGCTGCGATCCTGAAGGCCTCCGCACCGAACCCGGTGATGCCGATGGCCAGCATCACCCCGCCGATGACCGCGTGCTCAGGACGGGTCTTGATGCGGATGCGGTAGGGCCTCCACATCGGCGGCCCGAAGCGGCGCAGGATGGCCCACAGCATCCCGATCACGAAGACCAGCCCGGCCGCGTCGCCCACCGCCGAGTAGGCCCGGTACACGTCGCCGTGCAGGAACTTGGCTCCGTCCGGCAGCTGGTGGTCGACCTCCAGGGTGGTGGTCACCCCCAGCAGCACCAGGAAGCTGAAGTAGATGAGCGAGTGCATCACGCCTGCGCCCGGCTCCCGCAGCAGGGTCTGCATGTAGACACCGGCCCGGAAGTCGGCCATCCGGTGGTGCACGTTCTTCGGTGTGGTGCGGCGGTTGTCGGGCCGGCCCCGCTCCCAGTTCTTGACCCGGTTGGCGAACAGGACCGCTCCGTACACCAGCAGTATGGGAATGACGGTGTAGAAGGCGGCTTTCAGCGGGGTGGGGATGTTGCCGAAGACCTCGCGGGTGATCGGGCTGTCGCTGTGGAAGCCGGTGATCCCGGCGACGATCCCCGACAATGCGGTGAACAGAGCGATGGCGACACCGAGCGCGACGACGATGTGATGAGGCTTGATCCGCATGGCGGGCGCGACACTACTCGCCGCGCCCGTCAGCGGGAGGGCTAGTTGCAGTGGTGCCGTGTGGCCGCTTCCGCTATGAGGGCGTCCAACGCGTGTGGCGCGGAGCTGTGGAGGCTGCCGCTTCGCTTCGTTGGTGCTGACTCGGTCAGCGAAGGACTATCGACGGGTCCGTCTCGTCGGAGCGGTCCACGTCGACTACCACGGTGTCGTCGGAGGTGTAGCGGCCCTCCAGCATGGCCACCGCAAGAGGATCTCCGATGGCGCGCTGTATGAGGCGCTTGAGGGGCCGGGCGCCGAAGGCGGGGTCGTAGCCGGCGCGGGCCAGATGTGCCTTGGCCTCGTCGGTGACCTCCAGCCCGAGACGCCGGGTCTGCAGGCGATCCTCCAGCTGCTTGAGCTGGATGTCGACGATGGGCACGAGGTCGTCCGGCTCCAGGGCGCGGAACCGGACGATGTCGTCGATGCGGTTGACGAACTCGGGCCTGAAGAAGTTGCCCGGTTCGCCCTTGAGGTTGGACGTCATGATCAGCACGACGTTGCTGAAGTCCACCGTGCGGCCCTGCCCGTCGGTTAGACGACCGTCGTCGAGCAGTTGCAGCAGCACGCCGAACACCTCGGCATGGGCCTTCTCCACCTCGTCGAGCAGCACCACCGCGTAGGGGCGGCGCCGGACCGCTTCAGTCAGCTGGCCGCCGGAGTCGTGGCCCACGTATCCGGGCGGCGCTCCGATGAGGCGGGACACTGAGTGCTTCTCCAGGTACTCCGACATGTCGATGCGCACCATGGCCTGCTCATCGTCGAACAGGAACGCGGCCAAGGACCGGGCCAACTCGGTCTTGCCCACGCCGGTAGGGCCGAGGAACAGGAAGCTGCCGATGGGGCGGTGGGGGTCGCTGAGGCCGACGCGGCTGCGACGGATGGCGTTGGCCACCACGCTCACCGCCTCGTCCTGACCCACCACCCGCTCGTGGAGATGCTCCTCCAGCCGGATCAGCTTGGCTGCCTCGCCCTCCATCAGGCGCGACACCGGCACGCCGGTGGACCGGCTGACGACGACCGCTATGTGGTCGGCGTCGACTTCCTCGGTGAGCATCGACGAGTCGCGCTGCAGCCCGGCCAGATGGCTGGTGGCCTCGTCGATGCGGCGCTCCAGGTCGGGAATGATCCCGTAGCGGATCTCGGCGGCTCGCTCCAGGTCGGGCTCGCGTTCGAGGTCGGACCGGCGAGTCTCAAGCTCCTCCTTGAGGGAGCGGATGACGCCGATGGCCTCCTTCTCAGCCTTCCAGCGGGCCGTCAGCGCGGAGGACTCCTCGGTGAGGTCGGCGATCTCGCGCTCCAGATCGTCGAGACGCGCCCGGGACGTGGCGTCGCTCTCAGCACCGACCGCGACCCGCTCCATCTCGAGTTGCCGCAGGCGGCGCTCCACCACATCGATCTCGGTGGGCACCGAGTCGATCTCGATACGCAGCGAGCTGGCCGCCTCGTCGATCAGGTCGATGGCCTTGTCGGGGAGGAACCGACCGGTGATGTAGCGGTCCGACAGCTCCGCCGCGGCGATCAGCGCAGAGTCCTTGATACGCACCCCGTGATGGACCTCGTAGCGCTCCCGCAGGCCACGCAGGATGGCCACCGTGTCCTCTACGGAGGGCGGTTCCACCAGCACCGGTTGGAAGCGGCGCTCCAGAGCCGCGTCGGTCTCCAGGTGCTTGCGGTACTCATCGAGGGTGGTGGCACCGACCATCCGCAGCGTGCCGCGGGCCAGCATGGGCTTGAGCATGTTGCCGGCGTCCATCGCTCCCTCCGCGCCACCCGCCCCCACCACGGTGTGCAACTCGTCGATGAAGGTGACGATCTCGCCGCCGGCGTCGGTGATCTCGGCCAGCACCGCTTGGAGGCGCTCCTCGAACTCGCCGCGGTACTTGGCGCCGGCCACCATGGCGGCCAGGTCGAGCACCACGAGGCGCTTGCCGGCCAGGCTGTCAGGCACGTCGCCGTCGACGATGCGCTGGGCCAGGCCCTCCACGATGGCGGTCTTGCCCACGCCGGGCTCGCCTATCAGCACGGGGTTGTTCTTGCGGCGCCGGGCCAGGACCCTGATCACCCGCCGGATCTCGTCGTCGCGGCCGATCACCGGGTCGAGGTTGCCGGCCCGGGCCTCGGTGGTGAGGTCCCGGCCGTAGCGCTCCAGGGCCTGGTACTGGTCCTCGGGCGCCTTGGTAGTGACCCGATGGCTGCCCCGAACATCGTGCAGCACCTTCAGCAGGAGCTCGCGATCGAGATCCAGGCGGTCGCCCAGGGCGATGACCAGGTGCTCGGTGGACAGGTAGTCGTCACCGAGGTCGAGGCGCAGCTTGTCGGCGGCCGTCAACACGTCGTGCAACTCGCGGGAGACACCGACATCGGACCCGTAAGCGCGCGGCAGCATGGCCACCGCCTGCTGGGACCGGTCCAGCACGGCGGAGTGGTCGACACCCGCGGAGTGCAGCATCGGTAGCACCAGGCCCTCGGTCTGGGCCAGCAGGGCGATCAGCAGGTGGTCGGGCGTGACCTCGGCGTGGGAGGCGGCCCTGGCCGCCTCGGTCGCGGCCGCGAATGCCTCGGTCGTCTTGAGCGTCCAGCGATTGGGGTCCAGGGACATGTCAGCCGGCCCTCGTGACCGGTTCAACCACGGAGGCCGGTCCACGGGTGGCGCGGTAGATGGTGACCGCCCTGCTGGCGGGAACGGCCGGCACGAGGCCGCCTAGGTTGAAGCCGCGTGCCGTCAACTCGGCCAACTGGCGCTCGTGGGCCCGGCGGGCGTCGTCGAGCTGGGCCTTCAGTTCGACGACGGTGCGTTCGAGTTCCAGGACCCGCTGCACGCCGGCGAGGTTGAGACCCTCGTCGGTGAGCT
>VXWX01000004.1 GCA_009835735.1 Acidimicrobiaceae bacterium
CGAGTACACGGCCGAGATGACCTCGCATCCGATGTTCATGATCCGGCGGGGCCGCTACAAGTACATCCACTGCGACGCCGATCCCCCGCTGCTCTACGACGTGGTGGCCGATCCGGCAGAACGCACCAACCTGGCGGACGATCCCGGCTTCTCCTCCCTGGCCGCCGCCTTCGCCGCTGAGGCGGCCCAGCGCTGGGACAGCACCGAGATCCGTCAGCGCGTGCTCCACTCGCAGCGCTCCCGGCGAGTGCTACACGCCGCCATCGAGTCCGACACGTCGCTCTCCTGGGACTACAGCCCGGTCCGCGACGCGGCCAACCAGTACGTCCGCAACCACATGGACTGGGCCGAAGCAGGCCCGCGAAGCCGCTTCCCCCGCCTGCCTTGAGACGGTCCCTGAATCGCGGTCAGTCCCAGCCGAGTTGGTGCAGGGTCTCGTCGTCGATGCCGAAGTGGTGGGCCACCTCATGCACCACGGTGACCATGATCTCGTCGAGCAGCTCGTCCTCGTTGTCGCAGATCTCGCAGATCGGCAGCCGGTAGAGGGTCACCCGGTCGGGCATGGCCATCCCGCCGTAGTCCTCCCGCTCGGTCAGGGGCACCCCCTCGTAGAGGCCGAGGAGATCCTCCTCCGGGTGGGCGTCCTCCACCACCACCACGATGTTCTCCATCATCTCGCCCAGTGCGGGGGGCAGAGCATCAAGGGCTTCGCCCACCAGCTGCTCGAAGCGGACTTCCTCGATCAGGAACACCGGCCAGACAGTATCGGTCGGGTGTGCGCTGGACGGCGCTCGCCGTGAAGGGTGCACGGCCGTAAGGTCGGGTCGTGTCCGAATCGGAGCACCCGCTGCTGGCGGGCCTGACGCCCGAGCAGCGCGACGCGGTGACGACGCGAGCATCCCCGCTGTGCGTCATCGCCGGAGCGGGCTCCGGCAAGACCCGAGTCCTGACGAGGCGCATCGCCTGGCAGGCCCGCGAGGGCCACGCCGACCCGCGGCGCACCCTGGCCGTGACCTTCACCCGCCGGGCTGCCCGAGAACTGCGCTCCCGGCTGCGAAGGCTCGGCCTCAACGACGCGGTGCGGGCCGGGACCTTCCATGCCGTCGCTCTGGCCCAGTTGCGCCGTTACGCGGCCGACTCCGGCAGACGCCCGCCCCGGATCCTCGAGAACGCCGGCGGGCTGGTCTCCGAGCTGCGGCCCAGGGCCGATCGCGTCACGGTGAGCGACATCGTCAACGAGATCGGCTGGTGCCGGGCCCGGCTCGTGTCGCCCGAGGACTACGCGACGGCGGCGCGGGCTGCGGGTCGGCGGCCCCCGGTGGGGCGGGCCGACCGCTTCGTCCAGCTCTACGCCGACTACGAGTCGGCCAAGCGCAAGCGCCGCCTGCTCGACTTCGACGACGTGCTGACCCGGTCGCTGGAGGTGATGGAGACCGAGCCCAAGCACGCGGCCGCCCACCGCTGGCTCCACCAGCACCTGCTCGTCGACGAGTTCCAGGACATCAACCCGCTGCAGTTCGCTCTGCTCAAGTCCTGGCTGGGACCGGACTCGACGCTCGTGATGGTGGGCGATCCCGACCAGGCCATCTACGGGTGGAACGGTGCCGATCCGGAACTGATCAACACCGTCGGCAATCACCTGCCCGGCTGCGCGGTGCTGCACATGCGCGCCAACTTCCGGTCCACGCCCGAAGTCCTTGCCGCGGCGGGACGGATCCTCGGCCGGTCGCCCCAGCCCGCCGTGCGGCCATCGGGGGAGGACCCGACGGTGACCGTGTGCGACGGAGCCAGCGAGGCCGCGACGCTGGCCCGAGCGGTGCGGCAACGCCACAGGCCCGGCTCATCGTGGCGACGGCAGGCAGTGCTGGCCCGGACCAACGCTCAGCTCGATCCGCTCCGCAAGGCGCTGGTGCGCCAGAACATCCCGGTGGCCACTGTCGCCGGAGGCAGCCTGCTCCGCCAGCCCGAGATAGCGGCTGTGCTCGAGGCCTGGCGACCCGGCGCCAGCCTGACCTTCTGCGCGGCCGACGCCCGCCAGCGGCTGGGCGAGCCGGCGGACGCCGGGTCGGGTCCCCAGAAGTCGACCGCCCCGGACACGCCCGAGGCGCGAGCCAACATCGAAGCCTTCCTGGAGTTCGCCGAGGACCACCTGTCGCTCGATCCCGACTCCACGGTGGACGCCTTCGTCACCGCGCTGAGAGCCGACAGCCGCCTGACCCCGTCATCCGACGGTGTCGATCTGATGACCTTCCACGCCGCCAAGGGACTGGAGTGGCCCGTCGTCCACCTCGTGGGCCTGGAGGACGGATTCGTGCCCATCGCCCACGCTCGCACCACCGCGGCCCGGGCTGAGGAGCGCCGTCTGCTCCATGTGGCCGTCACCAGAGCCGAGCAGGAGCTGCACGTCCTGTGGTGCGACCGCCGCGACCTGGGAGGCCAGACTGTCGAGAGAGAGCCGTCCCGGTGGCTGGAGGCAATCGCCTCGGCGGCCGATCACGGCCCCGGCGCGGTCGACCACCGGGCGGCCATTGCCCGGGCCCGCCAAGAACTCCGAGCCCGCCAAGACCGCTAGGAACCGCTCTGACAGTTCGCTCCTAGCTGGAGTCGGCGCGGGGCATGGCCACCACCGCCACATTGGCGGAACAGCGCTCCAGCACCGTCTCGACGGTGTGGCCGAGGAATGGGCGGCCGTCGACGTTGCGCAGCGAAGCGCCCAGCACCACGAGGTCCGCCTCCTGCTCCTCGGCCACCGCCACCAGAGTCGAAGCCGGCGAGGAGCCGTCCTGGACCAGGGTGCGGGCCTCGATGCCCATCTCCGCGCCCCGTGCCGCGGCCGCGTCCATGAGGGCGTCCACCACCGGGCGAGCTGACTCGGTGTGGCTCTCACCCAGGAACCGGGTCGCCAACTTGCTGGTGGCCAGCCGTTTGGGCAGGATCCGCATGTCCGGCCAATGCCGTTGCACCACGTGGGTCAGGACCACCTCGGTGCCGAGCTGGCTGCTCACTCCGAAGGCGACTTCCTGGGCGGCCCGGGAGGACCGCGTGCCTGTGACCGGGACGACGGCGCGAGTGAAGGCTCCCGGAAGCGGAGTCTCGAGGCCGTCGGCCCGCCTCACGATCACCACGGGCAGGGACGAGTGCAGCAGCAGTTCGTCGACCATCGGCGAGTACAGCTGGCCCTCGTGGCGGCCGGCCACACCCACGCAGATCGCCCCGTAGCCGAGTCGGGCTTCCGCCACGATGGCCGACGCGACGACTGCGCCGGCCGCGCTGGAGGCCCGCACCTGCCGATGATCGACCTCCCGCCCATCGAGCACGTTGCGGACAATGGTGATGTCGGGCCACTGGCGGATGGCTGCGCCGTCGGAGTGGTAGGAGCCGTCGCCGAGGCTCTCGGGCGCCACTGAGATCACGGTGGCGGGCACCTGCACCGGCCAGGCGAAGTGCATGAGCTGCGCGGCCGCGATGGACGCAGGCTCGGCCCGCGACGCGAGCAGGAGCCGGGACGAGCGCACCACGAGGTTGCGGCTGAGCGCCTCCTCGCGCTCGAGGCGCTCGCGCTCGGCCGGGGAACCCATCCAGTCCCGCACCGCCAGACGCAGACTCACGGCGGCGAACACCGAGGTCACCAGGGGCACGATCACGATGACCGTGTAGGCCGTCTCGCTGAACACGCCCAGCGACAGCCCCACCGAGGCGATGACGATCTCCAGGGCGCCCCTGGCGTTGAGACCGGCGCCCAGGGCCACCGCAGCCCGCTGCGACTGGCCCGCCAGCCGCGCGCCCACGAAGGCACCGGCGAACTTGGCCACGATGGCCACCACCATCACCACGCCGGCCCAGGCCAGCGCATCGCCCTCGCCCAGCAGCGAGAGATCGACCCGCAGGCCGGCCATGGCGAAGAACACGGGGGCGAGGAAGGCGTTGGTGAGCGATTCGATGTGGTGGACGACCTCGTGCTGCTGGAAGCGCGAGCGGTTGAGGACCACCCCTGCCACGAAGGCTCCGAGCACCGCCTCGATGCCCAGCGCCTGAGTGGCCACGCCGAACACCAGCATCGTGATCACCGCGATGCCGAGCGCGCCGTGCAGGTTCGGGCCCTCGCGCCTGATCCGGCGCAAGCTGGCGTCCACGGCGCGCTGGCCCAGCGTCATCGCCAGGAACAGGAAGGCGGCCAGGCCCAGCACTGTTCGCAAGGTCCCCCCCACCGACACCTCGCCCGCGGTGGCGAAGCCCGCGAAGACGGCCAGCATCACCCAGCCGACCACGTCGTTGGCCATGCCCGCGGCCACCGTGATCTGGCCGAAGTCGCGCCTCATCAGCCCTAGCTCCGAGAGGATCCGCGCGATGACGGCCAGCGCCGACACCGACAGCGCTGAGGCCACAAAAAGCGCGAACACGGTGCGGTCGGCGCCACCGCCGACGAAGTCACTGGGCAGCACCAGTCCCGTCACCAAGCCTCCAGCAAGGGGCACGACGAGGCTGAAGCCGGTCACCAGCGCGGCGGCGCGGCCCAGGCGTCGTATCAGGGCCAGGTCTGTCTCGAACCCGGCTGTCACCAGCAGCAGTGCCACCCCCAGCCAGGTGACCGCGAACAGAGCTCCAGAGGAGATCTCCTCGTGAGGGATGAACCACTCGAACCCGCTGGGCCAGACCGCGCCGAACACCGAGGGCCCGAGGATCACCCCCGCAGCCAACTGGCCGATCACCGACGGCAGGCCGACCCGCCGCATGGCGTAGCCCGCGGCCCGTGCGGCCACCACGAGCACCAGCAGCTGGGTCCAGAAGACGAGCAGGGCGTGCTCGTCGAGGGGAGTCAGCATGGCAAGGCGCCCTCGTCCAGGTCGATGTACAGGGGCGCGTGGTCGCTGGGCGGGTCGTCCTTGGGTCCCTTGCGCTCATTGCGGTCGATGAGTGCGAAGCCGGCCGCGTCGGCCACCGGACGGGTCGCCAGCGCGAGGTCGATGCGCATTCCCTTGCGCTTGTGGAAGTCGCCTCCCCGGTAGTCCCACCACGTAAACAGCCCGCCGCCGTCGTGGTGCTGGCGGAACACGTCCACCAGTCCCCATTCGAGCAGGCCGGCGAGCCGCTCCCGCTCGGCCTCGCTGGTGTGGGTCGTGTCGGTGAAGGCGGCGGGGTCGTACACGTCGCGATCGTCGGGGGCGATGTTGAAGTCGCCGCACACCAGGACGGGCCGGCCGGGATCAGCGTGGGCGTCGAGCGAGGCTCGCAGGCGTCTCAGCCAGTCGAGCTTGTAGTGGTAGTGGTCGTGGCCGACGGCCCGCCCGTTGGGCACGTAGCACGACGCCACCCGAACGCCCCCGCAGGTGGCCCAGGCCAGGCGAGCGTCCGGGTCGGGCTCGATGCCGTCGCCGAACCCGGCCACTGGATCGGTGAGACCCACCCTGCTCAGCACCGCCACGCCGTTCCAGCGTCCCTCGCCGTTGTGGAAGCAGTCGTATCCCAGCGACTGGAACGTCAGCGCGGGGAAGGCGTCGTCGGCGAGCTTGGTCTCCTGCAGGCACACGACATCCGGTGAGAAGGACTCGATCCAGCGCTGCACCCGACCGAGGCGCGCCTTCAGAGAGTTCACGTTCCAGGTGACGACCCGCACGAGCGGACCCTATCCGGGCCAGAAAGTAGGAAACTAGGATCGTGGCCATGAACGACCGGATCCGCTCCGAGGCGAGCGACTCGCTGGGCGCCAACGCGTGGGTCATCGATGAGATGCGCGACCTGTGGGCAGCCGATCCGGCCTCGGTGGACGAAGCCTGGCGCGCCCTGTTCGAGGGCGAGTCGCCGGATGCTCCGATCACGCCGGCTCCCCCACCGGCATCGACCGCCGCCCGCACCACCATCGAAACCACCGCCACGGACGTGACGGAGCCCGAGGTCGACTCGGCCATGTCGGTGCCGCTGGCAGGCGAGCCACCGGCGCCGCCCGCACCGAAGGAGGCGAAGAAGGAGCCGGCGGCCGACGCGCCCATCGGCGAGCCGATCAGAGGCGTGGGAGCCCGCATCGTCTCCAACATGGAGGCCAGCCTGGCCGTGCCCACCGCCACGAGCTTCCGTGATGTCCCGGCCAAGCTCCTTGAGGTCAACCGCAAGATCATCAACGGCCACCTCAGCCGCAAGATGGTCCGGAAGGTCTCGTTCACCCACCTGATCGGCTACGCGGTGGTGCGGGCCATCACCGACACGGTCCCGGCCATGAACAACATCTACGCCACGGACGCCGCGGGCAAGCCGAGGATCGTGCGGCCCGAACACATCGGTCTCGGGATCGCGGTCGACATCGCCCGCGACGACGGCACGCGGTCGCTGATGGTGCCGTGCATCCACGACGCCGACACGCTCGACTTCGCCACGTTCGTGGAGCGTTACGACGAGCAGATCGCCAAGATCCGCGAGAAGCGGCTCAGTGCCGACGACATGCAGGGCGTGACCGTCACCATCACCAACCCCGGCACGATCGGCACCCAGCAGTCGGTGCCCAGGCTGATGACCGGGCAGGGCACGATCGTGGGCGTCGGGGCCCTGGCGTTCCCCACCGAGTACGAGGCCGCCGACCCGTCCCTGTTGGCCGATCTGGGCGTGAGCAAGCTGGTGACCATCAGCAGCACCTACGACCACCGGGTCATCCAGGGCGCAGAGTCGGGACTGTTCCTTCAGAGGGTGCATGACCTGCTGCTGGGCACCGACGACTTCTACGGCCAGGCCTTCCGGTCGCTGCACATCCCGTACGAGGCGGTGAAGTGGCGGCGCGACTTCAACCCCGTGGACCGCGAGGCGGCCATGCTCGAGAAGCAGGCCAAGGTCAACCAGCTCATCAACCAGTACCGGGTGCGGGGCCACCTGATCGCCGACCTCAACCCGCTGCGCGACGAGGCGCCCGTCATGCACTCCGAGCTCGATCCGGCCACCTACGGGCTCACCATCTGGGACCTGGACCGCGAGTTCCTGACCGGCAGCGAGACGGGCATCTACGCCACCGTCGGCCCGGACCGCCGGATGAAGCTCGGCGACCTGCTGGGCGTGCTGCGCGACGCTTACTGCCGCACCGTCGGCGTGGAGTACATGCACATCCAGGAGCCCGACGAGAAGCGGTGGATCCAAGAGCAGATCGAGGGCGCCGACACCGCGCTCAAGTCCGAGGACCAGCACCGCATTCTCAGCCAGCTCAACGCGGCCGAGGCCCTCAGCAACTTCCTCGGCACCAAGTACGTCGGCCAGAAGCGCTTCGGCCTGGAGGGCGCCGAGTCGACCATCCCGCTGCTAGACGCCCTGCTGACGTGCGCGGCCGACACGCCGCTGGCGGAGGTGGTGATGGGCATGGCCCACCGGGGGCGGCTGAACGTGCTCGTCAACCTGGTGGGCAAGACCTACCACGAGCTGTTCAAGGAGTTCGAGGGAGCCATCACCGAGGATCAGATCCAGGGCAGCGGCGACGTGAAGTACCACCTCGGCCAGATCGGCGCTTACACCAGCCCGTCGGGCAAGCACCTGCTGGTGGAGCTGGCCGCCAACCCGTCCCATCTCGAGGCCGTCGACCCGGTGGTGGTGGGCATGGCCCGGGCCCGCATGGACAACATCCCGCCCGACAGCACCTACGGCCCCTACCCGGTGATGCCGCTGCTGATCCACGGCGACGCCGCCTTCGCGGGCCAGGGAGTGGTGGCAGAGACCTTCAACCTGAGCCTCATCAGGGGGTACCGCGTGGGCGGGACCATCCACCTGGTGATCAACAACCAGCTCGGGTTCACCACCACGCCCGACGCGGCCCGCTCCACGCAGTACTCCACCGACGTGGCCAAGATGGTCGGCGCGCCGATCTTCCATGTCAACGGCGACGACCCCGAGGCCTGCGTGCGAGCAGCCCGCCTGGCCTTCGCCTACCGCCAGCGGTTCAACAAGGACGCCGTGATCGACATGATCTGCTACCGGCGCCACGGGCACAACGAGGGCGACGACCCCAGCTACACGCTGCCGGAGATGTACCGCCGCATCAATGCCAAGCCCACGGTGCGCACCCAGTACCGGGAGTCTCTGCTGAAGCGGGGCGACATAAGCGCCGAGGACGCCGACGCCTCCCTGGCCGAGTTCCGCGACCAGCTCCAGGCCGCTCTGGACGAGACCCGCGACGCCGCGCCCGGCCACAACATCCGGGCCCGGCGCCCGCCGGAGCCGATGGGGGTGATGCCCCACGTGCGCACTGCCATCGACTCGGTGACCGTCGAACGGATCTACGAGGCTCTCAACACCGTGCCCGAGGGCTTCACCGTGCATCCCAAGCTGGCCAGGCAGTTCGAGCAGCGCAACAAGGTGTTCCGCAGCGGCGAGTTCGACTGGGGCGTGGGCGAGGCGATGGCCTTCGGGTCGCTGCTCATGGAGGGCACTCCGGTCCGGCTCAGCGGCCAGGACAGCCGCCGGGGGACCTTCTCGCACCGGCACTCCACCCTGGTGGACTATGTGACCGGCGACGAGTACGTGCCGCTGGCGGCCCTCTGCGCGCGCGAGGCCGACCTGTGGATCTACGACTCCCTGCTGTCGGAGTACGCCGCTCTGGGCTTCGAGTACGGCTATGCGGTGGCCAAACCGGAGGCCCTGGTCATGTGGGAGGCCCAGTTCGGCGACTTCGCCAACGGCGCCCAGATCATCATCGACCAGTTCATCGTGGCCGCCGAGGACAAGTGGGACCAGCACTGCGGGATCGTGCTGCTGCTGCCACACGGCATGGAGGGCCAGGGCCCGGAGCACTCGTCGGCCCGCATCGAGCGGTTCCTGACGCTGGCGGCGGAAGACAACATGCACGTGTGCCAGCCCACGACCGCCGGGCAGTACTTCCATCTGGTGCGGCGCCAGATGATCCACCGCGTCCGCAAGCCCATGATCTTGTTCACACCCAAGTCGCTGCTGCGGGCCAAAGCCGCTCGCTCGAAGGTGGCCGACCTGTCGTCGGGCACTTTTGAGGAGGTGCTCGGCGACCCCGGGGCCGAGGCTGGGACCGTCGACGCCGAGGCCGTCACGAGAGTGGTCTTCTGCAGCGGCAAGGTGGCCTACCCGGCGATCGAACTGCGCGACGAGCACAAGGCCCCGCTGGCCGTGTGCCGGGTGGAGCAGCTCTTCCCGTGGCCGTACGGAGCGGTCGACTACGAGCTTCGCCGGTACCCCAACGCCACGGAGATCGTCTGGCTGCAGGAGGAGCCCGAGAACATGGGCGCCTGGAACGGGATCAAGGGGCGCCTCTACGAGGCCCACGGCGACGACTACGAGATCCGCAGGGTGAGTCGCCCCGAGTCGGGCAGCCCCGCGGGTGGCAGCCCCACCGTGCACGGCCAGGAACAGCAGGACTTGCTCGACGCGGCCGTGCTGGCTTGACACCCATTCCCGACGATCATCGCCTGGCGGCGCATCTCGCCCACCGGGCGGGCGAGATGCTGGTCGAGTTGAGGGCAAGGCTGGTCGAGGAGGAGGTGCCTGCCGCCGTGCTGAGAGCCGAGGGCGACCGCCGAGCCCACGAGCTGCTGGTCTCCGAACTGGCCGCGGCCCGCCCAAGTGACGCGGTGCTCTCCGAGGAGGGGGCTGATGACGCGAGCCGGCTCGATGCTGAACGCGTCTGGGTGATCGACCCGCTCGACGGCACCCGTGAGTTCTCCGAACCGGGGCGCACCGACTGGGCGGTTCATGTGGCCCTGGTCGTCGATGAGCGCCCGGTAGCGGGGGCGGTGGCCCTGCCCGGGATGGGGCTGACCCTCTCGACCGCCGATCCTCCCCGGCTGCCCGCCGAACGAGGAGGCCCACCCCGGATGGTGGTGTCACGCTCGCGGCCCCCGGAGCAGGCCGACGCGGTGGCCGCCGCGCTGGGCGCCGACGTCGTGCCGCTGGGATCGGCCGGCGCCAAGGCGATGGCCGTGGTCCGGGGCACCGCCGACGTCTACGTCCATGCCGGCGGCCAGTACGAATGGGACTCGTGCGCCCCGGCGGCCGTGGCGAAGGCCGCCGGCTGCTTCGTCAGCCGGCTCGACGGTTCCCGACTGCGCTACAACCAGCCCGACGTCTACCTGCCCGACCTGGTGGTCTGCCGTCCCGAACTGGCCGGTCCGGTACTCGCCGCCCTGACGACCGCATGAGCGGTGATCGGCCCTCAATGGCGACCAGCCGCGCTGGTATGGTCACGTGATGAGGCGGTTCGCCGAGCAGGTGTTGGTCATCACCGGCTCGGCCACCGGCATCGGTGCGGCCACGGCGCTCCGCTTCGCTGCCGAGGGAGCCAACGTCGCCTGCCTCGACATCAACGAGGCCGACAACGACGCCACCGCTGCCTCTGCCGGGGCCGAGGGGGTCGAGACGATGGCCTTGAAGTGCGACGTGCGATCCAGCGAGGACCAGCAGGCCGCCTTCGACCGGGTGATGGAGGCCTGGGGCCGTATC
Source organism: Acidimicrobiaceae bacterium (assembly GCA_009835735.1). Lineage (GTDB taxonomy): Bacteria > Actinomycetota > Acidimicrobiia > Acidimicrobiales > Aldehydirespiratoraceae > Aldehydirespirator. The sequence goes on from VXWX01000004.1 coordinate 10,432, forward strand.
GATGTGCTGGTGGCCTGCGCGGGGGTCTATGTGGGCGGTCCCTTGCCGGAGATCCCCCTCGACCGCTGGGAGGACATCGTGGCCGTCAACCTGACCGGCGTTCTCATCTCCAACAGCCTGGCAGCGCCGGTCATGACCGCTCAGGCGCGGGGCTCCATCATCAACATCGCGTCCATGGCCGCCAAGACCAGCTGGCCCTACTCGGCGGAGTACTCGGGCACCAAGAGCGGCGTGGTAGGCATCACCCGCTCGGCCGCCATGGAGCTGGGCCCCCACGGCATCACTGTCAACGCGGTGTGCGCCGGCAACACCCTCACCGACATGGTGCGCAAGGTGGCCGGAGAAGTCGGGGCCACCGTCGGGATGACCGCCGCGGAGTGGCTGGACATGAGGGCCAACGACACTGCGGTCAAACGGTTGGCCCGGCCGGAGGAAATCGCCGGGGTCGTCGCCTTCCTGGCCAGCGACGACGCCCGTTACCTGACGGGCCAGGCCATCGAGGTGGACGGCGGCCTAATCCTCAGCTGATGGTCAGGCGATCCGGTCGAGCATGTCGGGCCGGACCTCGTTGATGGCCGGTTCGCCCGCCAGATAGCGGCGGACCTCCTCGATGGCCAACTCGCCCATGCGGTGGCAGTTCTCGATGCAACCCGCGATGTGAGGGGTCACCACCACGTTGTCGAGGCTCCGGAGCGGGCTGTCGAGTGCCGGGGGCTCCGGATCGGTCACGTCGAGGAAGGCGAAGATCCGTCCGGTGGTCAGCTCGTCGACCAAGGCCCCCTCATCGATGATGGTGCCTCGGGCGGTGTTGATCAGCACGGCCCCGTCACCCAGACGGCCCAGAAGCCCACCATCGATCATGTGCCGCGTCTCATCGTTGGCCGGAGCGTGGATCGACACCACATCGCAGCGATCCATCAGCTCCGCCAATTCGACCCTTTCCACCCCGAGCCGCTGGGCCTCGTCGTCGCCGAGGTACGGGTCGGCCACCAGGATGGTCGTCTCGAAGCCGGCCAGCAGCTCGATCACATGGCGACCGACGTTGCCGACGCCGATCAGGCCCACCGTCGAGCGGCTGAGCTCCCGGGCATCCCAGCGGTCCCAGGCCGGACTGTCGCGCCAGCCGCCGTCACGCACGTGGCTTCCCAGGGGCCAGATCCGCTTGCGACCCACGATCATCAGGCCCAACGTGGTTTCGGCCACGTCCCGGGCCAAGGCAACCGAGGCGCTGGTCACCCTCATGCCGCGCTCCCACACCGCGGCGGACACGAAGCGCTTCACGCTGCCGCCCATGTGGGCCAGGTGCCCGAGACGGGGCGCGGCCGCCACCACGTCGGCATCCAGCGGGGCCACGCCCCAGCTGGTGATGCAGGCATCGACTTCGCCCAGAACGGCGAGCAGGTCCTGCTTACCAGCCGGTTCGTCGCCGGGGTGGTGGATGACCTCGGCCGCATCAGCCAGATCGGCCAGTGCGGCATCGCTGAACATCCGCCGGTAGTTGGATCGTCCGATGGTGATGGCAACAACTGGCCTAGTCACGGCGCTCCCTTGTGAGGCGTCCACCCTAGGGCTGCCGCGGCCAGCCGGGCCGCACCGAGGGCCGGCCAGGCGGCTTCAGGTCGCGTCACCACCGGCCGGTCGATGATGTCGGCGAGTACATCGACCAACTCGGAGAACCGGATCCCGCCCCCAACCATGACCAGCTCGTCGCCACCTGCGGCGAACTCGCCGGCGCCCTCGAGGGCCCGGCGCACCTTGAGGCCACATTTCTCGAAGGCTTCCTGGATCCTGGCCGGCGGGGTCTCGGCCAGCATCGCGCCAAGCCCGCCCAGGTTCTCGGATGCAGTCCACACGCCACCCAGCACGTGGGGGCTGAGGTTCAGCGAGGGCGGCAGGGAGGCGACATCAGCCCGGTCGGTGACCGCGGTCAGCACCCATGCCGTGCCGGCCGACAGGAACAGATCGCCGGGATCTACGACGCCGAGACCCAGCGCGGCGCAGGCCTGGTCATGGCCGCCGATCACCACAGGGGTACCCGCATCCAACCCCAGTGCGGCCGCGGCCTCGCCTGCTAGTTCGCCTGCAATGCTGCCCGACTCAAGGATCGGCGACAGCGAGCCGGGATCGATGCCCGCGAGCCGGCACAAGTCGTCGCTCCACGTCCGGGTCGTGACGTCCATCAGCTGCATGCCCGCAGCGTTGGACGGGTTGGTGGCCCACTGCCCGGTAAGCCGGAACACGAGATAGTCGTCCACCGAGGCCCACCGGGACACGGTTGTCGGATCGGCTCCGGGCTGGCGAGTGCCTGGAGCCTGAAGCCCGACGATGGTCGACAGGCCAACCCCGGGCGTGGGCATCCAGCCGCTGACGGCGCGGATCCTCGCCGCCACGTCGTCGGACCAGTTCTCCGGCACGGACTGGAATCGGGTGTCCATCCAGGTGATGGCCCGCTCGGCCCGGCCCTCGACCGTCACCGGAATCACCGAACCGCTCTGAGCGGCCACAGCCAGAGCCGCCACACCGACACCGGATCCGAGCCCCTCGATGGCCCGCCGGCCGGCGGTTGCCAAGGCCTGCCAGATCTCCTCGGGATCCTGCTCGCGACCGCCATCAGGAGTCGAGCGAACGGCGATGGGATCCGACCCACCGGTCGCCAGGATCTCACCCACCCGATCGACAACAACCGCCTTGGCCGATGTGGTCCCCGCATCCAGCCCCAGGACAACGTGACCGCCGGCTTGATCGACCCCGGTTCTTCTCACCGGGGTCATCCTTCCAGGATGGCCAGGGCTTCCTCGACGGTGGCGTCGGCGTGCACTACCGCGACCACGGCCCGGGTCATGGCCGTGGGGTTGTCGCTCTGGAAGACGTTGCGGCCCATGGCCACGCCGGAGGCGCCCGCGTCGACCGCAGCCCGGATGTTCGCCAGCGTGGCGGCCTCGGAGCCCTTGGATCCGCCTAGGATCACCACGGGAACGAACGTCGATGAGGTGACCCGGGCGTAGCCGTCGCAGTAGGGAGCCTTGATGAAGTCGGCTCCCAGCTCGGCTCCCAGGCGGGCCGCGAAAGCCACCGCGTCGGGTCCTCGCATCTCTGGCGGCGAGTCGAACCCGCCCGGCACCATCTCGGCCATGACCGGCATGTCCAAGCGGTGGGCCTCGCCAATGGTGTGCGCCAGATTGCGAAGCGTGTCTGCCTCCGAATCTGAGCCGGGCAGGGCGGTCACGGCCAGGGCGTCGGCCCCTGCCCGGAGCGCGTCCTCGACTCCGAAGAACCGCCCGACGGAACCGGTGCTGGGTGATCCGAGGTTGCTCACCGCGCCGTCACTGCGCAGGATGATCCCGACCGGATCCAGCTCGGCCGCGAAGTTCTCGGCGACTCCGTAAGAGGTCAACACCGCGTCAGGCCCACCGGCCACCACCGCCGAGATGGTCTCGGCCGGCCGTTCGAAGCCTGAGCAGGGGCCGTCGATCAATCCGTGGTCCAGCGCGATGATCACGGTTCGCCCGTCGGGGCCGAAGATGCGGCTGAGGTCTCGGGAACCCACGGGAGCAGATGCTACGGGGTTACGGGACAACGACCGGGGTCAGCCGTGGGCGTGCTTGCGGTGCCCGAAGCGCTGGCCGCCGTCCACGGTGAGGACCTCGCCCGTTATGTAGTCGGCCTCGATCAGGAACTGGACCGCCTGGCCCATCTCGGCGGGGGTGCCCCACCGTCCCACGAGCGTCTCGTCGGCCACTCGCTGGTAGGTGGCGTCGTCGTAATCGGCGGGGCGGAGAGCCGGGCCCGGGACCACCGCGTTGACCCTGATGGTGGGGGCCAGCTCCAGGGCCAGCTGGCGGGTCAGCGAGATGATCGCCCCCTTGCCCACCGAGTGGCCGGCGAATCCCGGCCAGGGTTCGAACGCGCTCAGATCGCCGATGCTGACGATCACTCCGGAGCCGTTGGCCAGCATGACCGGTGCCACCCGGTTGGCGCAGTAGAAGGGACCGTGGACGAGCGTGTCGATCGACCGGTGCCATACCGTCAGATCGTCGGTCGGGAACTCTCCGAAGGCGAAGGTGGAAGCGTTGTTGACCAGCACGTCGATAGTGCCGAAACGGTCGGTCGCCGCCTCGACCATGGCCTGGACCTGGCCGTCGTCGGTGACATCGGCCGCTACCGGCAGGACCTGCACGCCCAGTGCCTCGGCGTCGGCTGCGGTGCGGCGCGCCTCGTCGGCCGACGAGTTGTAGTTGATCACCACGTTGGCGCCGGCCCGGGCCAGGGTCAGCGTGATGCCCCGACCGACACGCCTGGCTCCTCCGGTCACGAGCGCCGTTCGGCCGGCAAGATCCATCGGATGAGTATGCCCCGCCTGCGCATCCTCTGATAGCACCGGCGCGCTATCTCCCGCTCCTGTTCGCTGCGCTCACGGGCCGCTCGGGCCACGGCCTCGCCCGTATGGACCGGATTCGTGCGCCTTGCCCGCTCGGCCTCTAGCTTGGCCGCGGTGCGGCTCGTGATCGCCCGCTGCACCGTCGACTACGACGGCCGCCTGCAGGCCCACCTGCCCTCGGCCGTCCGCCTTATCATGGTCAAGGCCGACGGCTGCGTGGCCGTCCACGCCGACGGTGGCGCCTACAAGCCGCTCAACTGGATGAACGCCCCCAACCGGCTGGTGATCGACGCCGACGCGGGGGTCTGGCGGGTCACGGCGCCAGGCCGCAGCGACTCGCTCGTCATCCGGATCGAGGAGATCCTCCACGACAGCACCCACGAGATGGGCACCGATCCAGGGCTGCAGAAGGACGGCGTGGAGGCGCAGATGCAGGAACTCCTCGCACACAATCCGGACGCCATCGAGGACGGCTTCACCCTGGTGCGGCGGGAGTTCCCGACGGCCATCGGACCCGTGGACCTGCTGTGCCGCGACTCGTCGGGCAACGCGGTGGCAGTGGAGGTAAAGCGCAACGGCGAGATCGACGGCGTGGAGCAGCTCACCCGGTACCTGCACTACCTGAACTCCGATCCGAGCCTGGCGCCCGTGCGGGGCGTTTTTGTGGCCCGGACCATCAAGCCACAGGCCAAGGTGCTCGCGGCCGACCGCTCCATCGACTGCGTCGAGGTGGACTACGACGAACTGCGGGGCATCGAGTCGCCGGAGTTGAGATTGTTCTGAGCAACTCGGCGGCGGTGCTGAGCCAGTGATGTCACTTGCTGCGGATACCCTCAAACCGTGCTCAGACGGCTGCTAGGACGGCAGGTTCGGCACGGGCGATTATGGCCGTTCCTCGTCGGAGCAGCAGTGGTGATCGGCGCTCTGATCGTCGGATGGCAGGTCTACGAGGCGCGCCAGGAGAGCCGCATCCGTCCGGGAGCGACAGTGTCGGGCGTCGAGATCGGCGGGTTGGAGCCCGAAGAGGCCGTCATAGCGCTCGAACCCGTCGTCAAGGAGGTGGCTGAGACCACCATCGACCTCCAGTTCCCGGACATCGACCTGCAGTCCCCGGACATCGACCTGCAGTTCCTGGACCAAACGATCACAGTCACCGCCGAGGAACTCGGAATCTCGCTGGATGCCGAGCGGATTCTGGCCGAGGCCGACAACCCGCCGCCGCCGGTGGTCCGGCCGGCCGCTTGGCTGTTCGATCTGTTCGCCAGCCGCGACGTGAGCCCATCGGTCATCACCGACCTGGGAACCCTCG
>VXWX01000154.1:0-7321 GCA_009835735.1 Acidimicrobiaceae bacterium
GGGCGGTGGCGGTGGCGGAGCGGCCGCTCAGAAGGTCGGCGAGCAGCAGGGCGGTCTCACGGGTGACGGTGAGGGGCCGGGGCTCGTGGATGCCGAGCTGGGTGGGCAGCTCCCAGCCGCCCGGACCGATGCCGGCCACGATGCGGCCCGGGGCGATCTCGGCCAGCGAGGCGAACAGCGACGCCAAGGCACCCGGATGGCGCAGCAGCGGGCTGGTGACGGCGGAGCCGAGCCGCACACGGTCGGTGGCCAGGGCGCAGGCAGTGAGGGTGGCGCCGACGTCGCGGTGCATGTAGTGGTCGGGCCACCACACGTCGTCGAAACCGGTGCGCTCGGCGCAGGCGGCCAGACGGGCCAGCCCGGCCACATCCCGGTCGGCCCAAAGCGTGATCCCCAGACGCATCGGCGCGACGCTATCTATTAGGTGGGCCGGGGGTCGTGGTCGGACCAGGCGGCCGGGAGTTGGGGCGCTCTGGGCGGCCGGAAGTCGTGGTCGGACCGGGCGGCCGGGAGTTGGGGCGCTACAGGTCCGCCTCTATCAGGGCGATGCGAAAGGCGGATGGGCTGCGGCCCCTGGCGGCGGACACCCTGGCCAGATCGGCGGCGTGGGCGTCGGTGCCGCACAGCACGGTGGTGCCGTTGCGGTCCATGGCGTCCCAGGCGTCGTCAGGCTGCCAGGACTTGAGAAGGCCGGCGGTGGCGCCCCGCATCAGAGCGGGGAGGATGCTGGCCTCCAGATGGAACGGCTGGGCCAGCGGCGTGGGGCACAGGGTGGCGTCGTCCGGGGTGAGGTCGAGGCGGGCGGCCACGGAGGTGGCGGCCTCGATCAGGTCGGCGTGGGTGCGGGTAGTGGCCGACGCAGGGGCAGTGAGCGCGATCGCATTGGCGGCTGTGGTGTTGGTGGAGGTGGCTGCGGCGTCGGGCGGGGCGGTCGAGGGTGGCTCGGCCATGGGTGTTGCGTCGGCCAGGGCGTCCAGCCAGCCGACCGTTCCCTCCTGGGGGCCGTCCATGCCCGCGAAGACGGTGGGGCTGTCACCGCTGCCGAGGGCGGCCAGCGTGGGCCGGACGTAGTCGAAGTGGTCGTTGGTGTAGACGACGGCGTGGGGGGCGGCCGCGGTCATCAACTCGTGGAAGCGGTCCTTGTCGGCCAGGTCCACCAGCACGGCGGTCGCTCCCAGCCGCCAGGTACCCAGCAAGGCCACCACGTAGTCGAGCCCGGGATGGGCGAACAGGCCGACCCGACCGCCGGCGGGCACGCCGAAGCCGTCCAGCACCGCCGCCGCCCGGGCCATGGCGTCGACGGCTTCCCTATATGTAAGGAGACGATCCCGGTCGACCCAGTGGACGGCGATGTCGCTGGCGGCGGTGTCGGGCCGGGCCGCCACAGCATCGATAAGCAGATCAGCCGCGTTCACGTTGTCCAGCCGGGTCGGCGTGTCTGGACGGCTGCCGGTCTCCATGCCAGTCGGCGCGGGCGGGTGCGGGCGAGGTCCAGACGGTCCATAGCTTCGGGAACCTAGTGCGGCCGGCCTCGGGATCGACCAGCGGGCAACCAGGGTCGTGGATCCGGGGTCGTGGATCCGGGGTCGGGGGTCGGGAATCCATCGGATATCCGACTGATCAACAAGCAATGTCATACCCTTGTGCCATAGTCTGTGCATGGTCATTTCCCAAGCTCAGAGGGCCGAAACGGCCGTGACACAGATGCTGGCGTCGGCCCGTGACGGCGGCGTGGCGGCCGTGGACCTGCGGAGGGCCTTGGAGATGTCGAAGGCGATCGCTTCGAAGCTGGCCGCCTTCCAGGCCCGGGCGGCGGCGGTGTTGGCCGCACGGGAGAGCCACGGCGACGGCGGTGCGGGAGTGCTGCGCCATGCCACCGGGGTGTCCCGGCGCCAGGCGGAGGGGCAAGCTCGGGCTGTCCGGGTGCTCGACGACCTGCCGGTGGTGCGGGACGCATTGGAGGAGGGGAAGGTGTCGTTCGCCAATGCTGCCCGGCTGGCGGCCGCCGCCGAGGCCGCTGGGGCCGGTGCGGTGCAAGCTGACGCCGGGTTGTTGTCGATGGCCGTGTCGATGTCCGACGATCAGTTCGCACGGGAGGCGCGGCGGTGGGCGGCCCGACATCAACCGGACGGCGGCGAGGCCGACCACGCGCGGCGGCGTGCCCGGCGGTTCCTGAAGATCTGGGACGGCGACGACGGTATGACCCATTTGCGGGGCGAACTCGATCCCGTGACCGGCGAGAGGATCCGCAACCGGCTGGAAGCCGAGGCTCGCCGTCTGCGCCGAACCGACGACCGCGGCGAGCGCCGCAGCTTCCCCCAAGCCATGGCCGACGCACTAGACGGGCTAACAACCGTCGGCGCTGGTATAGGCGGCGGGGGCGGCGGGGGCGGCGCCGGCAGAGGCAGCGGCGATCGTGGCGGTGTAGGCAGCGGCGACGGTCGACGCATGAACGACGGCGGCGGCGTTGGCGGCGGAGATCGTGACGGTGCAGGCAGCGGCGATCCGGGCGGGGGCAGCGTTCACCGAGGAAGGCCCATCGCCGACATTGCCGTGGTCTCCCACGTCGATGCCGACACCGGCGAACTCGTTTCCCAGTTGGCGACCGGGGAGCCATTGCCCCCGAGCGTGCTCGAACTGCTCGCCTGCAACGCCTCGATCACCGGCGTGCTCTACGACACCGCCGGCACCCCGCTATGGCGAGGCACCACCAAACGCACCGCCACCGCCGCGCAGCTCAAGGCACTGATCGCCCGTGACGGCGGCTGTGTCGGCTGCGGCTGCCATCCGGCGCTGTGCCAGGCCCACCACATCAAGCCCGCCTCGCAGGGCGGTCCGACCACCATCTCCAACATGGTGCTGCTGTGCTGGAACTGCCACCACAAGGTCCACCACAATCAGTGGACGGTGGCGCGCCGCCACGGACGCTTCGAGCTTCTACCCCCGGTGCGTGCCCGCCGGGCCCAAGCCCGCGCCCCCGATCCTCCAGTGGCGGGCGTTTTCTCCGGTCGCCTGCCCGGGGCGCTTTCTCCGAGTCCGTCATCGGCTGAGCCCGCCGAGCCGCTGTTCACCCAAACATGACCGTCCGGTTCCGAAGTCCGGTCCCGCAGCCGACGCCCCAGTACCGGCGTAGGAGTCAATCGCAGCGGCGCCCGTGACCCGGTGACCCCGTGACCCCCGCGGCGGTCATCCGTTTCTTGACAATCCAACCCGTGCCGTCAAACATCTGGGCTCCTGGTGAGGATTGGCGCATGCCAGCGACGGAGTGAAGCGACATGACCGCACCTGCGACGGCACGGGAAGAGTCGATGGCCACACACCACTTCGTGCTGGTGACCGAGGGCGCAGATCTCTTGGAGTGGGAGACTCTGGACGCCCTGTTCGAGGCCGGATGCGGTGACGCCACGGTGGGTCATGACACCCTCGAGTTCGACCGAGCAGCACCGACTCGCGACGAAGCGCTGTGCTCGGCTCTGCGAGACGCCGAGTCGGTTCCGGGAGTGCGGGTGCTGCGCATCGAACTCCAGGCGGTGGACAACAGTCCCGCTGCGCTGTCTGCGCCCTGATAGGACTTCGGGAGCTTCCTCGTAGACGGGTGGGCGCCTCGGCGACGAGACCGGGTCAGCCGGCGGCGGCGCGGTGGGCTAGGCCTAGGCGGTCGGCCTTGCCGCTGAAGGTGCGGGGCATGGCATCCAGCTCGGTCATGGTGGACGGCAGGAGGGCGGGCGGCACCGTGGCGCCGGCGTGGGCGATCAGCTCGTCGGGAGTGACCGCATGGCCCCAGCGGGCCTCGTAGAAGCCGGCCAGCTCGCCGTCACCCCGATCCACCACCGCAGCATGGAGCACGGCCGGGTGGCTGTAGAGGGCGTCCTCCAGCTCACGCAGGAACCCGCCCCGGGCAGCAGCGGAAGCGGCCTCGTTGGTGCGGCCCAGCACCATTATGTAACCGTCGGGGTCGGCCACAGCCAGGTCACCGGTGTGGAGCACGCCGCCCTGGGTGGTGTCGGCGAAACGGTCGGGCTTGTTGCGGTACTCCGGGAAGAAGCCGTGAGCCACCAGCACCTCGCCGACTTGGCCCGCGGGCAGCTCGTCGAAGGGCTCGTCGACGCCGGCCACGTAGGACGCACGGTCGGGCAAGGGGCGGCCCACCCAGCCCTCCAGAGCCCGCTCGCCGTCGGCCGGGCTGCCCATGGCCATGAACCCGCCCATCTCGCTCTGGCCGTAGCTCTCCAGCAGCGAGATGCCCAGCGTCGACAGGTAGTCGCGCTTGATGCGGGGGGCCAGCGGCGAACCGCCCGACAGCGCCACCCGGAACGGCGGATCGTCGGCCGCATCCGGGGCGTTGACGATGTCGGCCAGGGTGAGCGGGTAGGCGACCAGCACGGTGGCGCGGTTGTCGCGGGCCACCTGCCACATCTCCGCCACCGGGCGGCCCGCCACCAGGGCCACCGCGGCACCGGTGTGGACCGCCGGCATCAGGGCGGCGACCAGCTGGAAACTGCTGGGGATGGGGGTGGTGGCCAGCAACACGTCGTCGTGGCGGAGTCCGAGCCGGTCGGCGATGCACGACGTGGCCCGGGTCACGTCGGCCGAGCGCAGCACCACACCCTTGGGCAGGCCGGTCGTGCCCGACGTGTAGCTCAGGTACAGCGGCGCATCCGGTCCATGGCGATCGACGGGCTGGGCCCCGGAGGCCCGGCCGGTAGCGGCGGCCTGACCGGTAGCGGCGGGCTGGGCCCCGGATGCCTGGCCGGCGGCAGCGGGCTGGCCGGCAGCAGCGGGCTGACCGGCGGCGGGGACTGGGGTCAAGTCGTCGAGGTCGATGACCGAGCGGGCGCCGGCCGCGCGCAGGACGTCGTGGCGCTCGACGGCGGCGGCGACGACTGGCGCGTCGACGTCTTCGACGAAGTAGGGCAGGGCGTCGGCGCTGAGCTGGGCGTCTAGCAGGCCCGGCAGGGCGCCGGCCTTCCAGGCGGCGATGATGCCGAGCCACAACGACACCTGGTCCGGCGCGCAGAAGCCGACCGTGTCACCCGGCGACACGCCCCGGGCGACCAGCTCGGCTGCGGCGACGTCGGTAAGCTGTTCGGCCTGGGCGTAGGTCACCGACGACTGGCTGTCGATCAGGAACGGGCGGTCGCCGTGACGTCGCGCCGTCCGGCGGAACACGGAGACGATGTCGGGTCGGTACATGACGCGGGAAGCTACCGCGGCGCGCCCCCCGCTCGGCCAGCCGAGCCGGTCCGCAACCTCGGGCGGCTGCCGACCTAGCCCTGCCTGCCGCCAGCCGAGCCTGGCCGTAGCCTCGGGGGATGGACGAAGTGGTCGTGCGGCTCGCCACCCTCGACGACGCCGAGGAGATCCGGCGCATCTACAACTACGAGGTCGAGCACACCACCCACACCTTCGACCTCGTGCCCCGCACCCTCGAGGACCAGCAGGCCTGGCTGCAGGAACGGGCCGGCGCCCTCGGCGTGCTGGTGGCCGAGCTCGGCGGGCGGGTGGTCGGCTTCTCGTCGCTCAGCGAGTACCGGCCCCGCGCCGCCTACCGCACCTCGGTCGAGTCCAGCGTCTACGTCGACGAGACCGTGCGGGGCCGGGGAGTCGGCCGGCGGCTCATGCAGGAACTGGTCGGCCTGGCCCAGGCCCGGGGCTTCCACACCATGATCGCCCGCATCGCCGGAGGCCACAGAGCGTCGGTCCAGCTGCACGAAGCCGTCGGGTTCACCACCGTAGGCACCGAACAGGAGGTCGGCCGCAAGTTCGGAGGCTGGCTAGACGTAGTAGTAATGCAGCGCATGCTCGTGGCGGACGAGACTCCGCCCCGAGCATGACGCCAGCAGCGTGTGTGTATTGACCTAGCCCAGATCTATCCCGGTCCCGTGGAGACTGTGATGGTCACCGCCTCGCCCGGGGCGAGCTCGGCCCTGGAATGGGGCTCCTGGCCGATCACTGTGCCCGCCTCGGCTTGGTAAGGGCTATCGATCACGATGACCTCGTAGCCCGCACGCCTGAGGATCTCGGTGGCATCTGCCCGGTTGAAGCCCCTCACCTGCGGGACCCTGGGGTTCTCACCCTGGCTGACGGAATCCAGGATCGTGACGACGATCGAGTCTGATGCCTGCAGCCCGGAGTCGGCGGTGAAGATGGCGACCAGCGTGTGGGGTCCCGGCGTCAGCGCACTTGCATCGAGTCGTCCCGAGTCGAGGGAGGGATCGTCTTCGTCAACCGTTCGCAAGACTCCTGGTGACACGTCGATCTCTTTGAACCCACCTGACGTGCGCTTGGGTGTGATGTGGTCGGTGATGTCGCCGTCGATATCGCTGCTCCAGCGCAACGCTCGACCCCCGACCGGCTGGGGGAGATAGATGTGACGGCGACGCAGATCGCCGTGTTGGTATTCCTCCTCGGTCACCCGGACGCCTATGTCGAAGGGACCGCCAGCACCTATGACCTGTCCGTCGGCCATCAGTCGGATCTGCAGCGTCGGGGCCGGCGCCTCAAATGGTCTCAGAACGAACACCTGTGACTGTACGGCCCCGATCCGGGCACCGTCAGACACCACCGCGAGGAGCTGCACCGCCTCTGAGCCTTCGGCCACGATGCGGGGGATCTTGTGTGTCCGGTCACCAGACATCACCGTCAGCGGTGAGCCGTAGTCCTCGGCCGTGAACGGACCCAACCTGCTGAGCAGCATCTCGTAGCCGGCGGGCCTGCTGTCGAAGAACCCGGCGCGGTCATACACGTACTGGCCGCCATCCGTTGAGACCAGAATCAACAGCTCCAGATCGTCTCCGTCCCCGTCATCGATGAGCAACTCGAACCCGAACTGGGCATCGCTGGCGAACACCTGGTCCTGCTCCAGCCCCAAGAAGGACACCTCGGGCGCATTCGGGGAGACAGACTGCTCATGAACGATCCGCTGACCGCTCACGAACCGAAATGATGCGAAGTCCGGCGGATCCTGGAACACCGCCTCCCACTGCTCGTAGTCGGGCCCCGGGTCCACCGCTACATGTTGGACATACACCGGATACGACTCCAGCACGGCTCCGTCCCGATCGAGCAACTCCAGAGCACGGCTCTCTGCCAGGATCTCTGGCCGGAAGCTATGGCCGTCCAGCACCTCGTCCAGGGGCTGGGAATAGAGCCAGTGACGCGCCTCGTCCCACCGGCTGCCGTCGGAGTCCACATTTATGCGGAAGCTCTGCGCTGGGACCACATCAGACACCGGCGGTTCAGACTCAGTTATGAGTGTGGACTCAGTCGGGGCCAAGGACTCAGTCGGGGCCAAGGACTCAGTCGGGGCCAAGGACTCAGT
>VXWX01000154.1:7331-16044 GCA_009835735.1 Acidimicrobiaceae bacterium
TCGGGGCCAAGGACTCAGTCGGGGCCAAGGACTCAGTCGGGGCCAAGGACTCAGTCGGGGCCAAGGACTCAGTTATGGGTGTGGGCTCAGCCACCTCAGGCTGGTTGCTACAAGCAGTCGCAACCAAACACGCCAGCAGCACACACCACGCCGCTAGGCCTAACGCCCGATAGGTCACCCCCGACCAGCGCATCATTCTGTCTTCCCGCCACCCGCAGGCTGTAGTTGATGCAACTATAACTGTCTAGGCGTTGGTAGGCGGTCAGGACCTCCCCGCAGGTCCACAGCACTGCTAGGTGCCTAGATGGGTGCTCCGGCGCCGACGTGTTCCCCTAGCAGTCCACCGCTGTTCGGAGCGCAGCGCACGCTTGGGCGAGGCGCTCGGGCCGAAGCGAGCAGATGTGGTCGACCAGGTTCGCCTTTGGCACGATCCTGAGGTTGTCGAAGCTAGCGACGCAGTCCGCTGGCATGCCGTCGTCAGGACCGAGCGGCAGTTCTGTGGGAATGTCTCTGATGGTCCGCGTGACGGGAGCAGCGAGAACGCTGTTCAGCACGGGAATGGCGGCGTTGCGGCTCATGACGAGGAAGGGGCGCCGGCCGATCCCCTCCATCTCGCCCCACCAGACTTGCCCGCGCTGAAGGTCAGTCACCACGGCTCTTCAAGGATCGCCTCGCTCAGCGAGACGATCGCCGCGTGATCCTCAGCCTCGGTCGGCGGCAGCCGCGAGTAGCCGTCGACGATTGAGCGATCGATCCGGCGCCGTCGCTCAACTGCCGCGATGGCTTCTATGCCGGCACGCACCACCGCGGCGCGACTCTCGTATGCACCGCTCTCCACGAGGTCGTCAAGCCTCGCGAGAAGTGGCGCAGGCAGACGGACTGCAACTTGTTGGGTGCTCACAGTCAGAGCATACCAACTTGGTATGCAAATTGGTAGACGTAGCTGCGGGTCAGGATCCCTCTGACAGGACCAACTCGGTGGTGAGGCTCCCCCGCCCGCCGGTGACATGGCGCCAGTAGGCGACCGCTCCATCAACAAACAGCGCGTGCAACTCCAACAGGTCCGGGTCAGGAGGCTCACCGGGCAGGGTCAGGTAGACGAATCCGGCATTGAACGTCTTCTGCGATCGCGCCGCTGGCGGGTCTCTCGGCCCCTCGGCGGCGATGATCTGCTCTATAGAGATGACTTCCTTTTCTCCCGTGTGGGGGCCTCTCCAACCGCCCCCGGCTTCTTGAAGGTTCCGCAGGATGAACATCTCCGGCACCTCGTCAGGCGTGGCGAGGCCCGCTAGGTACAGATCGAGCCAGGAGAGTCCTCCCAAGCCGGTTGAGGGCGTGAACGTGCCGTCGCTGTTCTCGCGCCAGAAGTGCCCGCCGATGATGGACCCTTGCGGTTCCTCCTCCCACGGATAGGGCGCCGCGGTATGGAGCTCCGTCACCCAGTGAGCTCCGTCGTGTAACGGCTCGCGTTCCCCATTCTTCAGGTACCCCACGCTCGCAGCCCAAGTGTGGGCGAACTCATGGCCAAAGTGCCAGAGGCCCTTTGGACTGGCCAGGTATTCGCCCCCGCCGTCCAGGTTGGCAACGTACCTGGATTTCACCCAGATCGGGAAGTTCCATTGCCCACGCATCCGGGCGGAGCAGGAGGACTTCCTGTCGTGGTGTTCCTCCTGTCCGATCCCCTTGATGGGCACGTTCCCGGGGTAATAGCCCCACCAGGAGCCGTTGAACTGATGGTCGGTTCGGAACTGGCTGTGGAAGACAAGGAGATCGAACTCGTCCCCCAGGGCATCGATGATCCGGCAGGCCAGCGGAATGAGGTGGTCCTTCGGGTGGACGTGGTGGAATACCTCGTGCTGCGCCCACGAGCTTCGGGATACCGGGCGCGACAGGTCGGTTGAATCGGGGATCCTTGCGATCAGCTCGGTCTGGGTCGCTTCCGGGAACAGCCCCACGATGCCGTCCCGGATCGCTTCCTCGGAGTTTTCGGGTTCGGCGGCGTAGTTGAACGCGATGTGGCCATCGGCGTGCAGGACCATCTGGAAACGGGTCTTCTCCGCGTGCGGACGCCCGTGGACATAGAATTCGTGATCTTCCGTGATCCAGGTGATGACGACCCGATCCGGTCTGCGGGAGACGTGCTGCGTGTTTCCAGCCTCGCGGGCGTCCCAGGTGCTCCACCCTCCGAGCCTCGGCTTGTAGAGCGCACTGATCGCGTTGAGCGAGCCGATATGGGCGGCGATCTGCGACATAGTTCCCCACCGGTCGGGCCCGGTCCTAGGGAATGGGTAAGGCTCGTCAAAGGTGACCAGGCCGTAGCGGCTGAGGAACAACGAACGCCAATCCTGGCCGGAAAACCTGAATAGGAAGGGCAACTCGATCTCCGCGTTGTCCTCCTCCGGAGAGCCGATGTCCTCTTCCCAGGCGAGGGAGTGGACCGAGCGCGAATATCCACTCTGGCCATCAGGGGTGAAGAGCAGGGTTTTCCCGGCCAGGTCCAACGGGTTGGCCGGGACGACATCGGCAGCCTCGAGTTCCACCAGGATCTGGCCTTCCGAGGTGACCGAGACACCGCGGCCGATCGGAGTGATCTCGATGGAAGCAGCCGCGGCGGCTCGATTCTCGGCGCGGTGGATGAAGGTGGCCATCTGGGCGCGGCTGGTGTCGTCTTGGGGGCAGAAGCCGCTGCCGTCGCCGCAGCCCCCGGTGATCGCCGAGGCGGCCAGGCTGGACACCGCCGCGGCGTACCACGCATCGCCAGCAACGTCCACAAAGCCCGGATCAGCACCTGCGGACAGCCCATAAGCGCGCGTCAAGAACACCGCCATCTCAGCACGGCTCACGGTCTGATCGGGACAGAACCCGCTGCCGTCGCCGCATCCGCCGGTGACGCCCAGTTCGGCCAGGCGCTCAATGAACGGCGCATGAAAGCCGCCCGCGTCCACATCATCGAACCTCGACTCGCTCACAGCCGGGGGGTCGGCGCCGTCGAGGACACGCACCACCCAAGTTGCCATCGTCTTGCGGTCGATCGGATCGTCGGGACAGAAGCCCTCAGCGCACTCGGTTCCCGCAAAGAGACCCAACTCGGCCAGCGCCTCCACCGGCACCGAGTAATAGGTGCCCTCGGCCACATCGCCGAACCCCCCGGCCTGCGCGCCCGCCGGCGCAGCGGCCACGGCCACAGCCGCCACCGCGAGAACAACCATGCAAATCGCTCTGAACTTGATCCCGGCACCGCGCACGTTGAAGCACCTACTGCTGTGCGGCGGCCTCATCAACGAGTACCCCAGAGCCGCATCACCAGCCACGTCACGATTTCGGTCACTCACAGGAGTGCTAATGAGGCTGGAACTGCGGATTCCGCATGTTCAGCACTGACCGCTTGGCAGGTCTTGTGGCAGTGCGGGCAGGCGTATCGTTATGCCGCTCATGTCTTGGCCTGCGACGTCAATCCTGACTGCCTCGCTGTAGTTGCTGGTGACGCTCGCGCCGTCGTACCAGCCAGCGCAGCTGCCGTCCGCGGCGGCATAGATGTCCAGGGTGAACGTGCCGTCGGGCACCGATACCGCGAAGGCGCCGCTATCGCTGGTGACGGTAGAGCCGCTGCTGTCTATGTCGCCCGACCATGCCCAAATGAGGATGCCTGCGAGCGGCTGGCCATCGGGTCCGACCAGAGTCCCCCGGATCTCCGGCCTGTCTCCAACGGCAGAGTCGAGGGCAGCCGGATTCCCGACCGGGCCGCTACATCGCCACCCGCCCACACGGTAAGGCAGCAACTGATCGGGGCTGGCCGGAAGCCTTATCTCGATGCCCGATGCGTCAACGTCGCCGGCCTCGAGCCGCGTCGCTGTTTCCCTTGCCGCTGTGAACCCATCGGGACCGTGGTATCCCAGCAAGTTGCAGGGCCAAGACACTTCAGCAGCGTGAACAGCCAGAAGGAGGGAGTCGGACCAGGCTCCGAGGAGTCGAATCTCGAAGGTTCCATCCGGCCCGGTCTGCCCCCACTCCCATGGATAGAAGCCGGTTTCGGTCAACAGCCCGATCCAGATCCCCTCGAGCGGCTCGCCGTCCGGGTCCAGCACCTCTCCGGTCAGCGTGATCCGTCCTCGGCACAACTCATCGGCGCCGGCCGGAAGCCGGATCTCAATGCCGGTGCCACCAATGCCGCTCATCTCCAGCGATGCCTCCGGGTACCGGGTCGTGAACCCGTCGGACCCGAAGTACCCCACCTCCCCGCAGTCCTCAACTTCGGGGACTTGGATGCTCAGGACATAAGAAGAGCCCGTCCAGTCCTCCGGGACAGAGAACTCGAACGATCCATCGTTGCCGACCCGCAGCCATCCTTCAACGGCTGCCAGCCAAAGCCAGATTCCCTCGGCTGGCCTGCCGTCGGGGCCCAGCACCGTGCCGGTCACCTTCCTTGTGTCGGGACACAGATCATCGGCGCCGACCGGGAGTCGTATCTCAATGCCCGTCACGTTCCCGTTGCCTGCGTCCACCCGCGTCGCCAGCGAGCGCGCCGTCGTGACCCCGTCGGGGCCGTGGTAACCCAGCCATCGGCAGTCCCCAGCGTCGCCCGCGTGAATGCTCACAATGGACGGGCCCGATGAGCCTTCGGGCACACGAACAGCGAAGGTCCCGTCCTCACCGGTCTCTCCCCAACTCCAGAAACTCTCGGCCACCAGCGAGACCCGGAGACCCCCCACGGGCTCCCCGTCGGACCCCAGCGCCACGCCATTAACGCTTGACGCGGTCGAGGCACCTGACGGACCGCGCTCAGGCACCGGTTCCGTGCCAATGAACGGCGAACGGATCAAGACCTCTTTGTTATCGGCGCGCAGGTAGGTGTCCGGATAGTCGACGTACCCACTGGAAATGAGAGCGGCATGGTCGCACGTCGGAAGGCCTGCATCGCATCCCGGCGGATGCGGGACTCCCATCGTGTGGGCAAGCTCATGGCCGGGCCCACCGATCTTGTGTCCGGGAGTCACGAAGTACGACCCCTCGCCACATTCGTCTTGGACCAGTCCCAGAACAGGGGGACCATCGTTTTCGGGCATGATGGTGAGGCCCCACCCGCCGGCTCCGAGTTCTTGGGGCTCGTCGCACGGCTCACTCAGAATTGGGTAGACAACCCATATGAAGTCTGGGGTGCCGTGCTGCACCGGCGCGCAGCTCTGCAGCCCTTCAATTACCTTCTCCCAAGCGTTGCCACGAACGTAGTAGTCCGCCGGCTCGCTCATCCGGCACTCCTCCGGGGTGGCCTCGTAGAGCGAGAACGTCAGCCCGTCGAGTTCCCGGCGATACCAGGACTGGAGATCCACCGTCACATTCGCGAGGTGCTCGCTCATGTCGGCCCGGAACTCGCGGTCCGACGGCGCCGCGTAAATAACTCGAACGCTGCGAGCGGACCTCGTGGAGATACGCACGGAAGCGGGCACCTCCACCGTTCGTCCCTCGTGCGCGGCAGTGATCGTGGCGTTTCCACCTCCAACGGCAGTGACCAGCCCCTCCGACACAGACACCACCCAGGGGTCGGACGACTGCCACTCGACCAGCGCCGAGTCCACTGCCTCCCTTGAGCCGTCGGAGTAGTTGGCGCTGACCCGAAGTTCCCTGGTCTCGCCCATGTCGGTGAACGGCACAAGTTCCGGCGCCTCCAGCGCCAAGACGACACGGCGCACCGCCGTAGGCTCTTCGTTCTGCGGCTCAGGCACGGTCGTAGCAGATGCCACATCGTCACCGGCGCCGTCGCGGTCCTTGCCACCGTCGTCGGGCTGCTCGAGCGTCGCTTCGGGCTCGGGGACCGTCGTGGTGGTCGAGCCGTCAGCCGCCTCGGGCTCAGGGACCGTCGTGCTGGCCGAGCCGTCAGCCGCCTCGGGCTCAGGGACCGTCGTGGTGGCCGAGCCGTCAGCCGCTTCGGGCTCGGGGACCGTCGTGGTGGCCGACTCGCTAGCGGCTTCGAATGTCCCGTCGTCGCCGCCCGTGCCGGCGGTGCCTCCGCCGCAGGCCGTACACACGACAGCAAGAACGACAAGCGTCGACAGAATGCCGGTTCGTATGGCGGTCATCCGGTGGCTTGCCGGGCGCAGAGTTCGTCGACGGTGGCGGGCAGGGTGACCACGACGCCGGCGGTGTCAACGCCACCGGTCCAGAACCCGACGGCGGTGTCCCAGTCGGTGGTGAACCCGTTGGGGCCATAGAGCCCGAGGAACCCGCAGTCAGGCGATTCGATGCTTATGGTGGCCGGTCCCGCTCCGAAGGTGGGCAGATCCAACTCGAAAGAGCCATCGTCTGAGTAGTGCCAATCGCTGGCGTAGTTCGTGACCCATATGTCTGTGACGGGGCCGTCGGGATCGACGATGGTGCCGCCGATGGTGCGGGTGCCGGCGCACATGGCGTTGACAGTCGCCGGCAGGGTGACTTCGAGGCCTGAGAGGTTGGCGCCGGCGATGTCGATCGTGGCGGCGTGTTCGGCGAGGGTTGTGAGTGTTCCGTCGGTGTGGGCGTAGCCGAGCCATCGGCATGGTTCGGCGTCGTGTGTGTGCACAGACAGCAGCGCGCGCCCTGACGAGTCGGCCGGCAGGTGGATCTCAAAGGTGCCTGCGGGTGTGACCGGTGCCCAACCCCAGAAGGCGTCTGATTCGACTGAGACTCGGAGCGTGTCGGTGGGGTCGTTGTCGGCGGTGTGGACGGTGCCTTCGATCGTGATGTCGTCCGGGTGGTGGTACTGGTCGATGACGGGCGCGGTGGTGTCAATGAACGGCGACCTCATCACTCGTGCCTTCTCGTCGGGTAGCAAGTAGCCGTCGGGATAGATCTGGTTTCCGTAGGCCATGAGCGCGTCGAAGTCGCATTCGGGGAGCCATTCGTTGCAACCTGGGAGATGCGGCAACCCGAGGGTGTGTCCGATCTCGTGGGCGTAACCACCGGTGGCTAAGAGCAGCGAGGCGTCCCAGGGGCCCGCATCGCAGTAGTACCAAAGCCAGTCTTCGCCGCGGACCATCTTGTCGTAGCCGTCGTCCTGGGTGGAGTGGTTGAGGATGGCCAGGCCAGAGCTGCCGCGGTAGAGCTGGTTATAGCCGTCTTCCCACCTGCCGACGGAGCCGTCGGGGGTGCAGGCCATGTCAACGTCCACGGCGAGCACCCAGATGTGTTCGGTGGTGTTTCCCTCAACCGGAGCGCAGTGCTGGACTCCCTCGAGGACTCGGTTCCATGACTCGCGTGAGTAGTACTCGGAGTCTCCGGCCATCTGGCAGCGCTGGGGGTTGTCGTCGTAGACCGAGAACGTCAAACCCTTGAGCTGGTTGCGGTACCAGCCTTGAACGTCAGTGACGACATGTCGGAAGAACTCGCTGTAGTCGTCACGGAACTCGCGGTCTGACGGCACCGCGTACAGCAGCCGCAGTGTGGCAGTGTCAGCTACGGCGATCCGCACGGTGGCGGGGATGGCGATCTGGCGTTCTTCGTAGTGTGCGGTGATCGTGGCGTTGCCCGGGCCGGTGGCGGTGACGATCCCCTCGGTGACGGTGACGACCATGGGATCCGATGTGTGCCACTGAACGTCAGCGGGCATGACAGGCTCCACGCGGCCATCGGAGTAAGTGGCGCCGATCGAAGCCTGCCCGGTGGCGCCGATCTCGGTGAAAGCGGGGAACTCGGTGGCGTTGAGTGCCGTGACCACCGGCTCTGGAACCGTCGTGGTGGTGGTCGTAGAGGTGGTCGTAGTCGTGGACGTGGTCGTAGTTGTGGACGTGGTCGTAGTCGTGGACGTGGTTGTCGTTGTGGACGTCGTTGTTGTCGTGGTACTGGACGCCACGGCGGTCGTCGAGCCCGGCCCAGCCTCCGGAGCGGACGTTCCATCGTCGTTGCTCGTGTCAGCGCTGCCGCCGCCGCAAGCCGCGCACGCGACAGCAAGAACGGCTAGCGCCGACAGAGTGCCAGGTCGCCTCATCAACCCATCCGTATAAGTTGTTCCTACTACAATACCGTAGTGGCTTGGTTGGGGCGGCTGCTTCTGGTGGTGGGGGCTGCGGCAGCGTTGGCTCTTGCTGTTGGGGCTGTAATGGCCCAACAGCAAGGTGACTGCCATGAGGGTCTGGTGGTCGCTCCTGGGGAGAGGTGCACCTATCCGGGAACGAACGTGGAGTTCTGGGTAGACGACTCGGGTCGCGGCCACTTCCTGTTCTTCACAGCCGGAACCGGCATCGATGCCACCAACACCACGATCAACGGAGTGACCTACAACTTCAAGGCATCCAAACAGCCCGACGGCACCTGGATCATCGAAGCCGCCGGCAAGGCCACCACAACCACCTCATCCACCACAACCACCTCCTCATCCACCACCACGACCTCAACGACGACCACGACCGCGCCGACTGCGACTACGAGCGCGGACTCGGCGGCTCAGGTGGATCTGTCAGACGTGACCGGCGGGGTCCACAAGCCCGCCATCGACGCCCTCAACGCCCAAGGCGTGTTCGCCGACACCGGCTGCGCAGAGGGATTCTGCCCCGACGTGCCTGTGGACCGCGCCACCATGGCGGTGTGGACCGTGCGCGTCCTCGACGGTGAAGACCCCCAACCAGTCGCATCCACCCGCTTCGCCGACGTCGGCGTCACCCACCCCCAGGCCCACTTCATCGAACGCTTCGCCGAGCTCGAAGTCACCACCGGATGCGGCGACGGAACCCGCTACTGCCCCGAC
>VXWX01000077.1 GCA_009835735.1 Acidimicrobiaceae bacterium
CCGACCGGCCCCGGCCCCACCGTGACCGGCCCCGACGGCCCCGGCCCGACCGGCTCCGGCCCCACCGGCCCCCGCGACGTCACCGACACCCCTCGTGACGCCGGCGGCGGCCCGACCACCGACGTACCTCAGAACATCCACGACATCACGCCTAAGCCCCGCAAGCTCCCCGATGGTGCGAACATACGGTTCTTGGCCCCGACCGTGAACGCCATCACCAACGTCACCGCCCTGGTGGGCCGCGACCTGGAGCCCCTGCGCTGCCACATATACATACGCGACGGCCTGATCGCAGGCATCGTCCCCGACAACGCCGACACCACCCCGCTGGCCGCGGCCCCGCCGCCCGCCAGGGACCTGCTCGAGCGGGACAAGCCGATCACCATCGACGGCAAGCACATGATCGCGGTCCCAGGCATGGCCGACGTCCACGACCACCTGCAGGTCCTGGGCCCCGGCCTGCCCGTAGCCGAGGGCCTCCCCCTCGACGAGTTCCTGCGGGTCCAGTGGGCCACCCAGGCCCGCATGGGCCCCCCGGAGTACGAGTTGGCCGTGCTGCTGGGCACCCTCCAGCGCCTGAAGTGCGGCGTCACCACCGTCGTCGACCACGCCTACACGTTCCACGAGCCCGACCTGGACGAGGCCTGCGTCCACGCCTACGACTTGTCGGGGATCCGATGGGCCTACGCCCGGGGCATCATGACCCGCCCCTACGCCCCGGTGTGCGAGACGTTCGAGCAGGCCGCCGCCAACATCCGGGCCCTGCTGGCCAACACCACCGCCACCCCCGAGCGCCTGTTCGTGGCCCCGGTCAGCATCCGCCAGGCCACCCTCCAAGAGTACGAACGAAGCGCGGCCCTGGCAGAGGAGCTAGGCGCCGGCACCTACACCCACGCCTCCGAAACCCAAGCCGAGCGCGAAACCTGGCTACAGGAAGCCCAAACAACCCCCATCAAGGCCCTCGACCGGGCCGGCTTCCTCACCGAGCGCACGGTGCTGGCCCATTGCGTGGTCCTCGACGACGACGAGATCGAGCTCCTGGCCGCCCGGGGCACCCACGTCGTCCACTGCCCGTCCAACAACATGAAGCTGGCCAAGGGCGTGACCCGGGTGCCCGACCTGCTGGCCGCCGGGGTGAACGTGGCCCTGGGGGTCGACATGATGGCCGACATCTTCTCGGAGATGCGGGCCGAGCTTCATATGCAGTCTCTTCATTCTGGTGACCCTGCGGTGCTGTCGTCACGCGACGTGCTGCAGATGGCCACCTGGCGGGGCGCGGCTGCGGTCTTCCCCGACGCGGCCGCCCCCGCCGACACCCTCACCGCGGCCACCGCCGGCTACCGGGTGCCGATCGGCGAGCTGTCGACGGGCTGCGCGGCCGACATCGTGCTGATCCCGGCCCGCTCGCTGCTCCAGGCCCCGCTGCTCGATCCGCTGCATGCGGTGGTGCATCAGACCCATGGTCCGATGGTGCGCCATGTGCTGGTGGACGGCCAGCTGGTGGTGGCCGACGGCGTCTCCACGCTGGTGGACGAGAAGGAGCTGCTGGTCGAGGCCGAGCGGGCCTGCAACTACTGGCTCGACCAGCTCGACCTGCCCGCCGGCCCCCAGGGCGTGTGGTTCCCGCCCCCTCCGCCCGACTTCCCGGACGCTCCGCCCGACGGCTGGCCGTAGTGCCGGGGATAGCGCCAGCAATAGCGTTTGCAGAGCGTTGTCAAGGGCTGGCAGGAAATGCCTAGGGAAATACCCATATGCCATGCGTCCACGCGTTACTTTGTGCCCCGTGACGGGTAGTTGCTCCGCGCGATACCTACTAGTACGATGTCGGGACGTGTTCGACGAAGTGGCGCCGTTTGTCGGCGTCCAGGGCAGTGGTGTAGCTGCGTGCCGAGACTGGGATGTGATCAAGGATGATTGACCGCGTTGAACAGCCTGCCGTGCTACACTCATGGCCCGTCACGGGCCCCACCATCGTGGTAGGGTTCTTCAAACGTCCCGGACGAGCGATCGAAGGGGGTGCGGCCGTTGAACAGCGCGTGTAGCGTGGTACAGGTTGCATCCCTGACGGTTTGCATGTGCGAGGCGTACATGTCCGTCAGGGCCGAACTTGCCAGAGATGGAACACAGGTATAGAAAGGAGGGGCACATGCCCCATTTGAAGGGGCCTGTGCCCCAAGCACAAGCAAAGGAGGGGCCGATGCCCCAGCTAGTGAAGAAGCGGCGCTCGGGTTGGGCAGTGCTCGCCGCAGGCGCCTTGGTCGCATCGCTCCTCGCGGTCGGGACGAGCCCGGCAGTCGCGCTCGACGACAAGTCGAAGCCCAACGCGGCGGCTGCAACGTCCGCGTGCGTGGACGACGCCACCGGCGACATGATGTTCTCGGACGTGTCCGAGGGGCACGCCTTCCGGGCCGACATCAACTGTCTGGCCTACTACCGCTTGACCGTCGGCTACGGCGACGGCACCTTCCGGCCCAACGCTGATGTCTCCAACGAGGAGATGGTCCTGTTCATGGAGCGGGCCGCAGAGGCTGCCGGTGCCGACGCCGAGGCGGTCGTGGGCGACTTCGCCATGACCGGTTCGGACCCGGTGCACCGGGGCGACATGGCGCTGCTCATCGCCAGGCTGCTCGTGGCGTCGACCACCAAGGAGTCGACCCCGAACGTCACGAACAACGCTGACGGCACGTTCGCGGTCAGCACCGTGATGGATAAAGATTGGGACTACTTCGCTGACTCCCGCCGCTCGCAGAACCGCGTCCACGACAGCGCCGCCAGTGCGCTGTATGAGTTGGGCGTGGCCAAGGGGACCGGCATGGGCTACTTCTCGCCGGCCTCCACGGTGAGCCGCGGTGCGATGGCAGCCTTCATCACTAGGGCGCTGGCTCACACCACTGCCCGTCCCGAGGGCGTGACCATCCAGTCCGACGAACCTGGTGGCGTGATCGTCTCGGTTCGGGACGCCAACTTCCGTCCGCTGGCCAACGCGGTGGTCGATGTCTTCTCAGTTCCGACTCCCAGGCTCGATGAGGCCTTCAACGCAGACGGCAGCTGCAACACGCCACGCCTCAGGGGCGAGGGTGGCGACACATCGCCGTGCGAGATTGGTGCGGTCGACGCTGTGACCGGCCTAAGCGGCGACTACGACCCCGGTGCGATTCTGGGTGTGCAGCCCGGTGGCAGGACGGTGTTTGCTTGGACAGGAGACTCCGGTGACAAGGTCGAGGATGGCGCCGAAGGGCTTGCCAGCATCAGCCTCACCGAGACGGCTCCAACGGCGGCCGCGGCCGCCAAGGTCACGGCCGATCCGGCGGTCAGGCCCGGTAGTGGTGCGATGGGTATCGAGCGGGTGCCCTTCGGCACCACCGTGACCGTGACGATCCAGTTGGTCGGCAACGTTCCGGGCACTTCGGCAGTTGGTGCGGGCAGTCCGAATGCTGTGCCACCTACGGCCGGTTCGACCTATACCGTGACGATACGTAGTGCGTCCGTCACGAATTCGAATTCGACGGACGGAAACCTGGACGGCCTCGGTACTGCCGGTTCTCCTGGTGCTCTGACTGATCTGACGGGCGGCACGACGGTCGAGACAAAGACGGTCACGGTTGACGCCAGCGGTAAGGGCACCTTCGAGATCACGGCTGCTGATCCCGATCCCAACAACCAGGACGACGAGGCCGATGCAACTGTCGATTACGTCACAGTGACCTACTCCATCGCGGGAGGCACAGCTGGGACTGACGCGGTTAACGATGACATCTCGCACACCACCACGGGTTCGCAGACGATCAGGTTCTCGGACGCCCCGTCGGTGTTCAGGGGTGCTTCGGTAACGCCAACGGTGAAGTACCTCGCGGCACCCAGGACCGGCTCTGCCAGCAACGTGGTCACCGTGAAGGTGTTCGATCAGTACGGCAACGGCGTGCGTGGTCATGAGGTGGTGCTGACGGGTAGCGACGACTCGACCTTCCCGTTGGGTCAGCGTCGTGCCCGTCGGACCGACTCTTCCGGCACCGTCCGGATCGGGTACAGCTACGACGGCACAGGCGTGATAGAGACCCTGACCGCCCGTACGGAAGCGGAGGACCCGACGACGGTCACCGATGCCTCTACTTTGGCTGCGATCCCAGGTGGCACGGCGATGTTCTACTGGGTGGCCACGCCGACGGCGGCGGGCGATGTTACCGCCGCTGATATCCGCGCAGTTGACGTGGAGAAGAACATTGTGGTAATCGGAGGCAGCGCTACTGAGGCTCCGCAGTTGCTCGTCTACGACGACAACGACCAGTTTGTCGTCGATGGGAGTAACGCCACTTTGGCGGCCTTCGAAGAGGCGCTCGCCAGGCCGGATCCCACCAACAACGACACGGTCGGAGCGCAGGCGTACAATCCCACGGATGCGAGTGTTGTCGCCAGGTTCACGGTGACGCAGGTCCCCTAACCCTTAGAGCGGGCGCGGCTCCGGGCTCATGAGGTCCGGGGCAATCCCTCCCGCCTGATAGAACCACCAACCCAGAGGAGGCCCCGGCACTATCGCCGGGGCCTCCTCGCGTCCGTGCATCGGCAGCTCGCTCTCCTGTGCGGCTGCTCGACACGAGCGGCTCGGGACTCGGGACGAGACCCGCGACCAGATCGAGAAGTCCAACCAGGAGAACCGCAGGCCGATCGCGAAGAGCGCGACGACGGTGAGCCACACGGAACTCAGCGGCAGTCTGGCGGCCGCACACGAGCGTCTGGCCCGCAAAGAGGGCTACTCGAGGATCTCACCCGCGCCACCAAGGACCGGGGACGAAGACGGCAACGCCACAGCAGCCTGAGCCAACAAGCGCTTCGACCTGTTGGCTGGTCAGGTTGACCCGTCTTGGAGACGAGGGAACGCGAGGAGGCCCCGGCGATGTGCCGGGGCCTCCTCTGGGTTGGTGGATGTATTTGGGCGGGAGGGATGGCCCCGGGCCTACGAGCCCGCAGCCGCGCCCGCCTTAAGGGTTAGTTGACGGTCAGCACGAACCTGGCGACATCACCGGAATCGGTGCCATCGTACGAGGACACCTCGACCGTGTCGTCCCGGGCGGTCCCACCCGCTCCGTCGGCTGCGAGCGCCTCCTCGAAGGCAGCCATGCTCGTGAACTCCAGGGAGCCGGACGGTCCTACGGAGTACTGGTCGTTGTCGTCGTAGACGACCAACTGCGGACCGTTCGTGCTGTCGGCGACGACGATCATGTTCCGATCAAGGTCGACCGCTACAACCCCTCCATCTGCTGCTGATGTACCACCGACGGCCGGGCCTGCCGCTGGTGCTGCCCAGTAGAAGTTCTTCGTGCTGCCGATCGGGGTGAGCCCTGCCGCGGCCGTCTTGTCGGCGGCCGTGTTCGCCTGGATCGTCTCCGTTGAGCCCCCGCCCCTGTAGGTGTACCCGATGCGGACTGAGCCAGAGGAGTCAGTCTCGCGGGCAACCGGGAAGGTCGACGCGTTGGCGACGGAAGAGGGAGGTGTAGTAGCTGGAGCATGAGTCGAACTCAGCCTCACCAGATGGCCGCGCACGCCGTCGCCGAACTGATCGACCACCGTCACGGTGACCACGTTGCTGGCCGAGCCGCTCATGGGTCGAGTGAGGAAGTCGGCCGTGAGCGTCACGGATGTGGATGCAGCGACGAACTCTCCCCGCTCGTCGGAGAACGTGATCGTCCCTGTGCCCGAGGAGCCCGTGGCGGTCGCATCGGCGCCCGTGAGGAGCGCACGCCCGCCGGATGTCGGCGTTACTGAGTAGGCGACGTGCACCCGGTCAGTCTTGTCGGGCACCGCCGGAGTAGCAGTGCTGTCACCAGGCGGGTTGTTCCGGTCAGTGGTATCAGGATCGGAGGCTGTGATCGTAAACGTGACCTTGCCGCTGGCGTCAACCTTGAGCGTACGGGTTTGCTTCGAGTCCGGATTGGTGGTGTCATCCACAGTTGGCACCGCATCACTTGTCGCGACGTCCGATTCGCTGTCACGCCAAGTGACGACCGTATAGCTGTTACCGGCGGCATCTCGCACGGCATCCTTATTGCCGGCGCCGACCAACTGGATTGTGACGGTCACGGTGCTACCGAAGTGAGCACGGGTTACACCCCTGCCCAGGTCGTGAGTGACCTTGGTGCCAGTGGCCGTCACCGTGCCCGGGTCGGTGAGGTTGATGCTGGCGAGCCCCTCGCCGCCGTCCTCGACCTTGTCGCCCTGCTCTCCGGTCCAAGCCCACACGGTGGTGCCGCCCACCTTCGGGTCCACGGGGATCGTGCCGGGGTCGTAGTCACCGCTGAGGTTGGTACCAGCGTCGAGTGCATCGATCTCGCACTCATCGGCGTTGCCACCTACCGCCGGGTTGAGGAAGCGTGGCGTGTTGCAGGTGCCGTCCTCGTTGAAGGCCTCTCCGACCTTGTTCGCAGCCGCCGCGAAGACATCAACCGGCGCATTGGCCACCGGCTGGAAGTTGGCGTCACGGACTGAGATGAGCACCCCACCAACTTCGTCCGACTGGATGGTCACGCCTTCGGGACGGGCGCTGGTGTGCGCCAGTGCCCGAGTGATGAAGGCAGCCATCGCACCACGGCTCACCGTGGAGGCCGGCGAGAAGTAGCCCATGCCGGTTCCCTTGGCCACGCCCAACTCATACAGCGCGCTGGCGGCGCTGTCGTGGACGCGGTTCTGCAGACGGCGGGAGTCGGCGAAGTAGTCCCAATCATCGCCGGTCACGTCCTTGACCGTGAACGTGCCGTCGTCGTCCGTACCGACGGTGTCGGTCGCCGCGTCGAGCAGTCTCGCGATGAGCAGCGCCATGTCGCCGCGGTGCACCGGGTCCGAGCCGGTCGTGGCGAAGTCGCCCACGACATCGTCAGCGTCGGCACCGGCGACAGCAGCCGACCGCTCCATGAACAGGACCATCTCTTCTCTGGACACGTCAGCGTTGGGCCGGAAGGTGCCGTCGCCGTAACCGATGGTCACCCCGTAGTAGGCCAAACAGTTGATGTCGGCCCGGAAGGCGTGCATCTCGGACACGTCCGAGAACATCATGTCGCCCGTGGCGTCGCCCACGCACGCGAACGTTGCCGCCGCCGCGTTGGGCCTCGAATCGTCGTCGATCGCAGCTGCTGGGCTCGCCCCAACCGCGAGGAGCGACGCGACCAAGGCACCCGTGGCGAGCACTGCCCAACCCGTCACCGGGTTCTAGGGTCACATACCTATATAACCCATTTCGTTTGAGGCCACACGGGGCACTCCAGCCGCGCCGACCCGGGGGCGATAGCTGGCTCGCGCATCGCAAACGCCGACGTCACGAGGGGTGCGCTACCGAAGGCCGGGACTGCAGCCTCCAGGCCGATGCAGGCAATCCGTTACAGAACTGAGGGACAAACCGAGGCTCCCTCATTCCAGCCAGCGGGTCTAGCCGCGGTGCGGTGGTAGTGGTCTGGTGCGGACCGCTAGCTACCCTTATATCCACAACCAAGGAGAGGACAACGGCCATGACCACGACACCCTCCTCCCACGAACCCGAGGCGCACAGCTCCGATGACCGTCAGGGCGGTCGCCGCGGGCGAGATGGACGCCTGCGGCGTGTGTGGCAGCGGCGCGCGTCCCGGCTGGCCGTTGGGGTGGTCGCCGCGGCTGTTGCGTTGACGGCGGCAGCCGTGGCGCTCGCACAGGGGATCGGCACGTTCCGTGACGTGCCTGCCAACCATTACGCCGGCGACGCGGTGCAGTGGGCCGTCCAGAACAACATCACGTTTGGATGTCTCGACGGCACGTACTTCTGCCCCGAGACGGCAGTGAACAGAGCCCAGTCGGTGACGTTCCTCTACCGCTACCAGAACAACGTGATCAGGCCTCTGGAGAATCGGGTCCGAGCGCTGGAGAGCGGGTCCGTCCAAACACAAGACCCAAACGCCGGGTTCGGGAACCAGCCGACACCCACGACGGTACCGCCGCGGACATTCACCACCAGGGGCACCCAACACCACACCCGCTCGTTCAGCCTCCCGGCAGGCTTGTACGAAGCCGTGTTCACGCTGGAGGCCACCAAGGCAGCAGCAGACCACGATCAGGAAACCGCCGTCGCCGGCAACGAGCCGGTGATACGGATCCAGGTCGAGTACCGGGAGAACTCGAGCAGCGCGTGGAAGACCCACGCAGTCAACGCCCTGAAGCTGGAGAGTGGCACCCTGCCGGCCACAGGGGCGCTGTTCAGGGAAGCAGGGCCAGCCGATGTCGAGATCGCGAACGTGCCCGGGCGCCTGCCCACGAGCGGCCAGATCAGGGTCCGCGCCTACATGGCCGACAACTCCGTCACACCCAACGATGCCGACACCGACGACGACGAGACCACCAAGTATGACTTCTCTTGGGGCCTCATCCTGACGGAGAAGCGGTCCTGAGCGCCTTTCCGGGTTGGAGCGGCCGACCGGCCGTGACGGAGGCCGCCTAGGGGGGCGACGATCCGGGGGGCTAGCTGGTGAGGAACCAGTCGGTGCGATCGGCTTGGTTGTCGGGATCGCGCGACGACCAGCCGAGCAGCAGGATGCTGGCCTCGTCGTCCAACTCGTTGGCGAGCACGCTCTCGAAGACGCTCAGCGACACAACCGTGCCGTCGAGACGGAACCGATCGTTGCCGTCGTAGACGACCACTGTCGCGGTCCCGAAGCCGGCGATCAGATCGACGACGACCTCGTTGCGCTGGGGGTCGGCGGCGAGCACCTCATATCTCCCGCCGCCAGTTGTCGCTTCGACATCGGGCGGAGGATCGACGGCCCACAGGAAGTCAACGGTGTCGGTGGCGCTCCCGACGGAGGCGGTCAGGGTCTCACGAGTGCCTTGAGTGCCGGAGTGGGAGTAGCCAATCCGGGCTGTCCCCGACGAGCCTGTGGTCACAGGTCCGGAGTACTCGAAGAGCCCGGCGTGGCTGGTGCTCTCGAGCGTCACGCTGGCACCCCTGAAGGGCTGGCCGTATTGATCGGTGACGGTAGCGATCACTACATTGTTGGCGGGCCGCGTACTCGACCTTGCAGCCCGCAGGTACGTGACCTGGGTGGCCAGGTCGATTGTGGTCGCCTCCGGATCGGCGTCGGTGAAGACGACCTCCACATTCTCCACCGGCTCGTCGAACTCTGGGCTGTCTCCGAATGGGGTGACGGTGTAGCGCCACAGGATCTCGTCGTCGGCGGTGTCACCGGTGTCGTTGGACTCTGGATCGACCCCATCGAGGGTGAACTCGATCTTGCCGGTGTCGTCCACCTCGACAACCTCGGTGCTCCTCTGCCAGAGGTTGCTGCTGGGGGTGGCCGGAGCGTCGATGCTGCGGAAGGCCTCCTTCCTGATCGTGTAGGAGGCGCCGTCCTCCGGCGGAACCGCTCGCAACCCGTTCACGCCGACCAGCTGGACGGTTACGGTGACGGTACTGCCGAAACGGACATGGGTCGCATTCTCGGGCAGGCTGTTGCTGACCTTCGCGCCGGTCGCCTCCACGCCCTGAGTGCTCACCTCGACGCTGACGAGCCGGACGTCGCCGCTGCGGACCACGTCGCCGAGTGCTCCTGTCCAGGCCCAGACGGTCAGCTCCTGCTCGTCGGTGGGGCCGAGGCTGATCGTGAAGTCCCCGTCGGGTCCGGTCACCGGGTCGAGAACATCTATCTCGCAGGATCGGCTGCCCGTCTCGTCGTTCACGAGGGTGCTGCACGAACCGTCGCTACGGAAGGCCCGGTGAGCATCCCGCGAGGCGATCGAGAAGGCGTCGATGGTTGCGTTGACGACCGGAGCGAAGACCTCGTTGCGGACCGACACGGTCACCTCTCCGGGCAGGTACTGCTGGATCGTCACGCCCTCGGGACGGGCCGTGGTGTGGGCCAGGGCGCGGGTGATGAAGGCGGCCATCTCCCCGCGGGTCACGTGCCCTTCCGGTGAGAAGTTGCCGCCCCCGGTGCCTTTGGCCACACCCAGCTCGAACAGGGCGCTGGCCGCGCTGTCCTTGGTGAGGGGCTGACTCTGGCGCGAGTCGATGAACGCGTCGTCGGGTTCGGTCCCGCCGACGGTGAAAATGCCGTCGGATCTCAGCACCACGTTCACGCGGGAGTCGTTGTCGGTTGCCGAGGCGAGCAGCCGGGCGATCAGCAGCGCCATGTCGGCCCGGTTCACGGGGTCGGAGCCCGTCGCGGCGAAGTCCTGAACCACGTCTGCGGGGTC
Source organism: Acidimicrobiaceae bacterium (assembly GCA_009835735.1). Lineage (GTDB taxonomy): Bacteria > Actinomycetota > Acidimicrobiia > Acidimicrobiales > Aldehydirespiratoraceae > Aldehydirespirator. The sequence continues at coordinate 10,204 of VXWX01000077.1, forward strand.
TGCCCCGGCGGCGCGGGCCGATCGTTCCATGAACAGCACCATCTCGAACCGGGACACGTTCCGGCTGGGCCGGAACGTGCCGTCGCCGTAGCCGATGGTCACGCCGTAGTAGGCCAGGCAGTTGATAGCACCCCGGAAGTAATGCCCCTGGGACACGTCATCGAACATCCAGTCCTCAGTGGCGTCACCAATGCATGCGGTGACTGGAGTCGCATGGTCGGCGACGGTCTCGACCGCTCCTGCCGGACGCGCTCCAACGGCGACGAGCGAGGCGACCAGCGCGCCCGCGGCAAGGATCGACGTGCCCGAACGCCGCTTCGTCACTAGCTGAGGCATGGGGTCCTCCTTCGCGGGTGGCTGGAACACCTGCGGTCAAGGCTAGTCGCCTGCCTGCGAATGCACGAGGGGCGCATCGCCTGGAGCCGCTGGCGAGGTGACGCGAGGAGGCCCCGGCGATAGTGCCGGGGCCTCCTCTGGGTTGGTGTTGAAATCAGGCGGGAGGTTTGGCCCCGGGCCCTATGAGCCCGGAGCCTCGCCCGCCTTAAGGGTTAGGTGTTGGCCACCACGGTCAGCACGAACCTGGCGACATCACCGGAGTCGGTGGCGTCGTACGAGGACACCACGACCGTGTCGTTGTTGGACTCGTCGGCCGCGAGCGCCTCCTCGAAGGCAGCCATGCTCGTGAGCTCCTCAGAGCCGGATGCTCCCACGGAGTACTGGTCGTTGTCGTCGTAGAGGACCAACTGCGGACCGTCGGTGCCTGCAACGATGATCGTCTTCCGCTCGATGTTGGATGCGAGAACCTGTCCAGTAGCGCCGGTCGTGCCTGCCGGTGCTGCCCAGTAGAAGTCCTTCGTGCCACCCGCGATCGGGGTGAGCGTCTCAGTGTCATCAGTGAGGTCGTTCGGAGTGTTGTTCGGATCGGTGATCACGCTCGTGTTGGCAACAAGCGCCTCGACTGAACCCGCTCCCATGTAGGTATATCCGATGCGGACCGAGCCGGAAGAGTCGGTCGAACGGGCAACCGGGAAGGTCGAGCTTCTCTCACCAGCCGGAGTGTGGGTCGAGCTCAGCCTCACCGAATGGCCGCGGATGCCCTTGCCGTACTGATCGACCACCGTCACGGTGACCACGTTGCTGGCCGACCCGTTCATGGGTCGAGTGAGGAAGTCGACCGTGGGTGTAATGGTCGCACCGTCCGGCACGGCCCGAGCCCGAGCGTCGGAGAACGTGATCGTCTGCGCGCCCGCGGTGGTGGACGAGATGTCGTTGTCGACGTCCTGTCCGCCGCTCACCGTCGTGATTGTGTAGGTGACCCTCACCCGGTCAATCTTGAAGGTGTCCGATTCTCCGGAGGTCCCATCTGCATTGTTGCGGTCAGTGGGATCCGGGTCGGAAGCCGTGATGGTGAACGTGACCTTGCCGCTGGCGTCAACCTCAAGCACCTGCGTCGACACATCCTGCGTGGCGTCAGCTGCAGTCGGATCACCGTCATCATTCTCGATGTTCCTGTCGGTGTTGCGATTCGTAACGACCCTGTAGCTGTTACCGCCGTCATCTCGCACAGCATCGGCATCCATGGCTCCGACCAACTGGATCGTCACGGTGACGGTATCACCGAAGTGAATCCGGTCTACACCCATGGGTATGTCGGTCGTGACCTTGGCAGAGTCGGCCGACACAGGAGCCGTCTCAGTGAGGTTGATGCTGGCGAGCCCTTCGCCGCCGTCCTCAACCTCGTCGCCGTTCTCTCCGGTCCAAGCCCACACTGTGGTGCCGCCCGCCTTCACGTTCACGCTGATCGTGCCGGGGTCGTAGTCACCGCTGAGGCCGGTCACCGCGTCGAGAGCGTCGATCTCGCACACATTGGCGTTGCCGCCCACGCCGGTGAGGCGTGGCTCGTAGCAGCTGCCGTCCTCGTTGAAGGCCTCGTCGACCTTGTTCGCAGCGGCTGAGAACGTATCGACCGCCGCGTTGGCCACCGGATGGAAGTTGGCGTCACGGACCGAGATGATCACGCCACCAGGCTCGTCGGACTGGATGGTCACGCCCTCGGGACGGGCGGAGGTGTGAGCCAGCGCCCTAGTGATGAAGGCAGCCATCGCACCACGGCTCACCGTGGAACTCGGCGAGAAGTTGCCCCCGCCAGTTCCGTTGGCCACGTCCAGCTCGTACAGAGCGCTGGCGGCGCTGTCGTGGACGCGGTTCTGCGAGCTGCGGGAGTCAGCGAAGTAGTCCCAATCGTCTGCGTCCACACCGCTGACCGCGAACGTGCCGTCGGCGTTGTTCGTGACGTTGCGGGGCGACTCAGCGGTGGTCGCCGCCACGAGCAGCCTGGCGATCAGCAGCGCCATGTCGCCGCGGTGCACCGGATCCGAACCGCTCATGGCGAAGTCGCCCACGACCGCCTCGGCGTCGGCGCCGGCGGCAGCAGCGGACCGCTCCATGAACAGGATCATCTCTTCGTTGGACACATCAGCGTTGGGCCGGAAGGTGCCGTCGCCGTAACCGATGGTCACCCCGTAGTAGGCCAAACAGTTGATGTCGGCCCGGAAGGCGTGCATCTCGGACACGTCCGAGAACATCATGTCGCCCGTGGCGTCGCCCACGCACGCGAACGTTGCCGCCGCCGCGTTGGGCCTCGAATCGTCGTCGATCGCAGCTGCTGGGCTCGCCCCAACCGCGAGGAGCGACGCGACCAAGGCACCCGTGGCGAGCACTGCCCAACCCGAGCGGTTCACACCTCCCCGGTGCGACCACGGAGGTCGAGTTCACGGTGGGCAGGAGCCGCCGTGCTGGCTCGCGGTGGCGCGGGCAGTCGTCTGGGGGGCGCTTGTCGGGCCGTGGGCCGCTCGCCGACAATCATCTCTAGACATGTACAGGATCGTCGAGCTGTAAGAGGTTCCTCATGAGTCGGGCAGCGACCGGCGAACACGCGATGCAGCGTATTGAGGGACAAGCCGGGGGCAAGTGGCCCATAGGGAACCCATGCACCCCCTCTGACCTGTGCTTTTTGCTGCGATTTGGCAAGCTCGGGTTGGCCGCCGCGAAGCACAGCCAGCACCCGGATCCCAGGGGTTCAACCGTGTGGCGGTGTGTGGAGTCGGTGTCGCAGCTGAGCACAAGGAGCTTCATTATACATGAAGTTGCATCATGTTCTATGAACAGCTAGCGTCGAGCCATGGAGGCGGTCACGTTGTCGGATCTCTGGCCAATCATCGTCGCGGTGCTGGGCCCGATGCTGCTGTGCGTCACGGCGTTGGCGAGGTACCAGCATCTCGACAGCGTCAAGAACCGCGACCTCATCGAGGAGTCCTGCGTCGAGGCCCGCGACCTGATCGAGAAGTCCAGCCAGGAGAGCCGCGACCTGATCAGGGAGAACCGCAGGCTGATCGAGAAGACCCAGGACATGCTGGCGGCGAGCCACGCGGAGCTCAGTGGCAGCCTGGCGGACGCACGCGAGCGTCTGGCCCGCATGGAGGGCTACCTGAGGATCTCGCCCCCGCCCCACCAGGATGCCGGAGACGGCAACGCCGAAGCAGCCTGAGCAGGGTTCGCAAACGCCGAGAAGCGACTGTTGCGCAACTTTGAAGGGGGCAACAACTCACGCCGTAATGGCATTGCCTCTGAACTTGGTCCATCCGGCTGCCAAGAAATCGTGTGCGCCCGTTATGGCATTTTATGTTGATATTGTTAGCTCGTGGCTTCAGTGTCCAATAATGTCACAAAGTCTTCATATCCTCCGTGCCATCCAGAGAGCACCATTAGGCCATCTTCTATGACGCTGGCCGAGTTCACGTTGGCGTTCCCCAGCGAGAGCAGCTACGTCGAATGGAAACAGGGAGTCAGCAGCGATCGCATTCAGAAGGCCATCGTGGCGTTCTCGAATGCCGATGGCGGCGTTCTCATGATTGGCGTGGACGACCGAGGCCGGCCGACGGGGACGGGAAGGCCACTCGACGCCGATCTTGAGAAGCGTCTGTGGGCGATCGTGAACCATGTCGAGTCACCGGGAAGCATCGAGCTGCACGAACTGACGGTTGAGGGGGTGGCGATCACAGTCGTGTCGGTGGAGCGCCGTCTGGAGGGCGTGGCACAGACCTCCGACGGCACGGCCCTCATTCGCATGGGCAAACAGAATCTGCCTCTCACTGGTGCCGCCCTCGTCGAGTTGATGTCGCAGCGGGTACAGGACAGCTTTGACAGCGGACTCTCCCGGTGGAGTCTTGCGGAGGCCGATCCTGACCTGTTGGAACAGCTCTGCAGGGCGCTCGAGATCGGTTCGAGCATGTCCGAGCAGGATCTAGCCGACGCCCTGGAGGAGCGCGGCATGGTCGTGCACCGCGGCGGCAAGGCAATGCTTACGAAGGCGGGAGCCCTCTTCCTCGTGTCTGGTGCTCCGGCTGAGTTCGGCAAGTGCTTCGTCGAGGTGTTCCGCTTTCGGGAGGACGGAGCCGAGCACGACCGGCGAGTCGTATTCGACGGTACTCCGGCCCAGCAGGTGGATGCGGCGACGGCGTGGATCGACAATGAACTGGGCTTCGATCTCATTGTTGTTGGCCGCAAGCGCCATGAGCTGAGGCGGCTCCCGGTCAGAGCGCTCAGGGAGGTGATAGCCAACGCGGTTGCTCACCGTGACTACCAACTCTCAGGTTCGGCAGTGGAGGTTCGCGTCTCTCCGCGCGAGGTTGCGGTCATCTCGCCCGGCGGGTTCGTTGCACCAGTGACGAGCAAGAACCTCCGCAACGCTCACGCGGCCAGAAACCGACGTGTGATCCAGGCGCTTCGAGCGTTCGGACTGGCCGAGGATGCGGGCCGAGGGATCGGAGTCGTCCTCGAAGAGATGGCCCAAGACCTTCGAGCCGAGCCGAGCTTCGCAGAGCAGCCGCAGGGGCACATCACGGTTCGGCTTCCCGTCGAGAGCCCAGTCTCACCCGAGGAACGCGCCTGGGCGCGCGAATTGGAGGAACGAGCCGAACTTCTTCCCGGGGACCGGCGCGTGCTCATCGAAGCCGCGCGCGGCGCGGAACTCGCCAACTCCGATGTTCGCGCATTGCTGAGCGTCGACAGCGGAGAGGCTCGCCAGAGTCTTCAGCGCCTGCGCGACGCAGGACTCCTGGAACAGGAGGGCCGGCGGCGCGGTGCCCGCTATCGCATTGTGGCGGGCCTAGGACGTCCGGCGTGGGTCGGATTGGACCGGGCAGGGCAGAGATCAGCCGTCCTGGACATGGCTGGGAGGGGACCCATCACCAACGCGATGGTGCGGCAGGAGTTGGGGCTGCCCCGGCAGGGGGCCGTGCACCTGCTTCGTGGTCTGGTAGCCGACGGCGTGCTGGAGATGCGGGGATCCAAACGCGGCTCGCACTACGTGCTGACAGAACCCGCATGAGTAAGAAATGCGGTTCGCGACGCAGCCGGAGCGGCTTATGTGCAACTATGTGAATATTGTTTGCACGATCCGATAGATGCCTCAAATCAAACAATAGCATCATAATGTGGATCAGATCACGCGGCGCCTCCACGAAGTAGCTCCGCTAGCCCGAAGCGATGGCCGGCACCTCGTAGTGAGCTTCGACCAGCGCCACCAGCCTCGCCAGCGTCACGGCGATCTCCTGCTGGTTCTCCTCCAGCCTGGTGAGCCTTGCTTCGATGGCCTCGAACCGGGCGTAGACCTCCTCCCGGAATGCTGAGAACTCGGCGGTGAGTGCCGCCAGCATCACGGCGAGCTGCTGCTGATTCTCCTCCAGCCTGGTGAACCGAGCGTCGTGTTCGGTGTCGAGCCTGGTGATCCGGTCGTTGGTCTCGGTGATCTGGTCGCCGACGCTCTCGTCGAAC